>NZ_JBBCVB010000007.1:0-230738 GCF_037199905.1 Serratia sp. MMO-28
ATAAGCTCTCCCACGGGCTTGGTGTCCCAGAGGGCGTACGTGCTGCCACGCCGGGTAAGAACACGGTACAACCTATCTTTTTACATCAACTACAAACATACAAGGGTTAGGGTGAGGGCGCTTTACGCATCGTGCCCAGAAACGTCCTGGCGTATGCCCGCTTCAATGCGCCGTGCGGTTTCCTGCAGCGCGGCCAGATGGCGCTCTGCCGCCTGCTCAATGGACATCGCTTTGGCGATATACACCAGGTTCAGGCTGGCGATTACCCGCTGTTGATGGTGGATGGGCACGGCGATCGAGGCGATCTTCTGCTCTTGCTGCCAGCCCATGTAGTTCTCGCCGTAACCCCGCTGCCGGATGCGTTGCAGGATGCCGCCTAACCTGAGCGGCTCACGCGCCAGGCGGTATTCCGCCTCATCGCGGGTGGCCAGCAGCGAGAGCAGCGCTTCCCGTTCATGATCCGGGCAAAACGCCAGGTAGGTCAGCCCGGAAGCGGTCAGCAGCAGCGGCAGGCGGCGGCCAACCATCGAGCGGTGGAACGACAGGCGGCTGAAGCGGTGAGTGGTTTCACGCACCACCATGGCGTCGACATTCAGGGTGCTGACGTCGGTAGGCCACACCACCTTTTGCAACAGCTTCCCTAGCAGCGGGGCCGCGACGGCTGAGATCCATTGCTCATCGCGGAAGCCTTCGCTCAACTCGCGCACTTTGAGCGTGAGCTGGTAGCTGTCGTCCGAAGGGCTGCGCCGCACATAGCCTTCATCCTGCAGGGTTTCCAGCAGGCGGCGCACGGTGGTGCGGTGCAACAGTGTGATGGCACTCAACTGCGCAATGCTGGCACCGCCGTCCAACCGATTCAGTACGTTGAGCAGCGCCAGCCCGCGCGTCAGGCCGCGCACGGTTTTGTATTCGGTATTGTGGTCGGGTTGCATGATAAGCCTCAATAAATCCTTTTAAAACATGGTGGTGCACCTAGTGCACGGCATAAGGGGTTTTCATTGTAGGCGAAAAAAGCGCCTCATATACTCCCAAAACAATAAAAAATTGTTAACAAGTGAGTAACCTATGCCCTACAACAATGCTTCACAACACAGTCTGGTTGCCGATTACCAGACTCAGGTTGCTATCGTCGGCGCTGGCCCGGTCGGCCTGATGATGGCGAATTATCTTGGCCAGATGGGGATTGAGGTTCTGCTGATCGAGAAGCTCAATACCCTAATCGACTACCCGCGCGCCATTGGTATCGACGACGAAGCCCTGCGCACCATTCAGGCCGTCGGCTTGGTCGATAACGTGCTGCCGCACACCACCCCGTGGCACGCGATGCGTTTTCTTACCCCAAAAGGGCGCTGCTTTGCCGATATCCAGCCGATGACCGACGAGTTTGGCTGGTCACGCCGCAACGCCTTTATTCAGCCGCAGGTGGATGCCGTGCTGTTTGATGGCCTGAAGCGCTTCCCCAAGGTGCGCAGCCTTTTTTCCCGCAGCCTGATGGCGTTCAGCCAGGACGCCACCGGCGTCACGCTGCAAATTGAAGATGATGAAGGCCAGCGTGAAACGGTGCGTGCCGCCTGGCTGGTAGCCTGCGACGGCGGCGGCAGCTTTGTGCGCCGTACTCTGGGCATCAGCTTTGAGGGCAAAACCGCCCCCAACCAATGGGTGGTGGTGGATATCGCCAACGATCCGCTGAGCACGCCGCATATCTATATGTGCTGTGACCCGGTGCGGCCCTATGTTTCGGCGGCGTTGCCGCATGGTGTGCGCCGTTTCGAGTTTATGGTGATGCCGGGTGAAACCGAGAGCGCACTGAGCAAGCCGGAAAAAATGCGTGAACTGCTGGCGAAGGTACTGCCCGATCCCGATCGGGTGGAACTGATCCGCCAGCGGGTTTACACCCACAACGCCCGCCTGGCAGCGCAGTTCCGCGTCGATCGTATTCTGCTGGCCGGGGATGCGGTGCATATCATGCCGGTGTGGCAAGGGCAGGGCTATAACAGCGGCATGCGTGATGCCTTTAACCTGGCCTGGAAACTGGCGATGGTGGTCAATGAGCAGGCAAAAGAAACGCTGCTTAACACCTACCAGCAGGAACGCCGCGATCATGCCAAAGCGATGATCGATCTTTCTGTCACCGCCGGGCATGTGCTGGCGCCGCCGCATCGCTGGCAGGGCAAACTGCGCGATGGCCTCAGTTGGGCCTTCAGCTACCTGCCGCCGGTCAAACGTTACTTCCTCGAAATGCGCTTTAAACCGATGCCGCAATACCAAACCGGTGCGCTGGTGGCGAGCAAAGAAAAAAACTCGCCGATCGGGCGCATGTTCATTCAGCCGAAGGTCACGCTGGCAAACGTCCAGCAACGGCTGCTGGACGACGTCATCGGGCCGCACTTTGCCATTATCGCCTGGGGCTGTAACCCGCAGTGGG
Organism: Serratia sp. MMO-28; assembly: GCF_037199905.1. NCBI lineage: Bacteria > Pseudomonadati > Pseudomonadota > Gammaproteobacteria > Enterobacterales > Yersiniaceae > Serratia > Serratia sp. MMO-28. The sequence continues at coordinate 2,426 of NZ_JBBCVB010000007.1, forward strand.
GCCTAAACGACGCGCAGATTACCCAGTGGCAAAAGGCGGGTACGCGGTTTATTCAGGTGGTGCCGGAAGTGCAGTTACCGGCCGTAGGCCAACGCCCGGCCGGTGTGATTTGCCTCGGCGATACCACCGGACGGCTCAAAGACTGGTTCGCCAGCCAGCAGCACTCGATCGTGGTGCTGCGCCCTGACCGTTTTATCGCCGGTATGGCGACGCCACAAACGCTCGGCAACCTGATGGATGCCCTGGCCGTGGCCGTTTCGCTGCGCTCCCCGGTGCTCACTCCCATTATTGAAAATAAGGTGGCTTGATATGAACGCTTATCTCCATTGCCTCTCGCACTCACCGCTGGTGGGGTACGTTGATCCGGCTCCTGACGTGCTGGCGGAAGTGGAAAAAACCATTGCTGATGCGCGGGAGCGGATCCGCGTATTCGATCCCGAACTGGTGATTCTGTTCGCGCCGGATCATTACAACGGTTTCTTCTACGACATGATGCCGTCGTTCTGTATTGGCACGGCGGCCACGGCGATCGGTGACTTCAGCAGCGCGGCGGGCGAAATCCCGGTTCCTGCCGAACTGGCCGAAGCCTGTGCCCAAGCGGTGATGGATGCCGGGGTGGATGTGGCGGTTTCCTACTGTATGCAGGTGGATCACGGTTTTGCCCAGCCGCTGGAATATCTGCTCGGCGGCTTGGCGAACTACCCGGTGCTGCCGGTGTTCGTCAACGGCGTGGCACCGCCGATGCCAAGCTTCCAGCGCACGCGCCTGCTGGGTGAGGCCGTGGGCCGTTTCGCCCGTGGCCTCAATAAGCGGGTACTGTTCCTCGGCTCCGGCGGGTTATCACACCAGCCACCGGTGCCGCAATTGGCGGGGGCCGACGCGCACATGCGCGATCGCCTGCTGGGCAGCGGCCGCCACTTACCGCCAGACGAACGCCAGGCACGCCAGCACCGCGTTATTTCTGCGGCGCGCGGCTTTGTTGAGGATAAAAACTCGCTGCACCCGCTCAACCCGGTTTGGGACAACCAGTTTATGGACATTCTTTCCAGCGGCAAGCTCAGCGAACTGGATGCGCTCGGTAATCAGGAGCTGTCAGAGATTGCGGGCAAGTCGACCCATGAGGTTAAAGCCTGGATGGCCGCTTTTGCGGCGCTCTCGGCGTTTGGCCCGTATCAGGCGGAAGGCCGCTATTACCGCGAACTGCCGGAGTGGATCACCGGTTTTGGCTCCCTCAGCGCCGCGCTACGCCGCTGAAATCACCAGAATGACAGGAGAAAGTCATGACATTATTTACTGAAGAAAACACCAGCCGCTTTGTGCAAATCCGTGAGGGCGAAGCCGATCTGCGTATCCATTACAACGACTGCGGCAGCGGCGCGGAAACCGTGGTGATGCTGCACGGCTCTGGCCCCGGAGCCAGCGGCTGGGCCAACTTCAGCCGCAATATCGAACCGCTGGTGGCGGCCGGTTACCGGGTGATCCTGCTGGATTGCCCCGGCTGGGGCAAAAGTGACTCGATCGTCAGCACCGGCTCCCGTTCCGATCTCAATGCCCGCATCCTGAAAGGGCTGGTGGACGCGCTGGATCTGCAGCAGGTGCACCTGCTGGGGAACTCGATGGGCGGCCACAGCGCCGTGGCCTTTACCCTGAGCTGGCCAGAGCGCGTTGGCAAGCTGGTGTTGATGGGCGGCGGCACCGGCGGGGCCAGCCCGTTTGTGCCGATGCCGACCGAAGGCATCAAGCTGCTGCAAGGTTTGTACCGCGAGCCCAATATCGACAACCTGCGCAAAATGATGAATATCTTTGTTTACGATCCGAGCGATCTGACCGAAGAGCTGTTCAAAACGCGCCTCGACAATATTCTGGCGAACCGTACTCACCTGGAAAACTTCACCAAAAGCCTGGCGATTAACCCGAAACAGTTCCCGGATTTCAGCCCGCGCTTAGGCGAGATCAAGGCCAAAACGCTGATTGTCTGGGGGCGTAACGATCGCTTTGTGCCGATGGATACCGGGCTGCGCCTGCTGGCGGGCATTGCCGGATCGCAGTTGCACGTGTTCAGCAACTGCGGGCACTGGGCGCAATGGGAGCATGCTGAAACCTTTAACCGCATGGTGCTGGATTTCCTCAGCCATTAATCAGGGAGCGAGTCATGAGTGATTACAGTCTGGAGCAGTTGGCTGAGGCGTTACGCCAGTCAGAGGCCAGCGGCAAGGTGATCGACCCCTTGCGCGATCGCCTCGGCGTTGGCAATGGCGAAGCGGCTTATGCCATCCAGCAACTGAACGTACAGCATTGGCAGGCCGCTGGCCGCCGCGTAGTGGGGCGCAAAGTGGGCCTCACCCACCCTAAGGTGCAGCAGCAACTGGGGGTGGATCAGCCCGACTTTGGCACGCTGTTTGCCGATATGTGTTATGGCGATAACCAGGGCATCGCGTTTTCACGCGTGATGCAGCCGCGCATTGAGGCAGAGATTGCCTTGGTGTTGAACCGCGATCTGCCACATGCCGATACCACCTTCGACGAGCTGTGCAACGCGGTGGAATGGGTGATGCCTGCGCTGGAAGTGGTGGGTAGCCGCATCAAAGATTGGTCGATCAAGTTTGTCGATACCGTGGCGGATAACGCCTCCTGTGGCGTGTATGTGCTAGGGGGGCCAGCGCGTCGCTTTGCCGGGCTGGATTTACAGAATTGCGGTATGCGGATGACGCGCAATAACGAGGTGGTGTCTACCGGGCGCGGCAGCGAATGCCTGGGGCACCCGATCAATGCGGCGGTGTGGCTGGCACGCACCATGGCCAGCCTGGGTACGCCGCTGCGAGCGGGTGATGTGGTGCTGACCGGCGCGTTAGGGCCGATGGTGGCGGTGAAATGCGGTGACAGTTTTAAGGCAGAAATTGACGGCGTCGGCACGGTAGCGACCTATTTTTATGAGGATAACGCGTCATGAGTAAGAGAAAAGTGGCGATCATCGGTTCTGGTAATATCGGTACTGACCTGATGATCAAAATCATGCGTAACGCCAAACACCTGGAGATGGGCGTGCTGGTGGGGATCGATCCAGAGTCGGATGGCTTGGCACGTGCGCGTCGTTTGGGCGTGCCGACCTGCCATGCCGGTGTACAGGGGCTGATCGCCATGCCGGAGTTTGCCGGGATCGACTTTGTGTTTGATGCTACCAGCGCCAGCGCGCATGTGAAGAATGATGCCGTGCTGCGGGCGGCCAAACCGGGGATTCGCTTGATCGATCTTACCCCGGCGGCGATTGGCCCTTACTGCGTGCCGGTGGTGAACCTGGAAGCGAATCTCAGCCAGGGCAACGTCAACATGGTGACCTGCGGCGGGCAGGCGACCATTCCGATGGTGGCGGCGGTTTCTAGGGTGGCGAAAGTGCATTACGCCGAAATCATCGCCTCGATCGCCAGTAAATCCGCCGGGCCAGGCACCCGTGCCAATATCGATGAATTTACCGAAACCACCAGCAAAGTGATTGAGGTGGTGGGCGGAGCCGTGCGGGGCAAAGCCATTATCGTGCTGAACCCGGCGGAACCGCCGCTGATGATGCGCGATACCGTCTATGTGCTCAGCGAGGCGGTGGATCAGGCTAAAGTTGAGGCCTCGATCAATGAAATGGCCGCCGCGGTGCAGGCCTATGTGCCGGGTTACCGCCTGAAGCAGAAAGTGCAGTTTGATGTGATCCCAGCGGAAGCACCGCTAAACCTGCCGGGGATTGGCCGTTTTTCCGGCCTGAAAACCTCGGTGTTTGTGGAGGTTGAAGGGGCGGCGCACTATCTGCCCGCCTACGCTGGCAACCTCGACATCATGACTTCTGCTGCGCTGGCAACCGCCGAGCGTATGGCTCAGGCGATGGGAGAACGGGTATGAACGGGAAAAAAATTTACATCTCAGATGTGACATTGCGCGACGGGATGCACGCAGTTCGCCACCAATATACGCTGCAAAACGTGCAGGACATTGCCCGCGTGCTGGATGCAGCGAAGGTGGATTCGATCGAAGTGGCGCATGGCGATGGCCTGCAGGGTTCCAGCTTTAACTACGGTTTTGGCGCGCATACCGATCTGGAGTGGATCGCGGCGGCGGCAGACGTTACCCAGCACGCAAAAATTGCCACTCTGCTGCTGCCTGGGATCGGCACCATCCACGATCTGAAAGATGCCTATAACGCCGGGGCGCGGGTGGTACGCGTGGCAACCCACTGCACCGAAGCCGATGTGTCAAAGCAGCACATTGCCTATGCCCGTGAACTGGGGATGGACACCGTGGGCTTCCTGATGATGAGCCATATGACCACGCCGGAAAATCTGGCCAGCCAGGCCAAGCTGATGGAAAGCTACGGCGCGACCTGCATTTACGTGGTGGATTCCGGCGGTGCGATGAATATGAACGATATCCGCGCCCGTTTCCGCGCGCTGAAAGCGGTGCTGAAACCGGAAACTCACACCGGGATGCACGCGCACCACAACCTTAGCCTGGGTGTGGCAAACTCGATCGCTGCGGTGGAAGAGGGCTGTGATCGTGTGGATGCCAGCCTGGCTGGCATGGGTGCCGGGGCGGGCAATGCGCCGCTGGAGGTGTTTATCGCAGCGGCGGATAAGCTCGGCTGGAACCATGGCACCGATCTGTATGCCTTGATGGACGCCGCCGACGATCTGGTGCGCCCGCTGCAGGATCGGCCAGTGCGTGTCGATCGCGAAACGCTGGCGCTCGGTTACGCCGGGGTTTACTCCAGCTTCCTGCGCCACTGCGAAGTGGCAGCGAAGAAGTATGGCATCAATGCGGTGGATATTTTGGTGGAACTGGGCAAACGCCGGATGGTGGGTGGCCAGGAAGATATGATCGTCGATGTGGCCTTGGATTTACGCTCTCGCTGATTACCTTTTAGCACGTGCAGATTTGAACGGGGCATAAGGAGGTGCCCCACGGCCACTTTGGAAAACGCTTTGACTATCCTTTCTACCCCAGCGCTCGCTGGCCCTGCTCTCGATCGTTTTTATCTCATCGAACGCGAACCGCGAATTTTGCCGACGGCTTTTGCAGCAGTGCGGGTACTCACAACGCGTTGACAGGTTGGTTAATTTGCGAGCTTGATCACTTGACTGATCAAGTGATCCTAACCTATGTTGAGAACACCCTCTATTTCCGATCCAGGGAGCGGTTCTCATGGGATCTATCCGCACGTTAAACGGTGATATTGACGCCAGCCAACTTGGCGTAACCTACAGCCACGATCACATTTATTGTATTCCCCCCTACTGGGCAGAACGCCAGGATGACGATTTGCTGCTGGATGATCCTGCCGCTTCCGAGCGGGAACTGGCGGATTTTTATCAGGCGGGTGGGCGGGCCATTTACGATGCCACCGCCCCCGACTATGGCCGCCAGGTGGTTGCCGTCGCTGAAATGGCCAAGCGCCAGCAGGTGCACGTGATTGCCACCAGCGGCTTTAACAAAGGGTTCCTCTGGAGTAGCAACCGGCCCGGCTCAACGCAGACCTTTGCCGACTGGATTGAACGCTCGCCGATCGACGCACTGGTGGAGCACGTTTGTCATGAGGTCACTACCGGCATTGAAGGGAGCCATTATCGCGCCGGTGTGGTGAAGTGCGGTACCGGCTACAACACCATTTCCCCCTTGGAACGCAAAACCATGGAGGCGATCGTCAGGGCACAGCAATGCACTGGCGCGCCGATGCATAGCCATACGGAAATGGGCACCATGGGGCTGGAGCAGGCACAGATCTTCCGCGGTTTAGGGCTGGATTTGTCCCGCCTGTGTTTTGCTCATATGGACCGTAACCCTGATCCGTGGTTACACCGTCAGATTGCCAACACCGGGGCATTTCTCTCTTTTGACGGGATGAGCCGTATCAAATACTACCCAGAACATATTCGCACCCAGGCCATATTGGCACTGTGCAAACGCGGCTATCAGAAACACATTTTAATCGGCGGCGATTTCGCCCGTAAATCTATGAGTGCCCACTACGGCAAAGGCGGCCTGGGGCTGAAGTTTATCCTGGCCGATTGGCGGCCACGGTTTATTGCCGAAGCTCAGGAAGAGGGGCTGGATGGCGAAGCCTTGCTGCATGACTTCCTGGTAGAAAACCCTGCCCGTTACTTTGCTTTCGGCTAAGGGGGCACCATGAAGCTGCATGAATTCAATGAACAGCAGGCCAAACAGGCGCTGGCAAGGGCGCAGATCGCTCTGTTGCCGCTGGGGGCAGTTGAGCCGCATGGCGATCATCTGCCGTTGGATACCGATAATCTGCTGGCCGAACGCTTCTGCGCCCTGTTGGATCAGCAACTGGGAGAAGCGGCGATCAGCCTGCCGGTGGTGCCTTACAGCCAGGTGTGGTCACTGCGTGGGCATGCGGGGGCGATCGATATTGGTCACGATCTGCTGGTGCAACTGCTGGTGGCGCTGGCACGCAATATGGCCAGCTATGGCATTGCGACCACGGCGGTGATTAATGCGCACTACGGCAACTTTGACGCCATTAAAGCGGCGGCGAGAATGCTGAAGGAACAGGGTATTACGCTGCTCAGCTATAGCTGGGCCGGTATCGACGCCTGCGTGAGCCAATTGCGCACCTCTGCCGTTGCCTACCCCGGCTATATGCATGCCGATGAGATTGAAACTTCCCTGATGCTGGCGCTGGCGCCGGAATACGTTGATATGGCGCAGGCACGCGCGCACTACCCGCGCTTCCCGGCAAATTTCCGCTACCGGCCGGTGCGCTGGACCGAGTTTTCCGACTATGCGGTGTTGGGCGATCCGCGTTGTGCCAGCCAGGAGAAAGGGCAGGCATTTGTGCAGCAGGCGCTGGAGGCCACGCTGGCTTCCATCCGCCTTCATTTGGCAGAAGGAGGCGGCGATGATCGTTCGGCAAGCCATCAGTATTGATTATCCGGCCAGCAACGCAGAACAGGCGATTCAGGCGGCGGGTGAGGCGCTGTGTCAGGCGGGGGCCTGCCAGCCGGAATATGTGCAGGCGATGGTGGCTAGTTACCGGGAGTTTGGCCCCTACTTTGTCATTGCCCCCGGTTTGGCGATGCCGCATGCCCGCCCGGAGCAAGGTGCCATCAAGGCGCAGTTCAGCCTGATACGGCTGCGCGAACCCGTGGAGTTTGGTCATGTCGAAAACGATCCGGTGCAGGTGGTGCTGGGGTTATCTGCCACCAGCAGCGATCGGCATATTCAACTGATTCAACACATTGTTACCTTGCTGGCAGATGAAAATAACCTGCATATGCTAATGAATTCCCGCGACCCTGAGCAGCTTTATCGGCTGATGGCCTGCGCGGTATAACCCGATCTTGATGGCTTAACACGGAGTGACGAACAATGAAAATTCTGACGGTGTGCGGTTTGGGTATGGGCTCCAGCCTGATTCTTAAAATGAACGTGGAGTCGGTGTTAAAGCAGCACGGCATTCAGGCTTCGGTTGAACATATGGATGTCTCTTCTGCCGCTTCGGCCAGTGCTGACGTGGTGATCACCAATGCAGAGCTGGTGGACAACCTGCGGCATATGCCGTGCCCGGTGGTGATCGTGAATAACTACATCGACAGCAAAGAGATTACCCAGGCGTTGGAACAGGCCGGTATTCTGCAGCAGGGAGCATAGCCATGAGTGAATTTCTGGGGGTATTGCGCTGGATTACGGTCAATATTTTTGGCGAGGCTTCCATTTTAATCGGCCTGATTGTGCTGCTGGGGCTGGTATTACAAGGCAAACCGCTGGCGGATATTGTCTCTGGCACGCTGAAAGGCATTCTGGGGTTTCTGATCATTGGTGCGGGGGCGGGTATTATCGTCTCGGCGCTGCTGATCTTTCAGCCTATCTGGACTGAAGTGTTCGGCTTAAGCTCAATGAACTTGACCAATATCATCGGCCAGGTGCATTTCACCGAGCGCTATGGCAGCAGCGTGACGATTGCCATCGCCGGGGGATTCGCGCTCAACCTGCTGTTGGCTCGCCTGACGCGGTTTAAATATATCTACCTGACCGGCCATATGATGTTCTGGACTACCATGATTTTTGCCGGTGTGATGGTGAACAGCAACCCGGCGATTTCCGGCCTGCAACTGACGCTGATGCTGACGGTGATTATGGGGCTGTATTGGACGTTGCAACCTGCACTGGTGCAGCCCTGGGTGCGTAAAATCACCGGCAACGACAACGTAGCACTAGGGCACACCTCGGCTTCCGTTGCGTTGCTGGGGGCGCTGTTTGGCCAGGTATTTGCGGCGAATAAAACCAGTTCTGAAGATATCAAGGTGCCGAAAAAACTCGGCTTCCTGCGCGATTCCAACGTGGTTACCGCGCTGACCATGTCGCTGCTGTTCTTTATCGGCACCTTTATTCTGCAAATCAAAGGCACGCCCAAGGCCGCGGAGATTCTGGCGCAGTCTGGCGACCTGAGTTTCTATATTTATGCGTTAAAGCAGTCGCTGATGTTTACCGGCGGCATTGCCGTGGTGCTGCTGGGCGTGCGGATGTTTATTGGTGAAATGGTGCCGGCGTTTAACGGCATTGGCTCGCGACTGGTGCCCGGTGCCAAACCCGCGCTCGACTGCCCGATCCTGTTCAACTTTGCCCCTAATGCGGTGGTGCTGGGCTTCGTTGGCGCTTTTATCGGTTCGTTGCTGTGGCTCACCCTGATTGGCCACTATACCGGCTATGTTTTCATTCCCAGCATGATTGTGATTTTCTTCCACGCGGGTACGGCGGGGGTATTTGGCAATATCACCGGCGGGTACAAAGGGGCGCTGTTGGCCGGGTTTATTACCTCCACCGTGGTGGCCTGGGGGCAATACTTCTGCGTCAATTATTTTATCGGCAGCACCATTCCTGATACCGCACTGTGGGCCGGTGACAGCGATATGTTTATGCTGGCACCGTTGATTAGTGCGTTGACCAAGCTGCTGACATTCTGACGGGGGAGGGAAGGCGATGAGCAAGGCATTAAGCCAATATTACGAGCAAATTCGGCAAAAATTGGCACTGTTGGAACAGCAGCCGGAGCCGATTAATCGCGCGGCGGAAGTGATGGCCGAAACGGCGCTGGCTGGCCGCAACCTGTTTGTGTTTGGTGCCAGCCATGCGGGTATTCTGGCGGAGGAGATGAGCTACCGCGCTGGCGGCTTGGCGATCGTCAACCCGTTGTTTACGCCCGCACTGATGCTTAACGTGCGGCCATTGACGCTGACCAGCGCGGTAGAGAATGTTGAACACTTGGGCAGGGTGCTGATTGAGCAATCACCGTTGCAGGCAGGGGATACGTTGCTGATCCACTCGGTTTCTGGCCGCAATGCCATCACCCTTGATGTGGCGCTGGCCGCCCGGGCACTGGGTGCCAAGGTGATCGCCATCACCAGCCTGGCTACCGCCGCGCGCGTCAGTTCCCGCCATTCCAGCGGCAAGCTATTGGTGGATATTGCCGATATCACCATTGATAACCAATGCGACTATGGCGATGCCGCCGTCAGCCTGCCAGGGTTGGCGCAAAAAGCCGCGCCGTTGTCGACCATCATGGGGGCGACCATCGCCAACAGCCTGGTGTTGCGTATTTGCGAACTGATGCAGCAGCAACAGCGCACGCCGCCGATCCTGGCGAGTGCAAACATAGACGGTAATCAGCAGATAAATCAGGATATACTTGACGCTTACAGGAGCCAAATACACTACCTCTGAGTGGAGCATGAGTATGTTTGAGTCTGACGGACTCCCACTGTATCTCAGGATAAAAGGCATTATCCTGCAACGAATCATCACCTTTACTTATGAGGATAAACTCCCTGGCGAGCTGCTGCTCGCCGATGAGTTTAAAGTCGCGCGCGGTACCATCAAGCAGGCGATTGATTCACTCGCCAGCATCGGCATGGTGTACCGCGAGCAGGGTAAAGGCACCTTTATCAATCGTGATGCACTGCATAAACACTATACCGACCTGCCCGAGGCCCTGGTGGCCTTCCATTCCGCCACGCCGGTGGAGGTAGAGATCCTCTCCCTGCTTTCGATCATGGCCAGCCAAGAGGTGGCCGAACGGATGGGGCTGGATTTGGGTAGCCAACTGATGCGCCTTGAACGTTTGTTTATGCAAGGCGAGAAAGTGGTTGGCCATGCGGTCACCTATTTAAATGGCCGGGTGTATAACGATCTGAGCCACGTTGATAATGGCAGCCCGCTGTATGAGCAATTGCGGGAAACCTTCGGTTACTCCCCAACCAAGGCAACGGAGCGCTATTTACCCGTGATCTGCGACGCCAAATTAGCCCATCTGTTGAACATCGAGCAGGGTTGTGCACTGTTCAGAATTGAGCGCACCGCCAGTAACCTGGATGATGTGGTGCTGGAGTACAGCATCACACATATGCTGGATGCGGCATTATCGCTGCAGATCGTTGCCAATCAGAGCGTGGTGAACCAACGGTGGAATTGTACCATCGATAAAGCGCGGTGATTTTATCGATGGCCTCTTGCATGAGCCCTTTGGGTGCCAGGAAGAGACGATCGCCGATGTGGCATCGATCTCTGCGCTCATTAGCCATCAGTCGGCTGAGCCAGAATGGCCAGCTGTCTTCCTGGTAGCGCGTAGGCTAGGGTTCAATAACTGGCGTAAGCATCGCTCAGACTCCAGGGATAATTTTCGCACTCCTTGCGTAACTCATACATCAGGTTTCTGGCTACGGTGGTCAGCGGCAGATGTTGAGAGTAAATAAAGCTGTACGCGGCATCTGGCAATGACTCCGCGATCGGAATGCAACAGAGATGCTCTTTCAGGTAGGGAACTTGTAAGATCTCTTGCGGTGCAATGGTCAAATAGCCCGCACTCAGTACCATCTGCACCGCCATAACGGCAGTATTTCCCCGGACGATAGAGGCATTCTCTTGGCCGTGAGGAAAAATGATCTCGCCGAGCTGATGATAATAACCCATGGTTGATGAGGGTAAATACCACTTGGCTTTCCGCAGTTTTTTGAGCGACGTACTTTCTGCCAAAGGGTGCCCGCGCCGCGCCAGCACGCAGAAAGGCATGGTGAAAAAGGGTTCGGTAATAAATTCTCTTCCCATATTTTCCGTCAGCGTTGCCCCAATGGCGAAATCGAGCGTACCAGTGCGTACTGATTCCAACATTTCAGGAAGGTGCCCTTCTGCAAGATGGATATTCACCTGAGAAAATCGCCGTTGAAACTTCTGAATCGCAGCCGGGAGCATGGTGAAAGAGGGGAGTGAAGAGCTGCCTACCGCTACCATACCGTGGGAGGAATAACTGATATGACCTACTTCATTAACCGCACGCTCCAACTCTTTCAGTGCGAACTGCATGCGGGGAACAAACAGCTTACCTGCCTCGGTCAGTACCACACCGCGGGTGCCACGCACCATCAGAGGGGCACCAAGCATTTTTTCCAATTCATTCATTGCCCGGCTTAATGCGGGCTGAGTCTGATTCAGTGCGACTGCGGCTGCGCGAATACTTCCGTGTTGTATAATAAATTGAAATATCTGCAGGTAATTAATTTTAGGCAATAATTTCATAGATAATAGCCGTTATAAACGTATTCCATTTTTCAGCTGGGGATAGCTTTTTCATGATGCTTCTTGCTGAGGTGGCCTAAAATATGCCCCACCATTTTTCGGTTATAATCCTGCATCAGCAGCATGGGGAGTGAATACACACCAAGTTTTAACAGCGCTGAGCGTTTGTAATGATTGACCGTTTTATAGTGGAGCCGTAAATCTGTCGCGATTATCGCAATCGTTTCACCATTGAGCACGCGATTCAAAACCATCTTCTCTCGCGAAGAGAGTTGTGACGCACCCGGCACTCTATTGTTTTGCACTTTGGCGGGCGGCAAACAGACTTGCAGGGCTGAATGTAACTGCTGCTGCATGATAAATACTGGGAGAGAAATATCCAGGAAGATATAAGGATGATTTAATTCCCCTAAATAACGTTTCAGCATTTTCATGTGGATAATATCGCCAATCAGGACTATCTTGCTGTTTGGGTGTAATCCAGGCAAACACTGAGTGAGCAAATTTAGCAATGAGACAGGGTTAAAACAGTGATTGTCCAGCGTTAATATTACCATTTCTAAAACAGGTTGCTTGAACAACACATATTCACACTGCTTTAGCGTGGATACACTGGCAACGATTTCAGTTTGCTCAGTAAATGGTTCTTGGCTGAAGATTTCTTCCAGGCCCATTTGAATAAAATGGCAAGGGCAGTGTAAGAGTAGTTTTTTCTTCTCCATTATCTTTTCCTTTATATAAAAGCGAGCCAGCCTATTACCTGTTACGCCTGCGGGGTAATAATAAAGTTGAGCGTATCGGTATGCATTCCGGCAGCGGTTGCCGCATTGCTGAATAAATTGATTTTGGGCGTCCAGCACATTTCGCTACGATCGGCAACGCCACTGGCCGCTTGCGACAGGGTAATATATTTGGCCGCAGCGGCAGGTAGATCGACATTATTTGCCGTGACGCCATCGTTGCTGGCCAAATTCAGCCTGTAAAACAGTTGGCTCCCCGCAGCACCATTCATTGTAAACAGGTTGCGCCCGCCTTGAGTGGTTGAGCCGTTGCTGACGCTGAGCGCATAACTTTTGTTTTTTACCCCTTTAGTGACATAGCTGATACATAGGTTGTTGCTTGCCGGGTTCTTGATGGAGGCTTCAAAACCATTACCTGCCGCGGCGACATCCGGTATATCTGCCACATCAGCGGTATTCAACTCCCACACAGTAGATTTCAGGCTGAACGCCGGTTCGGGCGGATCAATTTCATCGATCGGCGGGACCGTAGGGGGAGTGGCTACGGTTCTTTTTGTGCAGGTACCATTGGTGATGCCCGGTATAAACCAGTAATATCCCCAGCCAGTCATCCCCCCTGTTGGGGTAGTGTAATCATATCGATAATTCACCAGTGCCGCTGGAAAGGCACCATTGTCTTTGCTGGAGAAAATGAAGGAAACGGTGCCGCTGCTGTAAATATTAATACCACCGTAGTTATCCCCAACGGTAACCGACGAACCCGATGGGGTTTGGGTGGCCAAACCGGCAGGTAATGTGAAATCCAGAGAAGGAATCGGGCTGACAAACGCGCTTGTGTTCATTGTGGAACCGTTTGCGCTCAGTTTGGGTATTTTGACAGTGAAGTAATTACTTGCAGTATCTACCCTAGGCATATTGAGGGTTGATTGCAGGTAAAAGCTTACTTTCCACTGGCTATCACCGACTTTCGTCATATAACAATTTGACAGGGATGTACTATAGGAGTTTACGCCTGCAGCCGTCGGAACCCAATTACACAAGAGTAACGTGCCTAATAGGGAAAGCGATATATAGCGTCTGCTCATTTTAATTCCTTGGTATATTGGCTTTATCTTGGAGATATCATTTCACACTGACCATGTTGATATATGGCCCGTTCTCGACAGCGTCATATTTTCACTTCAAACAGCAATATCAGTTTGCCGCTATAATTGCCGGCAATGGTCCCCGTGGTGCCGACCGGTTGATGTGCGGCTATCGACAGCCAGTAATTGCCCGTCGAGGTATCGCCTATTAGCGCCGGGTTGCTGAAATCTACCGGCGTAGCACCCAGCGTCTGCAGTGCCGAGCCCTGGAGGCCAAAGGCCACCTGTTCGGTCGTAAAGGCCAGACTGGCGTCTGTTTCATGCGTCAGAACCAGAGGCTCGACCAGCGATACCTTAAAGTCACGCTCGTTGCGAATGCTGACCTGTACCGGTGCCTGCACCTGATAGCGGGTGATGTCGCTGCCGGCGCTGTTACTGAGCACCAGAGTGTCATACCAGCCACCGCCCGGTTTCTCTATGGTGATCCTCGGTAGATTAGTCAGGTTGATACTGACTGGCACGCTGCCGAGTGGGATATCAGCTGCACCCGTTACTACGCTGGTCAGCAGCAGCGTGACTCCCATTATTCTTTGCCATACCTTCATGGTGTCTATTCCCTGTTATTAGCCGTTAGCTATGCGCCACACGTAACGTTGAAGGGCTTGCTTTCTACCTTTCCGCTCAGCGTTTTCGCTACAAGCGTGCGTGGCGCATCGGGGTAGAGGTTAAAGTCGCCCAGATCTTTGCCGTCTTGTTTCAGTTCGGTAAATGCCGTGCGCACCGTACCGGTAGCCTCCAGCGTGATCCCGTCAGTGCCGCAGCGATGGCGCCAGGCTGTCGTCTGAACCGGGGGGAGCTGCCGCACCAGCCCCATGTAGCCCAAGCCGACCAGCATCACATTATCTTGGGTGCCGCTGATGCTGGCTTTCTGCTCGGGTATCACCGCCAGCCGATAGACCTTCTCTTTCGTGGTATTTTTCAGCACTTTCAACTGCACCTGCTTTTGTTGGCGCGGCCCCAATGACAGCTTGAACGGCGTAGCATAGAGAGACGGATCTTTGATCAACCCAAGCGGTATCGTTTGTTCTTCGCCTGAAGGCACGCCAGGATTGGTGACCTGATAGAGGGTGACAGTAACGAACTCGGGCTTATCGCCGGTGTTGATCACGTTAACGACCGCTTGCTCATCATCCACCTCTAACACCTTTGGGCTGATATCAATCAGCGCCTGCGGCGCGCCCCAGGGCAGCGCCAGCAACCCGATCCCAAACAGGGCGTTATGGGCAGCGTACTTCAAACGGTTGGCCATCAACGTTTCCTTTCAGGGAGGTGGCCGGGAACACCCGTGGCGTACCGGGGAAGACCTTTTGCTCGGCAGGAACGCTGCCGGCCGGTGTTGCCAGCAGGCTGTGGAACTTGCTGCTGACATTACCGGTGGCGGTCAATTGCAAGCCGCCTGCGGTGCACTGGTGCGCCCAACTATGGGTTTGAACCCCGGCTGGCGGCAGGTGATGGATCACCACACCATAAGCCACGCCAAAGGTCAGCGGAGCGGTGATTTTGTCTTTGCTCTCGTTGCCCACCACCTTGATGCTAGAGACTGGCACAATGTATAGGCGGTACAGGGTTTCCTTGGTTGGCACTTTCAGGGCGACCAGATTGATATCCCGCTTCTGGCCGGGGCCCAGCGTGATTTTTGCGGGGCTGGCCATCATCTCTGGCTGTGCAACTTCGCCAATCGCCGTTTTGCGTTCTGGGTTCTCTCCTGGATTTTCTACCCGCATCAGATCAATCTTCAGATACAGCGGTTTATCCCCAAGATTGCTGACCTGTACCGTACGTGATTGCTGCCCCTCCACCATAGTGCGTGCTGGCATCACCATCAGTTGCCCGTCAGCCTGCACCAGAGAGCTCAGGGCCAGCAGGCAGGTTGTGCCCAGTACGGCAAAGATCGTCTTTATCTGTTTCATGTTAGTCATGGCTGTATTCTCATCATTAATCTATAAATATCATTCAGTTAATCAGGGTGCAGGTGTAGTAGTTCCCTTTCGGCTTTCTCATGTCGCAGCGATAGCGCCCTTGTTTGCCGTTAAGCATCACCTCTGTCAGCAGGGTTGACGAGGTGAGCGAGAACAGGCCATTGGGATAGACCGTATCGCCACTTTCTTGCAGTATCCCGCTCACCGGTGCCCCCAATTTGTCGACCATAAATCCGTTGTACAGCATGTTCAGTTCTACCTCGGCCTTCACCGGGTACACCTGCCCTGGGTGCGCGCGGACAACGTTGGCGGGCAAACGGATATTCATGTCCATATTGGTGTCCACCGTCTGGGCCCGCGCGAAGGTCACATCCTGATAGCTTGCTAACGGCACCGCATAGGTGCTGCCCCCCGCGACAGGATAGCCTTCAACCTTGAAGCCGTACTTCGCTTCCCCCAAATCAGGGGTACTGACCAGCATTGCCGATCCACCAGGACTGGTGCGCCCTAACGCGATGCCGTCTTTGCTGGCGGCCAGCATGCCGTTATAGTTGAAGCTGCCATTGGTGATATGGTCGTCAATCCCCACACGCAATGAAGCATCTCCGCGCGTACCGCTACGCTGTGCGTTTAGGCCAACGGCGTTGGTACGGCCGATCTCGCTAAAGTCCACACCGGCTTGAGTGGTGCCAAAACTGTCTTCAAATTCACGCTGGTAACTGCCCCCGGTGTGTAACTTGCCGTTGTTGTAGGCGGCGTTAAAGGTTCCAGTATTGCGATCCAACATAAAGGTGGTGTTCAGATACACCCCGTAGTTATTGCTGCCGCTGTCGTACCCGCCTTTCTGTAACCCGGTAGAGATCACGGCCCAGACGCCGTTGCCACGCCAGTTCCAACTGCTTTGCCACTGATGGCGCTCACTGTTGGCATAGCGGCTGTAGTTGTAACCCAGGCGTGTTGGCCCGAATTGGCGGCTGTACGACAGTGAGGTGCTGTTATTCGCCGGGTAAAAGTCAGACACTGCCGTATTCTGGTACTTCGACGCAGACAGGTACCCCAGTTGCGGGTTACCGGCGCTCAGGCTGGCGTAGCCCCCGGTTCTTTTTTCCCCTGCCATCAGGCCAATCGTTGGTGTGATATCCACTTGCGCTATCTGCATCGGGCGGGTGAGGTTGTGCTCCATCGCCCAGCGGTTGCCGGTGCCCTTAAACAGAGAACTGCTGGCGGCAAACCAGTCGCTCTGGAAGTTGGCACCCGTACTGAGCAGGTTCCGCTGCGTATCAAGCTCTTTACCCAGCGTGACATACCAGCCGTTGCTGCCGCCGTAATTGACGTTGGCAATCTGCTGATTCTCGCGGCTGATCTCTTGGCCGTTACGATTGATCAGACGGATTTCCACACTGTAAAACCCACCCGGCAGTTGGTTGTAGTCAATCTCATTACGGCCAATCACCGCCGGTATACGGCGAATAAGCCGCCCGTCACGGTAGAACTCGTAGTCACCATCCGCGCTGGCAAACAGCACGATCTTGCCTGCAGACTGGCTATCACGTTTCAGGTTGTCTTGGCTTCCCAGCGTGACGAACTGGTCAAAACTGGGGTTGAGCGAGGTGCTGACGCTGCCCGCCGTCAGATCTCTGCTGTCCTGCCGTCCGCCACGCAAGTAGGTATTGGCAAAGTTTTTCTGTAGATACCAGGTACTGACCCCTTGGTCCGTCGACCGGGTATCAAAATTCTTATTGTCGTTGTAGTACCACCCCGCGTATCCGTAACTTTGCCAAGGCAGGCCGAGATACCCTTGGCCGTAAGCTGAAACGGCACGATAATCGTTAGAGGCGGTACGCACGTTCAGCGACTGATTGTGGATAAAGCCCATCATGGTCTTGGGCTGTACGTAACGTAGACTGCTGTCGTTAATGGTCAGCGACTGTTTAATCTTGTCCAGTGATACCGTCTGGCCGCTGACGGTATAGTCACAACCATTTGGGCAGACCGCATAGGGGATCTGGGGAAGAACCTTATTCAGTAAGGCTATCTGTTCGGTTGATACCCCGTTTCTGCGGTATAGCGCCTCATCAAACGTGAGACGATTATGTTGTGCTGACCAACTCACCGGACCGGGCAAAGGTTTGTTATCCAGGGTGGCCAAAAACTGCATGGAGATATCTTGGTCCGCGTCACTAAATCCAGCGGGGACCTGGTACTCGATCTGAGTGCTGTCGGCATAAGTTGTGGCTGGCAATGCCAGTAATAATAGACCTGTAGCCCATCCAGGGATAATTCTGCCCATCTCTTTTATTCCGTAAAAAGAAGGTATGTCCAGCAGAGAAATTATTTATTATTAATCACCGTCAATGGCTTAATAATAAATACGCCATAATGTATTTTGAGACTGTTCCTTTGGGTATGACCGAGTGTTTTTAAATAAACGTTATGTGCTGTTAAAGAACAGGGTTACCTAAAATAACCCTGTTGCTTTACATAACCATTATGCCTCTAATTGAATGGGCGTTAGCCTTTCTGCAATTAGAATTATTCAGGATATATTTGAAAGAGTATTTTTAACTATTAGATTTTAGGTTCGAACAGCATAACCAGGTCACCCTGATATGAACCATTGTTGCCACCCGTTGCGGCAGTAGGTGCCTTGGCATTGATTTTCAGCGTATAAGTGCTGTCAAAAGCCCCCGCGACCCCGTTGACCTGCTTGATATTCAATGCGGTGCCCTGAACCACAGGCTTGCCAGCAAAAGTAATAGCAACGTCAGACAGTTGAGCGCCATCCTCACGAGACACGGTCAGCGGTTGTACCAGGGATACGTTGACTTCATCGTCGGTAGTCCAGATACGTACCGGCAGATCGTTAGAAGCAAATGCGGTCTGGCGGTAATCGGTAGCATATAATTCTTCTTTATCATACCAGGTGCTGCCATCTGGCTTAGAAACATAGATGGCATCGTTGATATTAGCAACGATAGTAATTTCTTTTTTCACACCATCAGCAGCCTGCGCCATACCGGTAGACAGAATTGCCGCAGCAAGGGTAGATAAAATGATCTTTTTCATGAGCTACTTTCCTTTTTCTATAAAAATGACGTCCTTATCGACAAGAAACGCCAACAACGTTTACATCTCAAGTGAGGGTTTTGAGTAAATAAATCCCCGGAGGAGTTATTTGCAACAAATCCTGTATTTAATTGAGCTTAGGTCAGAGTAAATATCCTGATATTCCCTTTCCAACGCATCAACGAGAATCACTATAGGATAATTCTACCTTGCTGGGGAGATGTCAAAATTGTTTTGCGCGATGCCAAAGCATGGTGGTGATTTTGTTTTTTTTAATAAAAACAATATGTTAATTTTCATCTATTGATATGTAAAAAAATATTTCTTTCATAAAATGAGAGGTACAGAAAGATTGCAGCTAATTTTTGACGGATGAGCTTATTATTTTGCTATATTTTTATTGAAGCGATGTGTTTGAGGATTCTTCTTTTGATGAGAAAAATCCCATCATATTGATATTTAATGTGTTTGCTGATGTCTCTTTATGTCTTCCCTTAGTCATTCACGTTGTTGCTCCCAGAGCTTCACTCAGTTGCCGCCTACATGCAACTCGAATTATTTAGGGGTTAGAAAGAGCGTTGGAAAGTGGTTCTAAATTGATTAGCCCAGAGGTGCCTCATGTCGCGTTTGCCTACAGTAAGCCATCTCAAAATTTTTGAGGCCATTATTCAACATGGCGGCATGCGCGCGGCCGCAAAGGTGCTAAATCAAACTCAATCGAATATGTCTCGTTCTCTGCGTGAGTTGGAGACGATCTTGGGCGCGAAACTGATGGTTAGCGACACGAAGGGTATGGTGCTGACTGATATTGGCAGGCGCTTCGAATCCCGTGTCAGACTGGTGCTGAGTGAGTTAGAAACTGCGGTAAACGAAGTGAAGCAGGTCAAGGAGTTGCACCAGGGGAGTGTCTCATTTGGTTGTTCCCACACCAAGGTGTTCAGATTTATCTCCAATGCCGTTACGGGCATTCTGCAGGCTTACCCCAATGCAGAGATAACGCTTTACGAAGGCCAGCAGTCTGAGATATTGCCCGCCCTGCGGGAAGGGAAGCTGGATTTCTTTATTGGCATAATCTCTAACGCCATCTCTTTGGGGGAGTTTATCGAAGAGCCTCTCTTTTCCTGTTCATTCGGTGTCATTGCCAGAAAAGGCCATCCTTTGGCGCAGGCGACCTCTTTGGCAGCGCTTCGCAATGCCAAATGGTATCTCCCGGTGGCCGATGCGGGATATTACAACGATCTCGAGTCCCTTTTTTTCCCAGCGGAAGCCGAAACAGAAAACTCGATATTGAAAGGGGACTCCGTCGCGGTGGCAGAACATTTGATCTTAGAAGCTGACTACCTGTCCATCAGCCCTAAGCTGATTGAACACACGGATTCGATGAAAGATCTCTTTTGCTTTATCCCGTTGAAAGAAAAACTGCCTGATGGCCATTACAGTTTGCTTTATCGTCAACAAACCACGCTGCCACCCTTAGCGCGGCTGTTAATCACGGAAATCCACAAAGAGTGCAGCAATGATATTGCCATAAATAGAGGGCGGAGCGTTTCCAGCATCAGTACCCCACAGGAGAGGGATTGACGCCTATCCAAAGCACCATCGATAAAGCCAAGGAGGCGTTATCAATGGTGCCACGGAATTACACCATCGGGCGGATGAACGCCCACATCCGCTCCCAGTTGATCAGCGCCAACAAGACGGCGGCTGCAAACAGAACAAACATGATCCTCGAGAACATATCAACACTCCTTGTTAATAAAATCTGAACCTTTCACACTAAGTGGCTGATAGAGAGTGTACAACTGAAGCGCAAGGTTATATATATCCGTTTGATTATTTAAGAATTGACTAGGTACGCATTTAGCTAGGGCGGTGAGTTTACCGCCCTGAAGATGTGAAAATCAGTTGAGAATGCCGTTCAGCACCAGCATGGCGATCATCCCGCCCGCAGCGGGGATCAGCGTGCGGCGGACAATCATAAAGGGTGAACACTCACCGGCTTTACTGACCGCAATAATCACCCCAGCAACCGGGGAAATCGATCTTCCCATACCCGCCATCAATTGCATCGGCAGAATCATGCTGACGGCGCTTTCACCAAACTTGGCGGCAATGCCCGGTGCCAAGCCGGAGAAAGAAAAGAACGCGGCGACGCCGGAGCCGGTCAGTGCTGCAGTCACGCAAACCAGCAGGGCCATCACAACGGTCATATTGCCGAAGCCAAAACCGGCGGCCTGAACGGTGTGGATGATGAAATCCACGGCCCCGATGATTTGCAGCCCCTGGGCGAAGACGTCGGCACACACCAGCAGGGAGACGATGCTGGTAAACATCGACCCCATCCCTTTAAAGAATACCTGGATCCCTTTGCAGGCCGCTTTGAAATCCCGCCTGACCAGCAGTTCACAGAAAAATGCCAGTAAGGTGCCGATGATCATGGCGGTCACCACGTCAACCTTGATACTGCTGACGATGAGCGGGCTGAAGACGATCACCAGAATGACCGGGAATATCGGCAGGAAAGCGTAAAACGCCGGGACTTTCTCGCTGTTTTCATCGGTTTGTGGCTGGTGGTGCTGTTGGGCCACCACGTGCCCGTCTTTGGCATCAAAATAGCGTGCGGTGAAGAAGATCAGTACGGCCACCACCAGCATCACCCCGGTGGCGACCGGCAGTTGGTAGTGGGCAAAGTAGATCGCTGTTTCCATACCGGCGTGTTTTGCCGCCAGGTTAGCGGTGCCGACCGCCGGGCCGAGATCCATAAATGCCGACATACCGATCATTGAAGCTGCAGCGGCTTTACTGACCCCTAAACGCACCAGCACCGGGAAGAAGGTCACCAGTAACAGCATGGCTAAACCGGCCGCACTGGAGATCGCCACATGCAGCAATTGAGACAAGATGTAGCCGATCGCCAAAATCAGGTAAGGGGCTTTGATCATCTGCAGCGGCTTGATACACAGATTCACCATCGAGTTCGACGCTTTGATGTGATCCATATAATCGGCAAACCCCCCCGCCGCCATAATGATCAAGCCGATACCGGCGACTTGGGTGGTCAAGGATTCTTTAACAAAGGCAAAAATATCCCCACCGACCCAGCCGATAGACTTGGCTTTACCATACAGGATCGACTGTTCCGGGAAGAAGATTGCCGTGATGAGTAATAAACTCAACCCGGCCAGCAGCAATATGGCCTGCGGCTGATAGTTTTTGATAATAAACCAGGCGGCAAGAACGGTAATGATTATGCCAATGATAAATCCAGTCATCGTAGCCCCCTATTTTCAGTGATTGGCGATAAATTCACGCAGCAAGGCGTTGTAATAGTCCGGAGCCTGAAAATAAGGCGCATGGCCCAGACCGGGCATCTCGATGTGCTGGGTATAAGGCACCAGCGCTAACAGATCGGCTTTTAATTTTGGCTGTACCACGCCGTCTTTTTCGCCGGTCAAGATCAGCGTAGGCACGGATATCTGCGGCAGCAGCGGGCGGTTATCGGCCAACTGCAGCATCCGCGTTGCGCGTCTCAAGCCTTCCAGATTGGTTTGTGCCGCAATCTCTGCCGCGTAGTCCAATACCGCAGCGGGCACGTCGGGGAAGGGGAGCAGATCGCGTGCGCGGTTTCTGCCATAGGCTTCGCGGCCGATTTCAGCCAGCTCTTTCAGCCGGGTTTCCAATTTTTCTGAGATCGGTGCCGTTTCTGGTGCGCCATAGCCCGGGTGTGTGCAGGACAGAACCAGATTTTTGATCCTCTCGGGATGCCGGGCAGCGTAGCGGCTGGCAATGGTTCCCCCCATTGAATGGCCAACCAGGGACACTTTTTCATCACCAAGGTGCAGAATCAGGTGATGTAACATCTGCTCATAGGCATCGATCTCAGCGGCGACCAGCGCTGAGTCGGCATACCCCGGAGCATCCCAGGCGACGATGCGGTAAGTGGGCGAAAGTGCGGCAAATTGGAACGGCCAGGCTTTAGAACTGCCGAGAATACCGTGCAAGAAGATAATGGTTTCACCGGCTCCACAAGTGCGGAAAGATAAATTCCCTTGTGGGGTGGTCATTATTTGTTGCTCAGGGCAAACAGGAATCTCTCTGTTTTCACTGCTCATTATAGAAACCTCGTTGAATAAAATAAAAGCCAGATATAAATTGCCATCATGGCAGATGTTTTTTATTAGCTGAAAATGATGCCAATACGCACATTGGCAAATAAATAAGTTATTTTCTCTTATTATGAATTAACGCTGATTTGATTCTATTTATTAAAAACGTTAAAGGCTTCAAATAGGGATTCCATTACGTGGAAGTTATCACCCAATTCATTATCGGTCACCTCTCCCATGTAATTCACCAACGCTTCAATCAGCACAAATCCGGCACTGCGGCTGCTGAACAACCCGCTGTGCTGGCTCTCCATCAGCAGCAGTGCGGTAGCGAAGTGGCTGAACGGATTGACGGCGTTATCGGTGATCACGATAGTATCGCCGCGATTCTGATAAAACCATTTTATCAGCCGTGTGGTCACGCTGGAGAAGCGGTAGTAGGAGATGGCAAGCAGCACATCACCTTTGCGCGAATCGATTAATTTATGTGGCAGATTAGCAATGTTGGCATCCAGCAGCACAATGTCTTTTTTAATATATCTGCCGAGCAGATAAAAATATTCTGCCAAGGCATGTGCCGTGGCGCTGCCAATCACATAAAGCCGCTTTTGCGGATCGCAAATCAGCGCAATAGTTTTCTCCAAATCCTTTCTGTTGATGTTATTTAACGTGTTGTTAATGTTATTCGTGATTTCGCCACAGTGCTTTTCAATATACTCAATGCCATTGTTGGTGTTTTTCTTTTTATTAAATCGCTCGATGGGCGAAATATTCCTGAGAAGATCGGGCTCAGTGGTGGACTGTTTAAAATCCCGAAAGCCATTGAAGCCGATTTTCATCATAAACCGCCCCAGGGTTGACTTGGCAATGTCGACCTCATTGCAGATATCAATCACTTTGCTGTAGGGGATTGACTCAAAATGTTTGTCGAAATAGTCGATAATACGCCGGTCGGTATCGGTAAGATTACCCAGGTTGGCAATACGTTGAGAGAAATCGGCTCTGTTCATGTCATTCTTCCCTGTTTGCCAACTGTGGAGTCATTAATAACAAAACCCAAGGTAGAAAAAACGGGAATCAAAAATTCCCCTGTCAGAAGTGTGTGTCATCTCTCATTCCCTCCCGATCGGCGTCGCTAGCTGGCATTAGGGATGCCCCTGGAGGCCTTAGGTTAGGCAAACCAGCTACTCTGTCCGATGTGCTAAGGGCAAAAAGAAACCCCCACACAATCTCAGCGTGCAATATTGTGCAGGGGCAGGTTCAGCCTTGTGGTGGAGTTACTTTTTCTCTACGGCAGCCTGAATGGCATCAGCGAGAGAGCCAACGTATTTCTCTGCCGTCCTTAATTGGTATTCAACACCGTTGCCATCATTGGTGTCAGACAGCGTTGCCTTCAAAAGCTCCAATGCCGCCTGCACGGCCAGTAATCTGCGCTTTTGCTCTTCTGTCGGTGCGAGCCCGGAGCCAAAATAATTCTCTAACATATTCGTTTCCCTTTGCTAGACCTACCGAAATGGCGGACAACATGCTGTATATTGAAGTTATACCCGGATTTTTCAAGGTATTTCCTGAATATTTTGATCCGAGGGGGCCTGGGGGAGAAGGCAGAAGGGGGACGGGTTCCCCATTTTGGCCATCAGCACGCGTGAGCCTGGATGACACGTGCATTAGCTTTTGCTGCGGGGGAGCAGGTTAATGGCGCAAATAGATACCCCGGTAATTTGCCTCTTTAAAGCACGGTGCGATCCACCGCAGCACTTTGTGTCCGCTGGGTGATTCGGTGACCTGCAGTTTGCTGTAATCTTGATGGAATCGATATTGTGCATAAAAATATAGCACCATATTAAAAAATAGAATGAACAAGCGGCTGGGCGGGATGGAAATTAATGTTTATTGTGTTGGGCTGGTGGTTTCTTCCCATCGCTACCTACCGTCGGCCACTAAAAACATGAATAATAGTATGGTTTTTATTTCATTATGCTCATTAAATCCCCCTGTGTGAAAATCCAAAAGCCTATTTATTAGCAGGTTGCAACTGACTGATGGCTTGATCAGAAGTTACATCTGTCACATCACACTTACGTTTACATGACAGTTCTATACATTTTGGCTGGTAGTGTAGAACCTACCCGATGATGTTGTGTTATTTCTTTATCTGTAGCGTATGACCATCCCCTTATTGACGTTTATCCCGCCTCGTGCGGGATTTTTTTATCTATCGATACGATGGCGTGCTGGGTTGAGGAACTTATCGGCAGATGGCATAAGCTGCGTATGGCAGACCAGCGCACGGCTACGGCGTGGTGCCTGGGGCTTCAGCGTAATTCACTTTTTTGCACAATTGAGCACTATGCTAAGAAACGTTATTAGCCTGCTTGGGCTAACACTGCATTTCGTATCATTGTGCCTGGTCCCTAGCCGGGCTTTTTTCGTTGCGCTTTGGCGAGACTTGCAGGAAAATAAGCCATGATAAAGAAGACGTTCAGAAGATGAGTTATATTCTTTTCAGTTCAGGGTCTTTTTCAAAGGGTAACGTTTTAAGCTATGCTTTGATTAGCCGTTTGTTATTAAGGATTAATTTCTGTAAACGCGAACCTCCAATTCCCGAAAAAGTGAATTAAGCTGATTCCGTTCAATAAGGAGTTGTACAGTTTCTTGATTGATTCATTTGGTTTTTTTAGAGGGGAGAAGTTTTTTTCATTCTCACTTTGCCGGGAAAGAGAGTATGCATAAAGTATTTATGGTTATTTTAACGTTGTGGATCAGGTTATGAACGCTGGGTCACATTCGAAGCAACGTCTGCCTGCCACAGTTCTGTCGATAACCCTTTTCTTGCTGGCCTTCCTGCTTTCTCTGATGGGGATTTTTACCCGTCCTTTGGGGGCACTATCGCTGTTTTGGCCGGTGAACGCCATTCTACTCGGTTTGCTGCTGCGTAAACCCGCTTATGCCACTTTTGTGGGCTGGATGGCTATTTACGTTGGTATGGTTGCGGCCGATCTGACTACCGGTGAAGGTTGGTCGCTCGCCCTTTGGCTTAATGCCAGCAATATGGCGCTGATCGCGGCTGGCTATGTGGTGATGCTGCTGCTGCCAAAAGCCCAGCGGCGGCTGGGAAAACCACAGGCGATTCTATATATGTTTACCGCCTGCCTGCTGGGGGCGGCGATCTCTGCGACGCTGTCGGTGCTGCGTCATGACGCCTTGTACTTCAACTCGGTCCCCGCGGCCTGGGGGGCGTGGTTCAGCGAGCAATTTTCAACTAACCTCCTGATCTTGCCTGTAATTCTGGCCGCTCCGCGTTTGAAACAACTGTTGCGCATCCAAATTGACTGGCAATGGCGTAGCAGTATGCCGTTCTTGGCCCTGCTGTGTTCGCTGGTGTTCAGCCTGTATATCGGTGGGCCGGGAGCGATAGCGTTCCCGATCCCCGCATTGCTGTGGTGCGCCGTGCGTTACCAGTTGTTCAGCGTCACCTTGCTGACGTTGCTGACTGGGGTAACCGAGATTATCAGCGTTTCCAGCAATATTATGCTGTATCAAACACCGGGACCTAACGCCGCCGTGCTGGATACGCTGATGTCAGCCCGTTTGGGGATTGCCATGTTGGTGATGGGGCCGTTAATCCTGGCCAGCTCACTCGTTGTGAATCGCAAACTGCTGCGCCAACTGGAGCACAGTGCTAATCATGATTTTCTTACCGGGGCATTGGGGCGCAGTGCATTTATACGTAAGGCGCGAGAATTGCTGGAATATAAGCACCAAACCAAAGAGGCGGTGTCACTGCTGTTGATCGATATCGATCACTTCAAACTGATTAACGATATGTACGATCATGCGATCGGCGATCGGGTGTTGGCAACCTTTTCTCATATTCTGCGGCGTGAACTGCGCCACGATCAGCTATTTGGCCGGCTCGGTGGTGAGGAGTTTGCCATCATGATGCCGCGTGCGTTGGCTACGCAGGCCGTGGCACTGGGGGAATATCTGCGCAAGCGGGTGGAAAGTGCGGATATGAATCCGGCTGGCAAAACCCCGCTGCGGATCACCATCAGTGTCGGTGTCGCCAGCTTGGCGATGAATGAGGAAAAATCCCTCGAGCAACTGATGAATATGGCGGATACAGCGCTTTATCGCGCCAAGTCTCAGGGCCACAACCGCGTCGAATCGTTCAACACCATCAGTACTCATAGCGTGCGTCATGACATGTTCAAATAACCTTCAACCCTGTTTCGGCGTAAACTGAGTGCCGCAGTTTGGGCAGATCAGGGTGATGTTCTTGCGTAATTTAGAACACTGCTGCTCGGTGACATAGCTGCATTTAGGGCAGGCGATTTGGGTTTTGCGGTTGTTAAAACCTTTGACGCTAATGGATTCAGACATGGTGTGTACCTGTGTCAGATGAAAACTCACGCTAACACAGGTGACATTAAATTGCTTTGATTGTTTTCCTGCCGGGTTACAACGTCTTTAGCGCCTTCAGCGTTTCATCAATATCAATTTCGTGCTCTGAAAAGGTATTAGTCACATTCTGGAACGTCGTAATGGACAACATGCGCAGGGTTTCCAGCGCTTGTGGTGTTTCAGCCACCTGCGGGCGGATGCGGTTCATCAGTAAACCTACTGAAAGCACGGTATTTTCTTTATCGACATCGGCTTTTACCGGCACGTCTTTAGTAAAGGTATGGAAGGATTTGATGCTGGAGATTTTGATCCTTTCATTAGCTATGGTGATATATTTGCTGGGCGCTTGTACTTTTACCGCATAGGCAGATGGCCCTTTGGTATTGTTGGTGGGTTCAAAGGTCACCAGCGCATTTTTTTTGATCAGCTCCGGGTTCTGCACTTTAATCACGTGAAAATAACGATTTTCCCCGTTCTCGTCGGTGATAAAACCGAAGCCTTTGTCTGCAAAAAAAGTCGTTATCTTGCCGTTCATCATTATTCTCGTAAAATCGTTCGTCACAGTGTTTATGATAGCGTGGAATGCCTTGCTGTGACAGAGGGGCGGTGTTCTGCGGTGAAAGTAGCAGGATCCTCAGAGGTTCGGGCTGCGTTGCTAACGTTTACTGACTGTAACAATCAGTTTACTGTGCCGGTTGCGGTCTTTTTCACTTTTTATCGATTTTATGTGATCTCGGTTGTGGACAAAATCCCCTCTAATTGCTGTACTGTATTTGACACACACTTTGTGTCTTACATTCACGTTAAAGGTAAGTTTGATGTCTAAGATTAAAGGTAGCGTTAAGTGGTTTAATGAATCCAAAGGTTTCGGTTTCATTACTCCGGAAGATGGTAGCAAGGACGTTTTCGTTCATTTCTCTGCCATCGCTAGCAATGGTTTCAAAACTCTTGCTGAAGGCCAGCGTGTAGAATTTGAAATCACGAACGGTGCCAAAGGGCCATCTGCTGCTAACGTTATCGCTATCTAAGCTACAGTAGCCGAAATTCTTAAAACCCGCTCCATGAGCGGGTTTTTTATTGCCCGCTCAGCCAACTGACCAACATAAACGCCAGCAGCGTCATGGTCAGCGATCCCGCCAGATTGAGCAACGTATTGACGATGGCCCACACCAGACGGCCATCCTGTAACAGATAAACAACCTCGACAGAAAACGTGGAAAACGTGGTCAACCCGCCACAAAAGCCGGTGGTGATCAGCAGTTTCCAGGTCGCATCCAGGTGCGTCATTCGCGTAAACAGTGCGAGGGCCAAGCCGATAATGAACCCGCCAACCAGATTCACACTCAGCGTACCTAAGGGGATATGCTGATGCAGTGGATTCATCTTCATACTTACCATCCAGCGCAACACGCTGCCTAAGCCACCGCCAATAAACACAGCCAGTAAAGAACTCAACATGATCGAAAACCTGTTCACAAAAAATTGAGGAAACTCAGAAAGGTTCGGGCATGACACTACGTTCCCCTCTGAGAGGTTACGTAGACATCATCAGCCGGTGAGGGCGGTTATGGAGGAATGTCATCTCCGTCTGTCGGCACGGGTATTTTTACCAGGCCAGATGGATTTTACATGCTGCGGCACCTATTTTGTAGTATTAGGCCACAAAGAGGAGTGAAAGAATGGAGATTCGTAAAGCTTGTATGGCCGATCGTGATGGTATTACGGCACTTTTGACGGCTTTGGATTACCCCAATACCGAGGCTTTTATCGATAAACGGTTGGCACAGCTACTGATACATGAGGATGAGAATTTGTTGGTAGCGAGCGAGCAGGGGAAAGTGCTTGGGATTCTTTCATTGCACTTTATCCCGCAGTTGGCGTTGGCTGGAGATTTTTGCCGTATCAGCTATTTCTGTGTTGATAGCCAAGGGCGTAGCGGTGGTATCGGGCAACGCTTGCTTGCTGTCGGAGAGCGATTGGCAAGACAGCGTGGTTGTGATCGCATCGAAGTGCATTGCCACAGCCGACGCGAACGTGCGCATGCGTTCTACCAACGAGAAGGATTCAGGGAGGTGCCGAAATATTTCATGAAGCCTTTGCATCAGGACTGAGGAACAGCCAATTCCTGGCGGTTGCGGCCATTATTTTTCGCTCGATATAACGCACCATCCGCCGCTTTCAGCCAATCTTGGTAACCGCGCATCCCTGGCTGGTATTCAGCGATACCGGCGCTGATGTGCAACCTGAGCTCGGGCGCTTCACGGAAAACGATTGCATTTAAACTTTCCTGAATGCGTTTCAGCGCCTGGCTGGCTTGCTCGGCGCTAGTATTCGGCAACACAGCACCAAATTCATCCCCACCGTAGCGGCCTACGATATCTACCACACGTAATCCCAGCAGCAACTCTTCCGCAAGAACGATCAACGCCTCATCCCCCAGTGCATGGCCGAAGGTATCATTAATCGTCTTGAAGTGATCAATATCCATCAGGATCAGCGTGGCTTTGCGGCCATAACGCTGGCAACCGTCAAACTCGTTGTGCAACAGATGTTCCCAATGGCGACGGTTATAGAGGCCCGTTAAACCATCTCGCATACTGATACGCAACAGTTCGCGCTTTTTTTCTGCCAAGTGTTTGGCGGTATGGTAGGTGACAAACCCAAGAAATGTCGGGTAGATAAAGATCATGGGTAAGCAAAGATACAACTGCAGTGGCGTGGTTTGCGGATAAAAAGGAAAACCAAGCACGGCACTGGTCAGCACGGCACCGATAATCTGCGCTGTCAGCCCTTTAAAAAATAGCGAAAGTCCACCGGAAGCAATATTGTTCATACCCATCATAGAGAGGATCACCACCGTGGGCAGGGCATTAAAACCCATGGCAGCCACCCAGGCACCGCCCATCAAGGCATCTATCAGCAGATTGCGGATCTCGGTAGCAAAGGGTTTATCAGAACGGATGGACCACTGATAAGCAATATGGGGCCAGATAAAACCATTAAATGCCAGCAGTAGCCATACGGCAAACGGCGGATGTAAAGGGTAGATGGCGGCAAGCACGCAAAGCGAACCAATCCCCAGGCCGACGATACGTGGCAGGTAAGTGCGTTTGGCAAAACCGAGCCCCGATCGTCGTGTCGTCGCCGTTGTTGTAGCGATTAATGGAGCGATTGGCATCCAACGCCTCCCCTGTAGTTAATGATGCAGCGTATCATGCACTTGAGAAACGCTAAATAGAGAAACATGCCCCATACTGTAAGCATAGATCATCTCTGCCAGATCTCACTCTGTTACATGTTGTTGTTGTTCCAAATGCTGGAAAGTAGCTAAATATTGATAGGCAAGGTTTGTTCCCCCGCTGCATCTTGCAGCCATAATGAAAAAGAAGGTGAATATGGAAGGTATCAGTATTACCAAACTTCTGGTGATTGCGGTGTTGATCGTATTGCTGTTTGGCACCAGCAAACTGCGCACCCTCGGGGCAGATTTAGGGGCGGCACTGAAAGGTTTCAAAAAAGCCGTAGGGGAAGATGCTCCACCCGCGCAAAATACCGCAGAGAATCAGGCTACACAGCAGAGCGTCGAGAAGAAAGACGTGTAATTTTGCGTGCTGTTGAGCAATAAAAAACGGATGCCGTGAGGACATCCGCTTTTTGGTGTTTTTGCGCGCCGAAGCGTAACAAAAAATTACCGTGCTTATTTCACTTCCAACCCTTTCGCCTGCAGATCGGCATGGTAGGAGGAGCGAACAAACGGGCCGCAGGCGGCATGGGTGAAGCCCATCGCCATGGCTTCTTCTTTCATTTCGTCAAACTCTGCCGGGCTGACATAGCGCTGCACAGGCAGATGGTGGCGGCTTGGCTGCAGATACTGACCCAGAGTCAGCATGGTAACGCCATGGCGGCGCAGATCGCGCATCACCTCTACGATTTCCGCATTGGTTTCACCCAGGCCGACCATCAGGCCCGACTTGGTTGGGATATCCGGATGCGCTTCTTTAAAACGCTCCAGCAGCTTCAGTGACCACTCATAGTTAGCACCTGGGCGCACCTGGCGATAAATACGCGGCACGTTTTCCAGGTTGTGGTTGAACACGTCAGGTGGGGTAGCCGTGAGGATCTCCAGGGCGCGGTCCATGCGGCCACGGAAATCGGGCACCAGCGTTTCGATCTTGATATTGGGGCTTTTAGCGCGGATTGCGGCGATACAGTCGGCAAAATGCTGTGCACCGCCATCACGCAGATCGTCGCGATCAACCGAGGTAATGACCACGTAACGCAGCGCCATATCGGCAATGGTCTGCGCCAGTTTTTCCGGCTCATTGGCATCCGGGGCAACCGGGCGGCCATGGGCTACGTCGCAGAATGGGCAGCGGCGGGTGCAGATGGCACCCAGGATCATGAAGGTTGCTGTCCCATGGTTGAAGCATTCGGACAGGTTCGGGCATGAAGCCTCTTCGCACACCGAATGCAGACCATTCTTGCGCATCGCGGCTTTGATGCCCTGAATACGCGTAGAGTCGGCAGGGAGTTTGATCTTCATCCACTCGGGTTTGCGTAACAGCTCCTGCCGTTCGGTGACCACCGTCTTAACCGGGATCAACGCCATTTTGTCTGCATCGCGGTATTTGACGCCGCGTTCCATCTGAATCGGTTTACTCATAATCGTGCAGGTTCCAGTTACGTAGCTCGACCGTCTGGTAGCCGAGTAAATGAACAAATTCCTGTACCAGGATTGGATGAACGTCTTCTATGCTGACGCCAGGCACCAGCGCGCTGACTTGTGTCATCTGCATGCCGGCGTAACCACAGGGGTTGATGCGCAAAAACGGGGCCAGATCCATCGCGACATTCAGGGCCAGGCCATGAAAGGAACTGCCTTTGCGGATGCGCAAGCCCAGTGAACAAATCTTCTGTTCGCCCACGTAAACGCCGGGTGCATCCGGGCGCGCGCGTGATGTGATGTTGAAATGGGCGAGGGTGTTGATCACCGTCTCTTCCAGTGCGGTGACCAGTTGGCGTACGCCAACTTTGTTGCGTTTGAGATCCACCAGCACATACAGCACCTGCTGACCGGGGCCATGGTAGGTCACTTGGCCGCCGCGATCGCTCTGCACCACCGGGATATCCCCTGGCATCAGAACGTGTTCCGCTTTGCCGGCCTGCCCCTGAGTAAACACCGGCTGATGCTGCACCAGCCACAGCTCATCGGGCGTGGATTCGGTGCGGCTGTCGGTGAAGTGATGCATGGCTTGGGATACAGGCGCATAGGGCTGCAACCCCAGGTGACGCAAAATGATCTTATTATGTTGCAAACGAGTCATCGTCAGGTTACAGAAGTGAGAAAACCATTATACCGAGCGCTCTGGCTCACGACCAGCATTTATCCCCAGCACCCAGGCACAGCCCGAACGGGCGATGCCGGTGGGGGTTATAGGCTGGAATTACAGCACCATGCGGACAATCTCAATGTTGCCTAACTCTTCATAGAGTGTTTCCACCTGGTCGATATGGGTCGCGGTGATGGTGATGGAAACGGAGTGGTAATTGCCTTTGCTGCTCGGTTTAACCTGCGGGTTGTAATCCCCTGGAGCATGGCGCTGCACCACTTCAACCACCTGGTCTACCAACTCGGGTTGTGCCAGGCCCATTACTTTGTAGGTAAAGGAACAAGGGAATTCGAGCAGTTCGTTCAGTTTAGTTTTTTGCATGTGAATGCGCTCCGTGGGTAAAGCTTGTCTATAAAGTATAACTCCCGCCGGAGCGGGAGTGATTGCTAAGTAGGATATGGGGCCAAAATTCCCCGTTTCAAGCCTTAGCCAAACCAGTGGTGGAACATCAGCTTGATGTAATCTACCAGACGGCTGAAGATGCCGCCTTCTTTCACTTCGTTCAATACCACCAGCGGGCGTTGATCGATAGTCTTGCCATCCAACTGGAAGTTGATGGTGCCGACCACCTGATTTTTTGCCAGCGGCGCGTGGATTTCCGGCGTGTTCAGCACATAGCTGGCTTTTAGATCTTTCATCCGGCCACGCGGGATGGTCAGGAAAGCGTCTTTATCCACGCCCAGTTCTACGCGGTCGGCATCGCCAAACCAGACCGGCTCTGAGGCAAATTCCTTACCTGCTTTCAGCGGTGCGACGGTTTCAAAGAAACGGAAGCCCCAGGTCAGCAATTTTTTACTTTCGGTTTCACGCCCTTTGAAGGTGCGGCCACCCAGTACGGCGGAGATCAGGCGCATCTGGCCTTCGGTCGCCGATGCCACCAGGTTGTAACCGGCGGCCTCGGTGTGGCCGGTTTTGATCCCATCAACGTTCAGGCTGGTATCCCACAGCAAACCGTTACGGTTCATCTGGCGAATGTTGTTGAAGGTAAACTCTTTTTCTTTATAGATGGCGTATTCGTCAGGGACGTCACGGATCAGCGCCTGGCCGATCAGCGCCATATCACGCGCAGAGCTGAACTGGCCTTCTGCATCCAGGCCATGTACGGTCTGGAAGTGGGTATTCTGCAGGCCAAGCTGCTTGACATAGGTGTTCATCAGGTTGACGAACGCATCCTGGCTGCCAGCAACGTAGTCGGCCATGGCGACACAGGCATCGTTACCGGATTGCAGGTTGATGCCGCGCGTCAGTTTGGAAACCGGCACCCGATCGCCGGGCTTCAGGAACATCAGCGAGGAGCCTTTAAACACCGGGTTACCGGTGGCCCAGGCATCCTGGCCGATGGTGACCATATCATCCTGGCCAATCTTGCCGGATTTCAGCGCCTGGCCAATGACATAGCTGGTCATCATTTTGGTCAGGCTGGCGGGATCGCGACGCGCGTCGGCATTCGACTCTGCCAACACTTTACCGGAGTTGTAATCAATCAGGATGTACGCTTGTGCATCAATTTGCGGGACACCCGGGATCATGGTTTTGATATTAACGTCGTCTGCATGGGCAACTGACGCTGCGCTTATCGCGATGACGGTGCCGAGCGTTAGGCTCTTGATTAAGCGAAAAGAAGTTACATGTTTCATGATCGGAACGACAACATCCGTGAGATTAAGTTAAAAAACGAGCCACACTATAACAGATGGGATCCCGGCAGGCATTAGGCATTCACCCGACTGATAGTGGTTTACCTATATTTACCTGAAAGAAAATGTTTCAGCTAAAAAATGGGCTATCAGCCGTAATC
Source organism: Serratia sp. MMO-28 (assembly GCF_037199905.1). Taxonomy (NCBI): domain Bacteria; kingdom Pseudomonadati; phylum Pseudomonadota; class Gammaproteobacteria; order Enterobacterales; family Yersiniaceae; genus Serratia; species Serratia sp. MMO-28. The sequence goes on from NZ_JBBCVB010000007.1 coordinate 36,559, forward strand.
GCCTACCGAGCGTCACGCTTTAGGGTGCAGCAGTGATAAAAGATTGTTGCTGTGCTTCACTGGCCAGGCGCTGCTGCAGTTGCGCCGCCTGTTGACGATTATTGAACGGACCTAGCTGAACACGGTAGACGTTGCCATTGGCAGAGACTTTACCGGGAACGCCAAACTGCTGGCTCAGTTGTTGCTGCCAGCTTTGTGCACGTTCGGCGTTGCTCAAGGCACCCACCTGGACCACGACGCTACCGCCTGCGCTGGCTGCCGTGCTGGCAACAGCCGGCGCGGTGACGGCAGGGGCTGTAACGGCCGGTTGTGGTTCCGAGCCTTCCAGTACGCCAGCCGGTAAGGCGCTTGGCGCTCCCAGGAACCCGCCACTGCGCATTGGGGCATCACCGCTGTCGCTGTTGTTCAGGCTACTGTTATCAATTGGGCGCACGGCAGCACCATGGTCAACCGGCGGCTCTTGCTGTACGGGGGTTCCCATGCTGCTTGAACTGAGGTCTGGGCGCTGTGGCAAGGCATAACTCTGTTTGGCAACCACGGTGCCGATGGAACCTGGGCCGCTCAGCGAGCCATCAGGGGCTACGCTGATAAAGTCCACTTTCACCTTGGTATTGCTCGTCAGGTTGAGGCGATCGGCCACCGCTTTTGACAGATCGATAATCCGGCCTTGCGTATAAGGGCCGCGATCGTTGACGCGCACCACCAACTGGCGGCCATTGGCCAGGTTGGTCACGCGCACGTAGCTTGGGATTGGCAGAGTAGGGTGCGCGGCGGTCAGGGCATTGGGATCAAACCGCTCACCAATGGCCGTGGTATTGCCGTTGGCTTCTTCGCCATACCAGGCGGCCAGACCCGTCTGCGAAAAGTTTTGCGGATCTTTCACAATGCGATAGGTATCGCCATTGACCTTATAATCCTGCATGGTAGTTGGGTTATAGGGCTCATACCGAGGCTCCACACCGCCAATTTCAGTGACGGGCCCGTTGTAGGGCTGCTGCTGTGGAGCCGGTGTTTCTTCCGTGGTAGTGGTACAGGCTGAAAGTAATACCGCAACAGCAACTGCACCGACCCAAAGCCATTCCTTACGCATTACTCACCTCTTATAGATTTTTAGACAGCATTTTGCGATGCGTGTGGATCGACATCACGATGCCGAAACCAGCCATCAGTACAATCAATGCCGATCCGCCATAGCTGACCAGAGGCAAAGGTACGCCAACTACCGGCAAAATGCCACTGACCATGCCAATGTTAACAAATACATAAACGAACAGGATCAGCATCAGCCCACCCACCATCACACGGCCAAAGGTGGTCTGCGCCCGTGCGGCGATCATCAACCCGCGGGTGATCACCAGCAGATAGAGCACCAGCAGCACCAGAACGCCGATCAGGCCAAGTTCTTCCGCCAGCACCGCAAAGATGAAGTCGGTGTGGCGCTCGGGCAGGAACTCCAGCTGTGACTGCGTTCCTTGCAGCCAGCCTTTACCCGACAGGCCGCCGGAGCCGATGGCGATTTTTGACTGAATAATATGGTAACCGGCCCCTAAAGGATCGCTTTCCGGATCGAGCAGCATCATGACGCGGTCCCGTTGATAATCATGCATCAGGAAGAACCACAGCACCGGAATAAAGGCAGCCACCAGTACGGCAGCAAAGGCAATCAGCTTCCAGCTCATCCCGGATAGGAACAGAACAAACAGGCCGGAGGCGGCGATCAGAATCGAGGTACCGAGATCGGGCTGGGCCGCCACCAGCAGCGTCGGCAGGAAGATCAGGACCAGCGCGATGCCGGTATTTTTCAGCGAGGGTGGGCATACGTCGCGGTTCATAAAGCGTGCCACCATCAGCGGTACGGCGATTTTGGCGATTTCCGACGGCTGAAAACGCACAAAGCCCAGATCCAGCCAGCGTTGTGCCCCTTTGCTGATCTGCCCGAAGGCGTCGACCAGAATCAGCAGGATAACGCAGAAAATATACAGGTAGGGCGCCCAGCTTTCATACACCCGTGGTGGGATCTGCGCCATCACGCCCATCACGATCAGCCCCATCAGGATCTGGCCGATTTTGCGTTCCATCATGCCGATATCCTGACCGCTGGCACTCCACATCACGAATGCGCTATAGACCAGCAGAGCCAGAATAAATAACAGGAAAGTCGGGTCGATATGAAGCTTGGTCCAGATGGACCCCTTTTGTTGGCTTTCAGTCATGTTCTACCTTAATCACCTTCTATACCCGGCGGCAGTGGGACTGCGTCGGGTAATTGCGTATTGTTGTCGCCCAACAGGATATGGTCGAGGATCTGGCGGGTGATGGTCCCTACCGCCGGGCCTGAACCGCCGTTCTCCAGGATGATGGCTACTGAGACCGTTGGGTTGTCGTACGGCGCGAAAGCGGTCATCAGTTTATGGTCACGTAGGTGTTCTGCGAGTTTGTGGGCGTTATAGGTTTCATAACCGAACACCTGTGCGGTTCCCGATTTTGCCGCGGCCTTGTAGGGGGTGCCCTCAAAGAACTTGCGTGCCGTGCCGTTGGGCCGGTTGGCAACGCCGTACATGCCGTCTTTAGCAATTTCCCAGAAGCCTGAATGAATATCACCGATCTGCTTGTGTTCTTCCTGACGGAACGGCACCAGCACCCCGTTGATGCGGGTGCTTTGCAGCAGGTGCGGGATTTTGACATCTCCGTCGTTGATCAGCGTATTCAGAGCCTTGGACATCTGGATCGGCGTAGCGGTCCAGTAACCCTGGCCGATCCCTACCGGAATGGTGTCACCCTGATACCAGGGTTTTTTGAAGCGCTTGAGTTTCCAATCGCGCGTCGGCATCAGGCCGGAACGCTCTTCAGACAGGTCAATACCGGTATAGTCACCGTAGCCGAACTTGCTCAGCCAGCTCGACAGACGATCGATGCCCATATCATAGGCAACCTGATAGAAGAAGGTATCCGCAGACTCTTCCAGGGCTTTGGTGACGTTCAGGCGGCCGTGGCCCCACTTTTTCCAGTCGCGAAAGCGCTTTTCAGAGCCGGGCAGTTGCCACCAGCCGGGATCGAACACCACGGTATTGCGGGTGATCACCCCGGCGCTGAGGGCCGATACGGCGATATAGGGCTTCACCGTGGAGGCTGGGGGGTAAACCCCTTGCGTGGCACGGTTGATCAGCGGGCGGTTCGGATCGTTGAGCAGCCCCTGATAATCCTTGCTGGAGATGCCGTCAACGAACAGGTTCGGATCGTAACTGGGGTTCGAAACCATCGCCAGAATGCCGCCGGTGCGCGGATCGCTGACCACTACGGCGGCTCGGCTGCCCACCAGCAGTTGCTCGATATAGCGTTGCAGGTTGAGATCGAGTGTCAGATAAACGTCTTTGCCAGCGGAAGGCGGCTGCTCATGCAACTGGCGGATCACCCGGCCACGGTTGTTGACTTCCACCTCTTCATAACCGGTTTTGCCGTGCAGGGTATCTTCGTAAAAACGTTCAATGCCCAGTTTGCCGATATCGTGGGTGGCGGCATAGTTGGCGAGCTTGCCATCTTTATCCAGGCGTTCAACGTCGCGATCGTTAATCTTCGACACATAGCCGATCACGTGGGTGAGGGCAGAACCATAAGGGTAGTAACGGCGCTGGTAGCCTTTCACTTCCACGCCGGGAAAACGGAATTGGTTGACGGCAAAGCGCGCAACCTGAACTTCGGTCAGTGCGGTCTTAACCGGGATCGAGACAAAACGGCGTGAGCGCTTGCGTTCTTTCTCAAAATTGGCGATGTCGTCGTCGCTCAGATCGACGATCGGGCGCAGTGCCTGCAGCGTGGCACTGAGATCGTCGACTTTTTCCGGCATCAGTTCCAGTTGGTAGATGGTGCGATTCAGCGCCAGCGGCGTGCCGTTACGATCGTAAATAATGCCGCGGCTGGGGGGGATTGGCACCAGCTTGATGCGGTTTTCGTTGGAACGGGTACGGTAATCCTCAAAGCGAACGATTTGCAGATTATACAGATTGGCAATCAGGATGCCGGTCAGCACCAGAATAACCAAAAACGCCACCAGGGCGCGGCGTACAAACAGGGCAGATTCTGCCGTATAGTCGCGAAAAGGGTTACGATCTATGTTCATCCCGTTACTTTATTTCACTCTGTTACTGTCACCACCGGTCATTCCCGGTGGTAAGGATGATTTGTGGTAATACTCCAGGCGCGATAGAGGCTTTCGGCCACTAAAACACGCACCAAAGGATGTGGTAACGTCAGCGGAGAGAGCGACCAGCTCTGCTCTGCGGCGGCTTTACAGGCCGGCGCCAGCCCTTCCGGGCCACCGATCAGCAGGCTGACGTTACGCCCATCCTGCTTCCAGCGCTCAAGCTGTTGTGCCAACTGGGGCGTCTCCCACGGCGTGCCAGGGATATCCAACGTGACAATGCGGTTGCCTTTGCCCACCGCCGCCAGCATCTGCTCGCCTTCTTTTTCCAGAATGCGTTTGATATCCGCATTTTTGCCACGCTTGCCCGCCGGGATTTCGGTCAGTTCAAACGGCATATCTTTCGGAAAGCGATGCAGGTAATCCATAAAGCCGGTCTGCACCCAGTCTGGCATTTTCGTGCCGACTGCAACCAATTGCAGTTTCACCGCTTAACTCCAGAGTTTTTCCAATTCGTACAGCTGACGGCTTTCTTCCTGCATCACGTGCACAATTACTTCACCCAGATCCACGACTACCCAGTCGGAAACTGCCTGGCCTTTCATGCCGTACAGTTCCATACCGACGGCGCGTGCTTCATCGATCACGCGTTCGGCAATCGACATCACGTGACGGGTCGAGGTGCCGGTGCAGATGATCATGCAATCGGTGATGCTGGATTTGCCCTGTACATCCAGAGCGATAATATCTTGGCCTTTCATGTCATCAATTTTATCGATGACGAAGTCTTGGAGCGCTTTACCTTGCAAAGGTTCCCCCTCGGGTATGTTCTGTTTATCAGACACGTATGTGGCCTGAATAATGATGATATCGGTAGGATCCTGCTCTGTGACCTTGGGTCATTGCCCGGTCAGCCCAGGTTTCCGGGGTTTTCAGTGGATACCTTAAAAAGAGCGGCGCAGTATAGCACTATCTGTATAAACCCTGTAACTCGATATAGCGTTGCACGGCGCGCGGTAATAAATCATCGCAACTGATGCCCTGGTGGCGGCGCTGACGTATCTCGGTCGCCGAGATCTCCAGCAACGGAGTATCAGCCAGGTAGACATAACCCTGCGGTTGCTGGCTGAGCAGGCGGGCATCGCTAACGCGGTGCTGTTCCAGCCATTGCTGCAACTCCGGGGTATCCATGCGATCGTGATAACCGGGGCGCGCCAGCACCAGCAGGTGGCAGACCTCCAGCAACGCCTGCCAGCGGTGCCATTTGTGCAGCGTCAGCAGGGAGTCCTGCCCAATGATAAACGCCAGAGGTAAGGCTGTGCCACGCTGTTGACGAATCGTTTCCAACGTCTCAATGGTGTAGGACGGAGTGGTGCGATGCAGTTCACGATCGTCCACCGCAAACAGGGGGTTGTCGATAATCGCCAACTCAATCATTTTCAACCGTTGCTGCGGGGTGGCTTCCGGCTGTGGCCGGTGCGGCGGTACATGATTGGGCAACAGTGTGATCTGACTCAGGCCAACTTCGCGAGCCAAAGCTTCAACCGGGCGCAGATGGCCGTAGTGAATCGGGTCAAAGGTGCCGCCAAAAAGGGCATGTAGCGTGTTGGCATGTTCCGGTTTAGTGGCCATCAGAGAAACTCGTGGTAAGCGGTTTGCCGCAAATCAGCATCGACAGGGTTTCCAGCTCTGGCCAGACTGACTGGCCGTAATCTTGCTTCAGGGTAACTTCAATTTGTGCCAGCAGACGAACGGCCTGTTGCAACTGTTGGCCCGACAGCCGCTGCAATGCCTGAGTAATCAGGCTGCGGCGATTCTGCCAAACCTTGTGCTGGTCGAACAGGGTACGCAGCGGGGTGCTGGCCATACGGCGCTGCAGGGTCAGCAGCATCAACAGTTCGCGTTGCAGAGTGCGCAACAGAATGACCGGCTCGACATCTTCCTGCTGCAACTGTTGCAGAATATGCCAGGCGCGCTTGCTTTTGCCTGCCAGCAGGGCGTCCAGCCAGTGAAAAGGGCTGAAATGCGCGGCGTCGTTAACCGCCTGCTCAACGCGTGGTAGTGGCAGCTTGCCATCAGGGTGCAACAAGGAGAGCCGTTCCAGCGTCTGCGACAGCGCTAGCAGGTTGCCCTCATAGCAGTAACACAGCAATTGATTGGCGGCGTCGTCAAGTTCCAGTTGCATGGATTTTGCTCGCTGTGCCACCCAGCGCGGCAGTTGCGCCTGCTCCGGTGTCTGGCAACTGATCAAAACGCCGTTTGGGCTGAGCGCTTTAAACCAGGCGCTGTTTTCCTGCGCTTTAGTCAGGCGCGGGCCGCGCAATACCAACAGGATGTCTTCATGCAGCAAACCAGCCAGCTTGACCAGCTGTTCAGCAATTGGGGCGGTTGGGCCATTTTCCGGGAAAGTCAGTAACAGGGTTTGCCGGCTGGCAAACAGGCTCATTGCCTGGCAGATACTGAAAATAGCCTCCCAGTCGGTATGAACATCAAGGGAAATACTGTAATGCTCGGTAAACTGTTGTTGCTGGGCTGCATGACGGATCAGATCCTGGCTTTCCTGCAGCAGCAGCGGTTCGTTGCCACTCAATAAATAACAAGCGCGCAGCCCCTCACGGAGCTGCGCGGCAAGTTGTTCTGGATAGAGACGAATCATTGTGCAGCTTGACTGGCCGCTTTTTCATCGGCGGCAGCGGCTTTCTGTTGAAGACTATTTTCTGCAGCCTGCACTGCCATCAGCTTACGCACAATCTGCTGCGCAGCCTGCTGGCGCATTTCCTGCAGGATGATTTCTTGTTCGGCATCTTTAGCCAGTGCGGTCAACGGGTTATCAAAGAACGCACGAAACACTTTGACGTCCAACGGGTAGATATCATGGCCTGGGATCAAGACCTGTGCCTGCACGGTCATCACCATCTGGTTCTCTGCCGTTTTACCATCCTGGAAGATCGACACAGTATCCTGGCTTAGGGTCGAGTTTACGATGCGCAGAGACGGCACATCCTTACGCTTTGCATCGCTCACAATGGTCACGCCGTTGATGCGTAACTGAGCGCGCACGGCACGCGTCAGCGGGCCAAAGGGATCGTAGCTGTCCAAGATCAGCGTATGCATTTCAGTGGGAACCAGCGCGGTGCCGCGCAGGTGAAAACCGCAGCCGGCGGTGACCAGCACCGCCAACCCCAGCAACAACGTCAGAATACGATGTCGCACAATGCCTCCTTGTGTTAACCCACAACCAGGTTAAGCAATTTGCCCGGAACATAGACCACTTTACGTACCGTGACCCCTTCCAGATATTTGGCCACCAGATGTTCTTCAGCGGCACGTTCACGCACTTGCTCTTCGGTTGCATCGGCGGCCACGGTGATTTTAGCGCGAACTTTACCGTTGACCTGGACTACCACCAGCTTGGAGTCTTCCACCATGGCAGCCTCATCGGCCACTGGCCAGGCGGCGGTATCCACGTCGCCTTCGCCGTTCAGCGCCTGCCACAGAGTGAAACAGACGTGCGGAGTGAATGGATACAGCATGCGAACCACCGCCAGCAAGGCCTCCTGCAGCAGAGCGCGATCCTGATCGGTTTCCTGTGGCGCACGGCCCAGTTTGTTCATCAGCTCCATCACGGCGGCGATCGCGGTGTTGAAGGTTTGACGCCGGCCGATATCGTCGGTCACTTTGGCGATAGTTTTGTGCACGTCGCGGCGCAGCGCTTTTTGATCTGCATTCAGCTCAGCCACGTTCAGCGGCTGAACGGCACCTTTTTCTACGTGATCGTAAGCCAGTTTCCAGACACGTTTCAGGAAGCGGTTCGCTCCTTCAACCCCGGACTCCTGCCATTCCAGCGTCATTTCTGCCGGTGAGGCAAACATCATGAACAGACGAACGGTATCCGCGCCGTATTTTTCCACCATCAACTGTGGGTCGATGCCGTTGTTCTTCGACTTCGACATTTTGCTCATGCCTGCATAGACCAGTTCATGGCCATCAGGATCGGTGGCTTTGACGATGCGGCCTTTCTCGTCGCGCTCAACGATGGCATCCGCCGGAGAAACCCAGATTCGCTCGCCGTTGCTGCCGGTGTAGTAGAAGGCATCTGCCAAGACCATGCCTTGGCACAGCAGGCGTTTGGCGGGTTCATCCGAATTCACCAGGCCAGCATCACGCATCAACTTGTGGAAGAAGCGGAAATACATCAGGTGCATGATCGCGTGTTCGATCCCGCCGATGTACTGATCGACCGGCAGCCAGTAGTTGGCCGCAGCCGGATCCAGCATGCCTTGATCGTACTGCGGGCAGGTATAGCGCGCGTAGTACCAGGACGACTCCATAAAGGTATCGAAGGTGTCGGTCTCGCGCAGCGCTGGCTGGCCGTTAACGGTGGTTTTAGCCCACTCAGGATCGGCTTTGATCGGGCTGGTGATGCCGTCCATCACCACATCTTCTGGCAGGATCACCGGCAGTTGATCTTCTGGCGTTGGCATCACGGTGCCGTCTTCCAGCGTCACCATCGGGATCGGTGCGCCCCAGTAACGCTGGCGGGAAACCCCCCAGTCGCGCAGGCGGTAGTTGACTTTGCGTTGGCCGACGCCCAGGGCAACCAGTTTATCCGCAATGGCATTGAAGCCCGCGTCGTGCTCCAGGCCGTCGAATTCGCCAGAGTTGAACAGCACGCCTTTCTCGGTCATGGCTTCAACGCTGATGTCTGGCTGGCTGCCATCCAGATTCAGGATTACCGGCTTGATCTGCAGGCCATACTTGGTGGCGAATTCCCAGTCACGCTGATCGTGAGCAGGCACTGCCATTACGGCACCGGTGCCATATTCCATCAGTACGAAGTTGGCAACCCAGATCGGCAGCTTTTCACCGCTCAGTGGGTGAATGGCAAACAGGCCGGTGGCCATGCCTTTCTTCTCCATGGTGGCCATGTCCGCTTCGGCAACCTTGGTATTACGGCATTCGTCGATAAATTCGACCAGCGCCGGGTTATTCACGGCACCGAGCTGCGCCAACGGGTGACCGGCCGCCACCGCCACATAGGTGGCACCCATAAAGGTATCTGGGCGGGTGGTGTAGACGGTGACTTGCTCGTCGCTGTTGGCCACGCTGAAGGTGATCTCTACGCCTTCGGAACGGCCAATCCAGTTACGCTGCATGGTTTTCACCTGCTCTGGCCAGCTTTCAAGCGTATCCAGATCGTTCAGCAACTGATCGGCGTAAGCGGTGATTTTAATAAACCACTGTGGGATCTCTTTGCGTTCAACTTTGGTATCGCAGCGCCAGCAGCAGCCGTCGATCACCTGTTCGTTGGCCAGCACGGTCAGATCGTGTGGGCACCAGTTCACCGCAGAGGTCTTCTTGTAAACCAGGCCTTTTTCGTAAAGCTTGGTGAAGAACCATTGTTCCCAGCGGTAGTAGTCTGGTTTGCAGGTGGCGATCTCGCGATCCCAGTCATAGCCGAAGCCCAGCAATTTCAGCTGGTTCTTCATATATTCGATGTTGTCGTAGGTCCACGGTGCCGGTGCGGTGTTGTTTTTCACCGCCGCGCCTTCTGCCGGCAGGCCGAACGCGTCCCAACCGATCGGCTGCAGCACGTTTTTGCCCAACATGCGTTGGTAGCGGGAGATCACGTCGCCAATGGTGTAGTTACGAACATGGCCCATGTGTAGGCGACCAGAAGGATATGGCAGCATGGAAAGGCAGTAATACTTTTCCTTGCTCGCATCTTCGGTAACCTTGAAAGTTTGCTTCTCTTGCCAGTGAAGCTGTACGTTCGATTCTATCTCTTCGGGGCGGTATTGCTCTTGCATGGCGGCCGGTGGTCCTGTAGGTGTGAAACAGCTACATCCGTAGCATTCTGTTGAGTACTTAGATCCGCATAGCATAGCTGATAAGACCTCCCGGCAACAACACCAAGCGCCCCGACGCGGCGTATTTAAAAAAAACATCGCCATGATGTGATCCACCGCCGGTCAATCTTCCACACTCATCGAGTGTCATCAGGGTTTTAAGGCTAAAATGAAAGGATAAGTCCGGTCACGGCAGTTCATCGAGGAGAAAGTATGAACAAGGTTGCTCAGTATTACCGCGAATTGGTGGCATCTCTGACGGAACGTTTGAAGAACGGGGAGCGTGATATCGACGAGCTGGTTGCCAGCGCCGAGAAACGTTTGGACGAAGTGGGGGAGTTAACTCGTACCGAGGTGGAACAGGTTACTCAAGCCGTGCGCCGCGATCTGGAAGAGTTTGCCCGTAGCTATAAAGAGAGCCAGGATGATCTCACCGACAGCGTATTTATGCGGGTGATTAAAGAAAGCCTGTGGCAGGAGCTGGCGGATATCACCGACAAAACCCAGTTGGAATGGCGTGAGGTTTTCAAAGACGTCAGCCACCACGGCGTGTATCACAGTGGCGAAGTGGTAGGGTTGGGGAATCTGGTGTGTGAGCAATGCCACCACCATCTGGCATTCTATACGCCAGAAGTGCTGCCGCTGTGCCCGAAATGCGGCCACGATCAGTTCCAGCGCCGGCCGTTTGAGCCTTAAGATCGGCAACCTGTCAGCATGATGGATGCGCCCCATAGCGGGGCGCATCAGAAGCCTTAGTGAAGAATTTTGGCCAGAAAGTCTTTGGCGCGATCGGACTGTGGATTGTTGAAGAAATCGTCTTTATTACGATCTTCAACGATTTTCCCTTCATCCATAAAGATCACCCGGTGAGCCACCTTACGGGCAAAGCCCATTTCGTGTGTCACCACCATCATAGTCATCCCTTCTTGTGCCAGTTTCACCATAACGTCCAGCACTTCGTTGATCATTTCCGGGTCGAGAGCGGAAGTGGGTTCATCGAACAGCATGGCGATCGGATCCATACATAACGCACGGGCGATCGCGACACGCTGCTGCTGGCCGCCGGACAACTGGCCGGGGAACTTGTTGGCATGTGCGGAAAGGCCGACGCGCTCAAGCAATTTCAACCCTTTCTCGCGTGAGGCTTCCTTGTCGCGTTTGAGCACTTTGATCTGTGCTAACGTCAGGTTTTCAATGATCGACAGGTGCGGGAACAGCTCAAAATGCTGGAACACCATGCCGACTTTAGAACGTAGTTGCGCCAGATTGGTACTCTTGTTGTTAACCTGCGTGCCGTTCACCAGAATATCGCCTTTCTGGATGGGTTCCAGCCCGTTGACCGTTTTAATCAGGGTAGACTTGCCTGAGCCTGAAGGACCGCAGACCACCACCACTTCGCCTTTTTTGACTTCAGTGCTGCAATCGGTCAGAACCTGAAAGTGACCGTACCACTTAGAAACATTTTTCAGGGATATCATCAAACAGTCCTTTTCTTCAAATAGCTTACCAGCGCCGATGCGGCGATACTGATAACAAAATAGACAAGACCCGCAAACAGGATCATTTCAACCTGCGTGCCGTCGCGCTCGCCGATGGTGGAGGCAGTACGGAAGAAATCTGCCAGGCTCAGCACGTAAACCAGCGAGGTATCCTGGAACAAAACGATCCCCTGGGTCAACAGCAGCGGCACCATGGCGCGGAACGCCTGCGGCAGGATCACCAGCCGCATGGACTGCCAGTTCGTCATCCCCAGCGCTAGCGCTGCAGAAGATTGGCCGCGTGACACGCTCTCAATACCGGCGCGGATAATCTCCGAGTAATAGGCGGCCTCAAACAGGGAGAAGGCCACCATGGCCGAGATCAGACGAATATCGGTTTTCGGTGACAGCCCCAGCACCTGTTGCAACAGGCTTGGTACCACCAGATAGAACCACAGAAGCACCATCACCAGCGGAACGGAGCGGAACAGGTTGACATACAGCGCCGCAAACCAACTGATTGGCTTGATCGGTGACAGGCGCATGACCGCCAGAATAGTTCCCCAGATGATGCCAAAGACGATGGCCGTCAGGGTAATCTTCAGCGTAACCATTAACCCTTGCAGCAGATACGGGAAGCTCGGGACAATGGATCCCCAATCAAATTCGTACATTATTTACTCCCCATATTGCCGGGTAACTGCACTTTCTTCTCGACGATACGCATCAGCAGCATAATTACGGCGTTAATACCGATATACGCGAGGGTGATGGCAGTAAAGGATTCATAAGCATGCGCGGAGTAATCGAGCAGTTTACCGGCCTGGGCGGCCATATCCACCAGGCCGATGGTAGAGGCGATGGCGGAGTTTTTCACCAGGTTGAGCATCTCCGAAGTCATCGGTGGCACAATCACCCGATAGGCATTCGGTAACAGTACGTAACGATAGGTTTGTGGCAACGTCAGGCCCATGGCTAGCCCGGCGGCGCGTTGGCCGCGTGGCAGGGATTGGATCCCGGCGCGCACCTGTTCGCAGACGCGGGCCGCGGTGAACAGCCCAAGGCACAGCATGGAAGAGACGAAGAACTGAATGTTAGGGTCCAGTTCGGTTTTAAACCACATGCCAAGATCGGCAGGCAGCAGTTCCGGCATCACCAGATACCAGGTGAAGAACTGTACGATCAGCGGCACGTTACGGAACAGCTCGACGTAGCAAGTTCCCAGCGTTGAGAGAAAACGGTTTGGCACGGTCCGCAAGATGCCGAACAGTGAACCGACAAAGAAAGCGATCACCCATGCACAGACGGAGAGGGCGACCGTGACCTGAAAGCCGGACCAAATCCAGCCAAGGTAAGTGGTATTCCCAAACGGGGCCTGCTGCAGGAAGATACCCCAGTTCCAATCTATTGACATAACAAACTCCGTTAAGCAGGTGCAGAGCACCTTAAAGCTTGATGACGATTCAGCAGCGGCAGCGCACGCAATGCACTGGTTGAAGGGGGGATGCGGGAGGGGAACGGCCCCCCGCATACCTGTTGCCCATAATCAGCCATCAACAAAACCGGTTGTTCCGGCTTTATCTTTTATTAGTTCAGTGCTTTGTCGTTAGGTTCTTTGAACAATTGCTTCATGTCGTCAGACAGTTCGAAGTTCATGTTGAGATTTTTTGGTGGGATCGGTTGCTTGAACCAGACATCAAACCATTTGACGGCTTCACCAGAGGTCTGCGCTTGAGCGATGGTATCGTCAACCAGTTTTTTGAATTGGGCATCGTCTTTACGCATCATGCAGCCATAGGCCTCTTTGGATTGCGGAGTGCCGACGATTTCCCACTGATCGGGTTTCTTGGCTTTCGCCCGCTCGCCCGCCAGCAGCGCATCATCCATCATAAAGGCCACGGCACGGCCGCTTTCCAGGGTACGGAAGGAGTCACCATGGTCTTTGGCGCTGATGATGCGCATCTTCATCTGATCTTTGTCGTTCAGTTTGTTAAGCAGCACTTCAGAGGTGGTGCCTGAAGTTACCACAACCGGTTTACCTGCCAGATCTTTGAAATCTTTGATATCGGAGCCTTTCTTCGCCAGCAGGCGGGTACCGACGACGAAGATGGTATTCGAGAACGCAGCCTGCTGTTGGCGCTCAAGGTTGTTGGTGGTGGAACCACACTCAAAATCGAAGGTGCCGTTCTGCAGCAGTGGAATGCGGTTTTGCGAGGTAATCGGCAGCATTTTCACCTGCAGATTTGGCGCATCCAATTTTTTCTTAACGGCTTCAACGATCTGGTTGGAATAATCCTGGGAATAGCCCACCACTTTTTGCTGGTTGTCGTAATAGGAGAATGGCACTGAGGATTCACGGTGGCCGACAACAATCACACCGTTGTCTTTGATTTTCTTCAGCGTACCGGTCAGTTCTTCCGCATGGGCTACGCTACAAGACATACCGATAAGCAGTAGCGATAACGCCAATTTACGCATTTGCATGGTCCAACTCCTCTGATGTTGTGATTGCCCGAGCTTAGCGAGCATCGGGTGAAAACGGCTATTACCGACTTGTGTTATAGAGACTCTTAGACGGATTGCCGATAGAAAATAGCCGATTGTGAACAGTATGAAACTAATTTGTTTCATTTTTTGCGACATCACGCGCACCAAATGGATGCAATAAACGGCCATTGCACTTTGCGGGTGCATATTATGCTCTGGCGCTGTGCATTGGGTGCCGCACGATATCAGTAAAAATCAATCATTACCTGTTACCGAGGAATTAAAGCAAGGAGCGTGCCAGAAGGAGAAGGGAGAAATGAAGCAGGGCGCATTAGCGCCCTGAAAAGCAACTACTTACGCCGTAATCGAGCGATCAGCGCCATACCGCCCAGCAGCAGGGTGATGAGCCAAACCGGGGCGGAACCAAAGCGCGCATACGGCGTAACGCCAGTGGTTGGGGTGACTTCCGCCGCCAGCACTTTGCGGGTGAACTGCGGGATCGACGCCTGCACTTCGCCCATTGGGCCTACCACTGCGGTAATACCATTATTGGTGCTGCGCAGCAGAGGGCGGCCCAATTCCAGCGCACGCATGCGTGCCATCTGGAAATGCTGCCACGGGCCGATGGAGTGGCCGAACCAGGCATCGTTGGAGACCGTCAGCAGGAAGTGGGTATCTGGCCGGAAATTATCGCGTACCTGCTGGCCCAGTACGATTTCATAGCAGATAGCTGCCGTCAGGTTGAAACCGCGTACGTTCAACTGTGGCTGCACGTAATCGCCACGGCTGAAGGAAGACATCGGCAGGTCGAACAACGGGGCTAGTGGGCGTAACAGCGTTTCCAACGGCACGAATTCACCGAACGGCACCAGATGGTGCTTGTTGTAGCGATTAGCTGCCGGGTAGCTGTACGGCGTTTCTTCCCCCAAGACGATCACGCTGTTGAAGAACTGAGTGCCCTGTGCCGTGGCGCGGGCGTCGACGATCCCGGTAACCAGGCTGCTGTTTTTGGCGCGCATCAGGTCATCCATCATGGTGAGAAAACCGTTCTGGTTGCTCTCCACGTCTGGAATGGCGGACTCCGGCCAGATGATGATCGGCGCTTTACCCATAAATGGCCGGCTCTCATCCAGGTAGGTTTGCAGCGTACTGACCAGTGACTTGGGATCCCACTTCATCGATTGTGCGATATTGCCCTGCACCATGGCGACATTCACCGTTTTTTCCGGCAGTGGGGTAAACCAGTGCAGTTGGCGCAGCGGCCAAGGCAGCAACAGCATGGCGATCGCAATGAGCGCTGGGGTGAGACGGCGTTGATTAAGGGCAAAAACCAGCAGGCCGCTGAGGGACATCAGGATCAGCGTGATCGCGTCAACGCCCAACAATGGCGCAATGCCTTTCAGCGGGCCGTCGATCTGGCTGTAACCAAATTGCAGCCAAGGGAAACCGGTGAGCACCCAACCACGCAGGAATTCCGTCAGTTGCCACAGCGCCGGTGCGGCAATCGCCAGCCGCCACCAGGTGGTGCGTGGCCAGATGCGCGTTAGCAGCCCGGCAAACAACCCGGTATACAGCGCAAGATAGGCCGCCAGCAGCGCAACCAGGAAGATATTGATGGCAAACGGCATGCCGCCGAAATCGGCAATGCTGACGTAAACCCAGTTCACACCGGTGCCGAACAGCCCTAATCCCCAGCAGAAACCAAGCAGGGCGGATTGGCGGGTGGTGCGGTTGAGCGTCACGGCCAACAGGCCGAACAGTGAAACAATGGCCGCAGGCCAGAAATCGTAAGGGGAGAAGGCCAGCGTGCCGCTGGCACCGGACAATAGCGCCAGCAGGGCGCGAACCCGCTGGCGTTCAAGTAAGAAGGCTTTAGCCATGTGTGATTTATTCTTCCAGTTTCGGTTGCGGAGAATCGTCCGGAATTTTGACATGCACCTGGATGATGCGCCGACTGTCAGCCATCGCCACCTTAAACTGGTAGCCTTCGATTTCGATGGTTTCCCCGCGTGCAGGCAAGTGGCCGAAGGCTTGCATCACCAAGCCGCCGATGGTGTCGACTTCATCATCGCTGAAATGAGTACCGAAAATCTCGTTGAAATCTTCGATCGGTGCCAGCGCGCGCACGGTGAACATATGGCGGCTGAGCTGGCGGACATCACGATCTTCCTCATCGTCATATTCGTCTTCGATTTCGCCGACAATCAGCTCCAGGATGTCTTCAATGGTGACCAGGCCAGACACACCGCCGAATTCGTCAATGACGATCGCCATGTGATAACGCTGGGAGCGGAACTCCTTCAGCATCCGGTCAACCCGCTTGCTTTCCGGCACCACTATCGCAGGACGCAGCACTTTGTCGATGCTGAAAGGCTCGGAATCGGCGCGCATAAACGGCAGCAGATCCTTGGCCATCAGAATGCCTTCAATGTGATCTTTGTCTTCGCTGATCACCGGGAAGCGTGAGTGGGCGGATTCGATGATCACGTCTAGGCACTCTTCGAGCCGTTGGTTACGCTTGAGCGTCACCATCTGGGAGCGCGGGATCATGATATCGCGCACGCGCTGCTCGGCGATATCCATCACGCCTTCCAGCATGTCGCGGGTATCGGGATCGATCAGATCGTTTTGTTCGGAATCACGGATCAGCTCTACCAGATCGCCACGGTTTTTAGGTTCGCCGTGGAATAACTGGTTAAGGATAAGAGTAAAGAACCCCTTCTTGGGACTGGGGCTGTCGTTGTTTTGTGAATGGTCGTCGCTCATGGCGTTCTAGTTAATATCACTCATGTCAGAGTTAAGGTGGCCAGCATCAGCGCCAGGTGGGGCTGATGCTAACATCAGTTGGGGTCTTTTTCCGCCAGATAAGGGTCCGGATAACCCATATCCTGCATGATCTCGGTTTCCAGAGACTCCATTTCTTCGGCTTCATCGTCTTCAATATGGTCATACCCTAGCAGATGAAGGCTGCCGTGAACAACCATATGCGCCCAGTGTGCTTCCAGCGCCTTCTGTTGCTCAACCGCTTCCTGTTCAACCACCTGGCGGCAAATGATCAGATCGCCCAACAGCGGCAGCTCGATCCCCGGTGGGGCTTCGAACGGGAATGACAGCACGTTGGTGGGTTTATCTTTACCGCGATAGGTCAGATTCAGTTCGTTGCTTTCCGCTTCATCCACCAGGCGGATAGTCACTTCGGCCACTTCCTGAAACTGCGGCAGCACGCCTTCCAGCCAGCGCTGGAAGGTGGCTTCATCCGGTAACCCCTGGCTGTCGGCACAGGCGATTTGTAAATCCAGGATCACCTGGCTCATGGGGCCTCCTGCTCAGAGGCAGTGTGCGCCTCGCGTTGACGTTGTTCGGCGATAGCGTCTTTGCGTTTCTGCTCGGCCGCTTCCCAGGCTTCATAGGCAATCACCACGCGGGCGACCACCGGGTGGCGCACCACGTCTTCACTGTGGAAGAAGTTGAAGCTGATCTCTTCCACTTCAGACAACACTTCCACCGCGTGGCGCAGGCCGGATTTCTGGTTGCGTGGCAGGTCGATCTGCGTGACATCACCGGTAATCACCGCTTTTGAGTTGAAACCGATGCGCGTCAGGAACATCTTCATCTGCTCAATGGTGGTGTTCTGGCTTTCGTCCAGGATGATAAAGGCGTCATTCAGGGTGCGGCCGCGCATGTAGGCCAAAGGGGCAACTTCGATCACGTTACGTTCGATCAGCTTTTCCACGCGCTCAAAGCCCAGCATTTCGAACAGGGCGTCATACAGCGGGCGCAGATACGGGTCGACCTTTTGGCTCAGATCCCCCGGCAGGAAGCCGAGTTTCTCTCCGGCCTCAACCGCTGGGCGGGTCAGGAGAATACGGCGGATTTCCTGGCGCTCCAGCGCATCAACCGCTGCGGCAACCGCCAGATAGGTTTTACCGGTGCCCGCCGGGCCAATGCCGAAGGTGATGTCGTGTGCGAAAATATTGGCGACGTACTGCGCCTGATTGGGCGTGCGCGGCTTCACCATGCCACGCTTGGTCTTGATGGTCACCGCTTTGCCGTAATCCGGCACGCTGTCGGCAACCTGCTCCAACACCCGGCTCTCTTTGATCGCCAGATGGATCTGCTCTGGGTCGATGTCCGGGATCACGCCGCGGATCGGGGCGGTATCCACATACAGGTGGCGCAAAATATCGGCGGCGGCAACCACGCACAGCTGTTTACCGACCAGCTTGAAACGGTTGTCACGGCGATTGATTTCGATCCCTAATCGGCGCTCGAGCTGTTTGATGTTGTCATCAAACGGGCCGCACAGGCTCAACAAACGTTGGTTGTCTGCGGGCTCTAACAGGATTTCTTGTGTTGCGACGTTCAAACTATTCCTCAAGGCTCACACCGGGCCTGGTTGATGTCACGTAACTGCGTTTTCAACGCACGCGTTCAGGACAAACCCCGAACTCTCTTTCTTGAATTATTCATGGTGCGCAGCGCGGGCGCAAGTCCAGCCAGATCTATCTGTGCACCGGGAGGAGAATTCAAGGGGGGAAAGCGGTGGGGGCCAATTAATTTGGCCCTTGTAACCGGGAAGGATCAGTTCTTTTTCACAAACTCGGATTTCAGCTTCATCGGGCCAAAGCCATCGATTTTGCAGTCGATGTTGTGATCGCCTTCCACCAGACGGATGTTTTTCACCTTGGTGCCGATCTTCAGCATGGAAGAACTGCCTTTGACTTTCAGATCCTTGATCACGGTCACCGCATCGCCATCGGCCAACAGATTGCCGTTGGCGTCTTTCACGATCAGGGCGTCAGCCTCTTCTGCCGTGGCGCTATCGCTCCACTCGTGGGCACATTCAGGGCAGATAAACATATCGTTGTCCTGATAGGTATATTCAGAATTGCACTTCGGGCAGTGTGGGAGTTGCATTGTTATGTTGCCTCATCATCAAAAATAAAAAAACGCCGGGCAAAAACAGCCCGGCAGAGAAAACGGGTTATGTCATGAAAGCGGTATCAAGGCTGGTAGGTGCCGACACCCAGTTCATTTTCTTTACGGGTGCGTGCGATCACCGCCTGCGGGGATTCATGCACGCGCAGATCCATTTGCTGCTCGGTGCGCACCACGGTGCCGCGCAGTGAGTTGGCGAGCACTTCGGTAATTTCCACATCCACAAACTGGCCAATCATTTCTGGTGAGCCTTCGAAATTGACCGTGCGGTTGCACTCGGTACGGCCAGCCAACTGCATCACGCTCTTACGCGATGTGCCTTCCACCAGAATACGTTGTACGGTGCCCACCATGCGGCGGCTGAATTGCAATACCTGCTGGTGAATACGATCCTGCAGGATATACAGCCGCTGTTTTTTCTCTTCTTCGCTGGTATCGTCTGGCAGATCGGCTGCTGGCGTGCCAGGGCGCGGTGAATAGACAAAGCTGAAGCTGTTGTCGAATTTTACTTCGGCGATCAGGTTCATGGTCTGTTCAAAATCTTCCTGGGTTTCGCCTGGAAAGCCGATGATAAAGTCGGAACTGATCTGAATATTGGGGCGCACTTTGCGCAGTTTGCGAATAATCGCTTTGTATTCCAGCGCGGTATGCGAACGTTTCATCATGGTAAGAATGCGATCTGAACCGCTCTGCACCGGAAGATGCAGGAAGCTCACCAGTTCCGGCGTGTCTTCATACACCGCAATAATATCATCGGTGAATTCGATCGGGTGGCTGGTGGTGAAGCGGATGCGGTCAATACCGTCGATCGCCGCCACCAGGCGCAGCAGTTCGGCAAAGGAACAGATCCCGCCATCATAGGTTGCGCCACGGTAGGCGTTAACGTTCTGGCCCAGCAGGTTCACTTCGCGCACGCCCTGAGCAGCCAACTGGGCGATCTCAAACAGCACGTCGTCGCTCGGGCGGCTGACTTCCTCACCGCGGGTATAAGGCACCACGCAGAAAGTACAATACTTGTTACAGCCTTCCATAATCGAAACAAAGGCGGTTGGCCCTTCGGCACGGGGTTCTGGCAGACGGTCAAACTTCTCGATTTCAGGGAAGCTGATATCCACGATCGGGCTACGTGTCCCTTTGACGTGGTTGATCATCTCCGGCAGGCGGTGCAGCGTCTGCGGGCCAAAAATGATGTCAACGCAAGGCGCCCGGTTGCGGATGTGCTCACCTTCCTGCGAAGCCACACAGCCGCCTACGCCGATGATCAACTCTGGATTTTTTTCTTTAAGCAGCTTCCAGCGGCCCAGCATACCGAAAACTTTTTCCTGCGCTTTTTCGCGGATCGAGCAGGTATTCAGCAGCAACACGTCCGCATCTTCAACGTTATCAGTCCATTCGTAACCGTGCGTGCTTCCCAGTAGATCGGCCATCTTGGATGAGTCGTACTCATTCATCTGGCAACCCCAGGTTTTGATATGCAGTTTTTTCATCATTGATTTGCCATTACTCAGTGCGAAGAGAAAAATGCGTTAAGCGTCATGCAGGAGCGGTATTGTAATCATTTGATGGCGGTGTGACCAGCAGAGCGAAGGCCGCATGCGATCTGCAACCCAATTAAAAATTGGTTACACTGGCGGAAAATGCCGTAACCGGTCGGGCGGCACTTAATCGAGCGAAAAGTATAGCCAAAATGAAGACTTCTCAAAAACGGGTGGATGCCGTGGTGGTTGGTGGCGGTATGGTTGGCGCAGCGGCGGCCTTGGGGCTGGCGCAGGCCGGGTTGTCTGTGGCGCTGCTGGAGCATCAGGCTCCTGAAGCGTTTGACGGGCAAACCCCGCCAGATCTGCGGATTTCCGCTATCGGCTGCACGTCTGTGGGCTTATTGAAACAGCTGGGTGCCTGGCAGGCGGTGGAACAGATGCGCTTGGCCCCCTATCGCCGCTTGGAAACCTGGGAGTGGGAAACCTCACGGGTGGCGTTTGATGCGGCATCGCTGGGGCTGCCAGAGCTGGGATTCATGGTTGAAAATCGTATTCTGCAGCTGGCGCTGTGGCAGCAGTTGGAACGGTGCGAGAATTTAACGCTCCATTGCCCTGCCAAGCTGCAATCGATGCAGCGCGTCGAAGACCACTGGCTTGTGACGTTAAGCTCGTTTGAGACCCTACAGGCGCGTTTGGTGATAGGGGCGGACGGTGCGCACTCGCAGGTGCGCAAACTGGCCGCGATTGGCACCAGCGGCTGGCAATATCGTCAGTCTTGCATGTTGATCACCGTAGAAACTGGCGCGCCGCAGCAGGATGTGACCTGGCAGCAGTTTTTCCCTTCTGGGCCACGCGCTTTCTTACCCTTATATGACCAATGGGCTTCGCTGGTGTGGTACGACAGCCCACAGCGTATCCGCCAATTACAGGCTTTGCCGTTGGCGCAGCTTGAGCGTGAGATCGCGGCGGCCTTCCCGGCGCGGTTAGGTGCGGTAAAAGTGCATGCGGCAGGATCTTTCCCTCTGGTGCGCCGCCATGCGCAACGCTATGTACAACCTGGTTTGGTGTTGCTGGGTGATGCTGCTCATACCATCAATCCGTTGGCCGGGCAGGGCGTTAATCTGGGATACCGGGATGTGGATGCCTTATTGGATGTGATCAGCGCTGCTCGTGAGCTGGGGGAGGATTGGGCCAGCGAAGCGGTATTGCTGCGCTATCAGCGCCGTCGGCGTACCGATAACCTGCTGATGCAAAGCGGTATGGATCTGTTCTATACCGCTTTCAGCAATAATCTGGTCCCGTTGAGCGTGGCACGCAATCTGGCGCTGATGGTGGCGCAGCGGGCGGGCAAGCTGAAAGAACATGCATTGAAGTATGCGTTAGGGTTGTGATCTTTTCTCGGTGAGGCCCGGCATGACTGGGCCAGCCGCGCATGGCCGTGCAGAAAAGCAAAAAGCCCACCGAAGTGAGCTTTTCTGAATTTGGCTGGGGTGCCAGGATTCGAACCTGGGTATGCTGGTATCAGAAACCAGAGCCTTACCGCTTGGCGACACCCCAAATGGTGCATACAGCATGGTGGCTACGACGGGATTTGAACCTGTGACCCCATCATTATGAGTGATGTGCTCTAACCAACTGAGCTACGTAGCCGTTTCACTGCTCATGTTACTGGTCAACAGTGTTGAATGGCTGGGGTACCTGGATTCGAACCAGGGAATGCCGGTATCAAAAACCGGTGCCTTACCGCTTGGCGATACCCCAATAACACAATCAACTTTTTACTTCACAGCGCCCCATCCTGAAAAAGATGGCTGGGGTACCTGGATTCGAACCAGGGAATGCCGGTATCAAAAACCGGTGCCTTACCGCTTGGCGATACCCCACCTGCTGTTAAACACGCGATGAAAGAAAATGGTGCGGGAGGCGAGACTTGAACTCGCACACCTTGCGGCGCTAGAACCTAAATCTAGTGCGTCTACCAATTTCGCCACTCCCGCAAAAAGATGGTGGCTACGACGGGATTCGAACCTGTGACCCCATCATTATGAGTGATGTGCTCTAACCAACTGAGCTACGTAGCCATCTTTTTTCGCGCAACCTTCATCGGCGTTGCGGGGCGCATTATGCGTATATGGCCGTTTTGCGTCAACAAGTTTTTTCCCGAAAAAGCGCCTGAAGGTGTCGTTTGTCTGGGTTGTGAACAGGTTGCCGATAAAAACGTCAATTAAGGCAATTACCGCATGAAAACAGCAACAAAAAGGCGGGCCTGAGGCCCGCCGAGAGAAAAAATGCAGAACGTTACCGATAGGCCGACTGGTGAACGCCAACGGCACGGCCAGAGGGATCGTCCATCTTTTTGAAAGACTCATCCCATTCAATGGCCTTAGCTGATGAACAGGCCACTGAAGGGCCGCCAGGAACACATTCAGCCGCGCTTGGCAGTGGGAACAGCTCTTCAAAAATCTCGCGGTACAGGTAGCCTTCTTTTGAGGTTGGCGTGTTGTACGGGAAACGGAAACGGGCGGTTTCGAGCTGTTGATCGCTTACCTGCTGGGCAGCCACTTCTTTTAGCGTATCGATCCAACTGTAACCTACGCCGTCAGAGAACTGCTCTTTCTGGCGCCACGCCACGCTGGCAGGCAGGTAGGATTCAAAACACTCGCGGATAATGTGTTTTTCCATTTTGCCGTTGCCGCACATTTTGTCTTTCGGGTTGATACGCATGGCCACATCGAGGAAGTTTTTATCCAGGAACGGCACGCGGGCCTCCACCCCCCAGGCGGACATGGCTTTGTTGGCGCGGGCACAGTCATACATATGCAGCGCCAGCAGCTTACGCACGGTTTCCTCATGGAATTCTTTGGCATTTGGCGCTTTATGGAAATACAGATAACCGCCGAATACTTCATCAGCGCCTTCGCCAGACAGCACCATCTTGATACCCATTGCCTTGATTTTACGTGACATCAGGTACATCGGCGTTGACGCGCGGATGGTGGTCACATCATAGGTTTCGATGTGATAAATCACGTCGCGGATCGCATCCAGCCCTTCCTGTACCGTGAAGTGGATTTCGTGATGCACGGTACCCAGATGGTTAGCCACTTCCTGCGCGGCACGCAGATCCGGTGAACCTTCCAGGCCGACCGCAAAGGAGTGCAACTGTGGCCACCAGGCTTCGCTGCGTTCGCCATCTTCTACACGGCGTGCGGCATATTTCTTAGTAATGGCAGAAATCACCGAAGAGTCCAGGCCGCCGGAGAGCAGCACACCGTAAGGCACGTCGGACATCAGATGGCTTTTCACCGCCTCTTCCAGCGCGTTACGCAGGGCGTTGGCATCGGTCACGTTGTCTTTGACGTTGTCGAAGTCGAACCAGTCACGCTGATAGTATTCACGGATCTCCCCGTCCTGACTCCACAGATAGCTGCCCGCCGGGAATTCTTTGATACTGCGGCAGACCGGCACCAGCGCCTTCATTTCTGATGCGACAAACAGGTTGCCATGCTCGTCATGGCCCATATACAGCGGGATGATACCGAGATGATCGCGGCCAATCAGATAGGCATCTTTCTCTGCATCGTACAGTGCAAAAGCGAACATGCCTTGCAGTTCGTCGAGGAAGTTCGGGCCTTTTTCCTGATACAGCGCCAGGATCACTTCACAGTCGGAGCCGGTCTGGAATGCATAACGATCGCCCAACTGCTGACGCAGCGCCTGGTGGTTATAAATCTCACCGTTGACGGCCAAAATATGGGTGTGCGCAGCGTTATACAGCGGTTGAGCACCGTTGTTCACGTCGACAATCGACAGGCGCTCATGGGCCAGAATGGCTTTATCGCTGGCATAAACGCCGGACCAGTCCGGGCCGCGATGGCGCATCAGGCGGGACAGTTCCAGCGCTTTTTTACGCAGTTCAACCGGATCGGACTTCAGATCGAGCACACCGAAAATAGAACACATACAAACTCTCCTAACGACTTTTCTTGGGCTGTGATGTTTGGCTACGGCATTACCGTTTTATTAAGGATAGTGCGGTTTTATTGCCTTCTGGTGATGAAAATGCGTCAAAACCTGAGGAAGATGCAAGCGTTTTAACGTTGTGCTGAGAAATAGTCAGTGCGTGAGTCGCTGTAATTAGCGGATATGCAGTTTTATACGTCGAAAATTAGCGAAAGTGTAATTTTTATGGGAATAGATGGATTGCCGGTAAAATTTTCCGGCAATCCATTGAGTCGATCTTACCTCCGCGCCAACAACGCTCTGGTTGGATAGGCGCAAGGGCTATCAGGCGCTTAACTGCCACAGGGTGAAGGCGGCGGTCGGTGTCCAGGCTGCATTCGAGGTGTGTGTTTGAATACAGGTATATTTCTTGCCTTGATAGGTGACGAGATCGCCGGCTTTATACGCGTGATTGATTTCCCACTCGCTGACGCCCGGATTCGGTGGCGTAGTCCCATCGTCTGCGGTTTTTACCGTCAGCGAGCTGCTTGGTAATGATTGGTTACCTTTACTGTCGGTCGCGGTGACAAAGTAGCTGTATTGGGTGTTGGCGGTCAGCCCTCGGTCCTGCAGGCTAAGGCTACCTGTCTGGCCAACAGCATTGCCGTTGCGGTAAAGGGTGTAACTGACGACAGGGTTACCGCCGGTAGCGGCAGACCAGCTCAATTGCACCGAAGTTGCCGCCAAGGCGGAAACGGTCAGCGCCGTGGGGGCACTGGGTTTTTCTGGCTGCGGTGGCAGCACCCCTCCCTGAATCAACTGGGCGTAGCGTTTGGCAAATTCCCCGTTGTACGCCACGCCCGTTTTGCTTTTACCGTTATCCCAGTTGACGGACCAGGTCATCAAGCCTTTTATCGACAGATTGTTAGCATCCAAGCGGCTGAACGCGCGATAGACCGCCTGCGGATCACTCACGTAACCGGTCGCTGCTGCGTCGACGTTGCTTGGCAAGCCGATAACAAATTTAGCGGGTGAGATTTTGGTGTAACCACGGGTGCCGGTGACCAGGCTTTCCGTCAGGTAATAGAGAAAGTCTTCTTTCATCGCGTCATTGTTCTGGGTAATCCAGGCACCTTTACCGCCATTGGCTTCATCAACCCAGAGGCCATCACCCCCTTGGTTATAATATTGTGGTGCAATAAAATCATAATACCCCTCTAGCGCGGAAATATAATCCAGGTAACTGCCCGCGGTCCGTAAATAAGGGAATTCCGGCGCCATGCTGATAATGAAATTTTTACCTTGAGCGGCGTAATAATCTTTTACTTTTTTCAGTGCGATGGGTAAGACGGTTTTATTATTGGCGGCACCAATTGCCGCCTGTTCCAGATCAATATCCAAGCCGTCGAAACCATAGGTTTCTACCAGGCGGATAATTTCATCCTTCAGCTTATCTTCATCGCCGGTTTTTAATGCGATATGCGCATCGGCACCGCCGAGAGAGAGTAGTACCGCACGCCCTTGGCGGTTCAATACGCCAACCTGACGGCGGAATTCGGCATCGGAAAGGTTGTAAGGCTTAAAGGTGGGGATGCCTTCGCCTTTCATAAACGCCACGGCAACCACATTGTATGCTTCAGGGATATCGGTCAGATTCATATTGGCGAATTGGCCTTGCTGATAGCCGTCGCTGTTACCTGCCTGCCAGTTATGCCAAAAACCCATCATGATTTTCTTGTTGCGCATATCCGGCATAGCTGCGGCGTCGTCGGTGAGGGGGCTTAAAATAGAAGAATGAATATCAGTCATCATTAACCTCGTTATTTGTGAAAACAGGATTTAGTTAACATGCCGCGAATAACGTTATCGGGCATGAAACTAGCATGCCGGTTTTTTATCTGCTGAAGATGAAAGCTTTATTCTTCATAGATAAATAAATTTCACGTTGAAAATAATCTGAGGTTATTAATTGATTTTTTACACGCTGGATAATAATAGAGCGGCTGAGAGCGCCGCCCTGAGGATCAAAAGATATTGATATCCGCCACTGAAGGGAAGATATGGCTCGGGCGGAACGGCATGGTTTCGACATCGTCCAAGTTAGAAACACCCGTCAGCACCAGAATGGTTTCCAGCCCGGCCTGGAAACCGGCCAAAATGTCGGTGCGCAGGTTATCACCGACAATCACGGTTTCTTCAGAGTGGGCCTGCAATTTGTTCAGCGCTGCGCGGATAATCCATGGGCTCGGTTTGCCCACGTAAAACGGTTGGCGGCCAGTGATCTTTTCGATCGGCGCACACAGCGCCCCGCAGGCTGGAACAAATCCGTGGCCGTGGGTATCTGGGTTAGTAGCGATAAAACGTGCGCCGTTATTCACGAAGTAGGCCGCTTTATGCATCATATCCCAGTTGTATGAGCGGGTTTCACCGACGATAACGAAGTCCGGGTTGATATCGGTAATGGTAAAGCCGGCTTTATACAGTTCGTGAATCAGTGCACCCTCACCAATCACGTAGGCTTTTTTGCCTTCCTGGCGGCGTAGAAAATCTGCAGTGGCCATGGCTGAGGTATAAAACGCGCTTTCTGGCACCTCCAGCCCGGCAGCGGCAAAGCGGTTGACCAGATCCTGCGCGGTTTGCGACGGGTAGTTGGTCAGCATAACCAGTGGCATTCTCTGCTCCTGAATGCGAGCCAGAAACTGGTCTGCGCCCGGAACAGCGGTGTTGTCGTGCATCAGCACGCCGTCGATGTCACATATTACGTTTTTAATCATCATTGTTGCTGTTTCTCATGATTGACCTTTTGCCTTTCAAGTTACTGCAGGATTGGCAGTAACCTGAAATCTTTTAGGTAGAGTTGCAGGCAAAATGCGCAGCTAGCACTAGTGCCGGGGGGAATTTAGCTTTCCAACAGCCGCTGTAACAGCACACCATTGAGCATGGCCCGTTTGACCAGCGCGAAAGCACCGATCGCCGAGCGATGATTGAGTTCAGAGGTAACCACCGGCAGATTTTTACGGAAATCCTTCAGCGCCTGCGTATTGATGCAGCCTTGGATCGCTGGTAACAACACCTTGTCGGCTTCGGTGATTTCACCGGCAATCACCACTTTTTGCGGGTTGAACAGGTTGATCGCGATCGCCACCGCTTTACCGAGATAGTGGCCGACGTGCTCGATCACTTCGCTTGCCAGCAGATCGCCACGGTTGGCCGCTTTGCAGATCGCCGCAATATTACAGTCGTCTAAGGTTAATTTGCTTGGGTAGCCCTGCGTCAGCAAATGGCGCACGCGCTGCTCAATCGCCGCGTTGGCTGCGACGGTTTCCAGGCAGCCAAAGTTGCCGCAGTGGCAGCGTTCACCGAGGGGATCGATCTGAATATGGCCGATCTCACCCACGTTGCCGTTATTACTCAGGAAGATTTGCCCGTTAACGATAATCCCCGCGCCGGTGCCGCGGTGCAGGCGCACCAGAATGGAGTCTTCACAGTCACGGGTAGCACCGAAGTAATGTTCCGCCAGTGCCAGGCTACGAATATCATGACCGACAAAACTGGTGACGTTGAAACGTTGCTGAAGATTATCGACCAGCGTCCAGTTATTGACGCTGATGTGCGGCATATAGTGCACCACCCCTTTGGCTGGAGCGACCAGGCCAGGCAGGATCACGGCGATGGCGATCAGCTCACGCAGCTTGCGCTGGTAATTTTCAATAAATCGCTCAATAGCATTGAACAGTGCGTTTTCCAGTGTCTCCTGGGTGCGTTCCGGCAGGGGATAGTGTTCCTCACCCAGCGATTTACCACTCATGTCGTACAGCGTAATGGTGGCGTCATGGCGGCCAAGGCGCACGGCGACGGTGTGGAACTGGCGGGTTTCAGAAACAATGGAAATAGCACGGCGGCCACCGGTGGAGGCTTGCTGATCGACTTCTTTGATCAGCCCGCGCTCCAACAGTTGGCGAGTAATTTTAGTGACGCTGGCGGGGGCTAGCTGGCTGAGTTCAGCAATCTGAATCCGCGAGATCGGGCCTTGTTGGTCGATCAAACGGTAAACTGCCGCGCCGTTGAGTTGTTTGACTAAGTCAACGTTCCCTATTTGTGCCTGTCCGCCAGTGCTCATCAATAATTTTACTCTTTGTCTGTGAATGATACCCACATGACTTGGAGTTGCAGCTACGCGGCAAGGGCGCGAGTCCCCAGGAGCATAGATAGCTATGTGACTGGGGTGAGCGCCCGCAGCCAACAACGCTGCGGCTTCAAGTAAGCGGGGTATAAACCTCGTTACCGTTAACGAAGGTTGTAGTGATCTTATAATCACGGGTAAATGCGGTCAGGTTTGCCACCTTCCCAGCCTCAATCGTGCCTAAGCGTTGTGCAACACCAATGGCACGTGCCGGGTACAGAGTCGCCATCCGCAGCGCTTCGTCCAGTGCAATCCCCACGTGCTCCACGCTGTTCTGCACCGCTTCGATCATGGTCAGTGCGGAGCCACTCAGGGTGCCGTTTTCATCAACGCATAAGCCATCGCGATAGTATATTGTTTTGCCAGCAAAAATAAATTGATCAATCTCCGCGCCTGCAGGGGCGGTGGCGTCGGTGACCAGTACCAATTTATCACCTTTTACCCTTTTGGCGTTACGGATACTCGCCCAGGCGACGTGATGGCCATCGGCAATAATGCCGGTGTAGACTTCTGGCGTGTCAAAAATTGCCCCCATCAGGCCGGGTTCACGCCCGGTAATGTATGGCATGGCGTTGTACAGATGCGTGGCGAAGGTAATCCCCGCGCCGAAACCGATACGTGCCTGATCGTAGGTGGCGTTTGAGTGGCCAGCGGAAACTACGATACCGGCATCGCTCAGTTGCTTGATGAAATGAGGCTCAACCATTTCCGGTGCCAGCGTCACTTTGCCGATCACGTCTGCGTTGGCACACAAGTAGTCGATCATCTCGCTGGTTGGTTTGCGGATAAACGCCGGGTTGTGAGTCCCTTTCTTGACCGGACTCAGGTATGGCCCTTCCAGATGCAGGCCAAGCGCCTGATTCGGATTGTTTTTCAAGTAAGCGCGCATCACGTTGATGCCGTGCTTCATAAAATCGTCGCTGCAGGTGATCAGCGTCGGCAGGTAGCTGGTGCAGCCCGATTTCTCGTTGGCACGCTGCATGATTTCCAGCGTGGTTTCCGAGATGGCTTCCAGCGAGTCGTTGAATTGCACACCGCCACAACCATTAAGCTGAACGTCAATAAAACCGGGGGCTAGGATGGCGCCACCCAGATCGCGCGTTTCAATGCCAGCAGGCAACTCAGCCAGTGGGCAGACTCGTTCAATCAGACCATCAGCAATCACTACCGCGTGGTCATCAAGCACGTCATGGCCGGTAAAAATCCGGCATTGGGTTAAAGCGAACATGTAGCCCCCTGCAAAAATTAAAGACTATTAACGCTTTCCGCTTCTAATTCACGGAAATATTTAACGGTTTTCACCTTCAGCTCCATAGTGGAAGGCTCATCGCAGACCACGATGGATTTCGCGTGCAACTGCAGGCAACTGATGGTCCACATGTGGTTGACGCAGCCTTCAACGGCGGCTTCCAGCGCTTGTGCTTTGCCACGGCCGGTGACCAGAATCATCACTTCTTCCGCGTCCAGCAGCGTGCCTACGCCCACGGTCAGTGCGTATTTCGGTACCTGGCTGACGTCGCCGCCAAAGAAGCGGGAGTTGGCAATGCGGGTTTCTTCCGTCAGCGTTTTGATACGAGTACGTGAAGACAGAGAAGAGGCCGGTTCGTTAAAGGCGATGTGCCCGTCGACGCCCACGCCCCCCATGAACAGGTGAACTTTACCGTAGGACTTGATCTTGGCTTCGTACTGGCGGCACTCTTCGTCCACGTCTGGCGCATTGCCGTTCAGCAGGTTGATATTTTCGCTCGGGATATCAACGTGGTTAAAGAAGTTGCTGTACATAAAGGTGTGATAGCTTTCAGGGTGTTCCTGCGGCAAGCCAACATATTCGTCCATGTTGAAGGTTACCACGTGCTTGAAGCTGACTTCACCTGCTTTATGCATGGCAATCAGATGCTTGTAGGCTTCAAGTGGGGTACCGCCGGTTGGCAGGCCGAGCACAAATGGGCGTTCGGCCGTCGGTTGGAATGCGTTGATGCGTTGAACGATGTGGCGTGCAGCCCATTTGCCGACTTGTGCAGTATCTTTCAGTGGGATAAGTCTCATCATACACCTCTTGGTAAAATAAACTGTGGCTATACTGTGATGGGGTCAGAGCTGGAACCTTAAGCGTAACCCAGCTTTGCGAAGCTCGCGTTAAACGTCAGCGCCCTTTGATTTTTTGAATGATAAAATAAGTTTTGTGCGATGGCTAGCAATGTGGCAGCTTAAGACTGCTTTTTGGTGATGTAACTCACAAAAAATGAGGTTTTAATTTGCGATACGAAATAATTTTTTTACACTCCGCATGAAGAGACTCTATCCCACCATTAAACTCAGTGGGATACCGTCTGTTACGTGCCAGGCGTTATTTAATTTCTAAAAGGTAGTGAGTTTTCTCAATAAACTACTAATAGGGTCCGTCCGCGGACGAATAGGGGGAAAAGGTGAACATTCTTAGTTATTTGCAAAAGGTAGGCCGGGCCTTGATGGTTCCGGTCGCCACGCTACCTGCCGCCGCCATCTTGATGGGCGTCGGGTACTGGATTGACCCTGTGAGTTGGGGCGGCGACAACGCTCTGGCAGCATTGTTTATCAAATCCGGTGCGGCCATCATCGACAACATGGCAGTGCTGTTCGCCGTGGGTGTGGCCTATGGTATGTCAAAAGACAAAGACGGTGCCGCAGCGCTGACCGGCTTTGTTGGTTTCCTGGTGTTAACTACCCTCTGTTCACCGGGTGCGGTGGCCATGATCCAGAAAATCCCGGTCGATCAGGTGCCTGCTGCCTTCGGTAAAATTCAGAACCAATTCGTCGGTATTCTGGTAGGGATCATCTCCGCCGAGGTCTACAACCGTTTCAGCGGCGTTGAGCTGCCGAAGGCGCTGTCGTTCTTCAGCGGCCGTCGCCTGGTACCGATCCTGATCTCCTTCCTGATGATTGTGGTTGCTTTCATCATGATGTACGTCTGGCCGGTGGTTTTCAGCGGCCTGGTGAACTTTGGTGAGCACATCCAGAAACTGGGTTCCGTTGGCGCGGGTATCTACGCGTTCTTCAACCGTCTGTTAATCCCGGTGGGCCTGCACCACGCGCTGAACTCCGTATTCTGGTTCGACGTTGCCGGTATTAACGATATCCCTAACTTCCTGGGTGGGCAGCAGTCCATCGAATCTGGTAAGGGCATCGTCGGTATCACCGGCCGTTATCAGGCAGGTTTCTTCCCAATCATGATGTTCGGCTTGCCGGGTGCGGCATTGGCGATTTATCACTGCGCCCGTCCTGAGAACAAAGCTAAAGTACTGGGGATTATGCTGGCAGGGGCCTTTGCGGCCTTCTTTACCGGTATCACCGAACCGCTGGAATTCTCCTTCATGTTCGTGGCTCCGGTACTGTATGTGATCCACGCCGTGCTGACCGGTATTTCCGTATTCATCGCCGCCAGTATGCAGTGGATTGCCGGTTTCGGTTTCAGCGCCGGTCTGGTGGATATGTTCTTGTCAACGCGCAACCCGCTGGCGACCCACTGGTACATGCTGATCCTGCAAGGCCTGGTGTTCTTCGTTATCTACTACGTGGTGTTCCGTTTCACTATCAGCAAATTCAACCTGATGACTCCAGGCCGTGAGCTGGCGGTTGCCGGTGACGAAACCGACGGTTATGACGTGAATGTGAACAGCGACTCAGGTAAAGAAGAAAACGAAACCACAACGCTGGCTCGTCGCTATATCGGCGCTATCGGTGGTTCCGACAACCTGACCGGTATTGATGCCTGTATTACCCGTCTGCGCCTGAACGTGAAGGACTCTGCGCTGGTTAACGATGCCATTGCCAAACGTCTGGGTGCTTCCGGGGTGATCCGCCTGAACAAGCAAAGCGTACAGATTATCGTTGGCACCCGTGCCGAACTGATTGCCAGCGCAATGCGTAATATCGTGGCTGCAGGCCCGGTCGCTGCCACGGCAGCCCCTGCCGCAGTTGCTGCTGCAGAAGTGAAGCCGCAGGCCGTGCCTAATGCACCGAAAGCGTCTTTCCAAGTGCTGGTGGCACCAGTAACCGGTGGCGTCGTCGCGTTGGATCAGGTGCCGGACGAAGCCTTTGCCAGCAAGGCGGTGGGTGACGGTGTGGCGATTCGCCCAACCGACAGGACCGTTGTTGCGCCAGCCGATGGCACCGTGGTGAAAATTTTCAACACCAACCATGCTTTCTGCCTGGAAACGGACAAAGGTGCGGAAATTGTGGTGCACATGGGTATCGACACCGTTGCGCTGAATGGCCAGGGCTTTAAACGCCTGGTGGAAGAGGGTGCAGAAGTGAAAGCAGGTCAGCCGATTCTGGAAATGGATCTGGAGTACCTGAATGCCAATGCGCGCTCAATGATCAGCCCGGTGGTGGTCAGTAATGCCGATGATTATGCAGGCCTGACGGCGTTGGCAAGCGGCCACGTGGTGGCTGGCCAGACCAAGCTGTTCGAGATTCAAAAGTAAGCCTGTTTCCCCCGAGTTATTTCGGGGGGTAAACGAGCCGTAACCTTGGCGGGAGAAGAGCGATCTTTTCCCGCTTTTTTGTTTTTGTACGGTGCGGCTTATTTTCGTGAAACTAACGGTTGTTTCCGGACGTGGCTTGTTGGAACATAGGCGGTTATGTGTAGCGCTTTGCATTAGAGGAATAATGACATGAGTGAGGCAGAAGCCCGCCCAACCAATTTTATCCGCCAGATCATTGATGAAGATCTGGCGTCCGGGAAGCATACGTCGGTACAGACCCGCTTCCCACCAGAGCCGAACGGTTATTTGCACATCGGCCATGCGAAATCCATCTGCCTGAACTTTGGCATTGCGCAGGATTACCAAGGCAAGTGTAACCTGCGTTTCGATGACACCAACCCGGCAAAAGAAGACATCGAATATGTTGATTCGATCAAACATGATGTGGAGTGGTTGGGGTTCAAGTGGAGCGGCAACGTTCGTTACTCTTCAGATTATTTTGATCAACTGCACCAGTATGCGGTTGAACTGATTGGCAAAGGCTTGGCCTATGTCGATGAGCTGACGCCTGAGCAGATCCGTGAATATCGCGGCACCCTGACCGCGCCAGGTAAGGACAGCCCTTACCGTAACCGCTCGGTGGAAGAGAATCTGGCGTTGTTCGAAAAGATGCGCAACGGCGAGTTTGCCGAGGGCAGCCTGTGCCTGCGTGCCAAAATCGACATGGCTTCGCCGTTCATTGTGATGCGCGATCCGGTGATCTATCGCATCAAGTTTGCTGAGCACCATCAGACCGGCAACAAATGGTGCATCTACCCGATGTACGATTTCACCCACTGCATTTCCGATGCGCTGGAAGGGATCACCCATTCGCTGTGTACGCTGGAGTTCCAGGACAACCGCCGCTTGTACGACTGGGTATTGGATAACATCACTATTGCCTGCCATCCGCGCCAGTATGAGTTCTCGCGTCTCAACCTTGAGTACGCCATCATGTCAAAGCGCAAGCTGAGCCTGCTGGTGAGCGAGAAGGTGGTGGAAGGCTGGGACGATCCGCGTATGCCGACCGTTTCCGGCCTGCGTCGCCGCGGCTATACCGCAGCCTCTATCCGCGAGTTCTGCCAGCGTATTGGTGTGACCAAACAAGACAATAACGTTGAGATGATGGCGTTGGAGTCCTGCATTCGTGACGATCTCAATGAGAATGCCCCACGGGCCATGGCCGTGCTGGATCCGGTGAAAGTCATCATTGAAAATATGACGGATGATGTACAGAGGGTCACCATGCCTAATCATCCGAACAAGCCGGAAATGGGCAGCCGTGAGGTGCCATTCAGCCGTGAAGTGTACATCGATCGTGCCGACTTCCGTGAAGAAGCGAACAAGCAGTACAAGCGCCTGGTGCTAGGTAAAGAAGTGCGTCTGCGTAATGCCTATGTGATTAAGGCCGAGCGTATTGAGAAAGATGCTGCAGGTGAAATCACCACCATCTTCTGTACTTACGATCCTGAGACGCTGAGCAAGGATCCGGCCGATGGCCGCAAGGTGAAGGGCGTGATCCACTGGGTGTCTGTGGCACATGCACTGCCTGCGGAAATCCGTCTGTACGATCGCCTGTTCAGCGTGGCGAACCCGGCAGCGGCAGAAGACTTCTTGTCGACCATTAACCCTGAATCGTTGGTGATTAAGCACGGTTTTGTCGAGCCGAGCCTGGCGGCAGCACAGCCAGAGAAAGCCTATCAGTTTGAGCGTGAAGGCTATTTCTGCGCAGATAACCGTTACTCTTCATCCGAGAAGCTGGTGTTTAACCGCACCGTTGGCCTGCGTGATACCTGGGCTAAAACGGGCGAGTAAACGTTCATTCAGGCGTCAGCGTAAAGCGTAGCTCAGGCTGCGCTTTTTTTATTTTTTAAAATAATCCGATTTTTCATCTCCGGCATTCCCTTCTGCAACCTTTCTTTTTTGCCTATAACGTGGTTTTTTTTCTCGTCTTTCTCTGCAAATTACGCCTGCATTGATATTTTGTACTGCTGATATGCTCCTTGTTATATATTCGCGATGCGAATTAATATCATTTATAGAGCGCTCTCATTTTTTCCTATAAGTAGTTGTTTTTGTCAGGCTGAAACCTTTCGTGTCTTAAGTGATTCACTGAGATATCGACATTTATTCTGATTTTATTGAATTTTTTATTCAAAAACAGAGATTGCCGATTCATGTAACAAAATCTCATCGATATGTGCTCTTTGTCATACTTTGACAATTCTCTCTCACTTTTCATTTGATAATTCGCGTCGCGAAAAATAGTCTAGCGATAGCAATAAAGCTGAGCGGAATTTTCTCCTGCCAGCAGAATTTTTACCCGATTGGGTTTTTATTAGCGTCCGAGCAGGGCTGTGGTGAACACCGGCGGACGCACTTTTAAAGTCAAGTCAAAGAGGAATTTTCTTATGGGTACGCATGGTGCTCAGCGTAAAACGCTGGTACTCGCTATCGCGGGTGCATTGTTAGGAACCGGGTTTGCTATGGCGCCTGAAGCGCAAGCGGCAGGGTTTATCGATGATTCAACGATGACCGGTGGGGTTTATTACTGGCAACGTCAACGCGATCGCAAAGATCTCAATGAAACGAAAGAAGAAACCTTACCCGATGGCACGAAAGTGACGGTGAAGAACCCTAACTACAACTCTTATACTACCAACCTGTCGCACGCCACTGCCAACCTGAGCCTGGATTTTACCTCCGGCTATGCCATGGATATGTTCGGCCTGGATGTCGGGGCCTTCAGCGCCATTGAAATCGCCGAATCCAAAGAAAGTGGCCACCCTAACGAAATCGCCTTCTCCAGCCGCAACCGTACCTATGATGAAGACTACTCTGGCGATAAAAGCGGCATCAGCCTGTATAAAGCCGCTGGTAAATTCAAATATGGCCCGATGTGGGCTCGTGCGGGTTATATCCAACCAAGTGGTCAGACGCTGCTTGCACCACACTGGAGCTTTATGCCAGGCACTTACCAAGGGGCTGAAGCGGGGGCCCACTTTGACTACGGTGATTCCGGTGCTCTGAGCTTCTCCTACATGTGGACTGACAAGTACAAAGCGCCTTGGCACCTGGAGATGGATGATTTCCGTCAGAATGACAGAAAAACCAGCGTTTCCTACCTGCACTCGCTGGGCGCTAAATACGACTTCAAAAACGAGCTGGTGCTGGAAGCCGCTTTCGGGCAGGCACAAGGCTACGTGAATCAGTATTTCACCAAGGCTTCCTACAAATTTGATGTGGCGGGCAGCCCGTTGACCACCAGCTATCAGTTCTACGGTGCTGAAGATCGTATCAGCAACCAGAACGATCCAAACAGCATCTACGACGGTTTGGCATGGCTGCAGGCGTTGACCTTCGGTTATACCACCGGCCAGTTCAACTGGCGTCTGGAAGGCACCATGGTTAAAGCGGAGGGTAACCAGGGTTATTTCCTGCAGCGTATGACCCCGACTTACGCCTCTTCTAATGGCCGTCTCGATATCTGGTGGGATAACCGTTCCGACTTCAACGCCAACGGCGAAAAAGCGGTTTACGGCGGCGTGGTGTATGACCTGAGCAAATGGGATCTGGCTGGCATGTCTGTCGGTGCCTCTTATGTTTATGCCTGGGATGCGAGGCCAAGCTCCAACCCGATTTACGATCAGAGCCAGCGTCTGCGTGAGAGCGCTTACAGCCTGGATGCCATGTATACCCTGCAGGACGGCCGTGCTAAAGGCACATCCTTCAAGCTGCACTTCACGCAATACAACAACCATTCCGATCTGCCTAGCTGGAGTGGTGGCTTCGGCAACATTTTCCAGGATGAAAAAGACGTCAAGTTCATCGTTATTGCGCCATTCACGATCTTCTAATGCTTTCCCCGGTGGCAAGGCTGCCGGGGAAATAATGCTTTAACGCGAGTCTCATTATTGGCTGCTGTGGCCTGATCCAGCGCCTATCGCCGCCCGCAGCCAGAGCAGCAATGCTTTGAGATGGCGTGCAGCGGCAAACTTTGCCTAGAGATTCGCGATAATAATGACTGATAACCGAAGAGGTTGAAGATGAACAAGTTCAAGATGAGTGCTCTCGCAGCTCTGACAGCCACCGTCGGGCTATTTGGCAGTGTGGGTTCAGCTATGGCTAACCAGCAGGTGGTTGATCAACTCAGCCAGTTGAAAGTGAATCTGAAGATGCAGGACAACCGTGCTGCGGATAATGGCGTCGATTGCGCCAAGCTGGGTGCCGATTGGGCATCTTGTAATAAGGTATTGATTACCCTGACTAACGCAGGGCAGGAAATCAAGGATAAAGACTGGGCGATTTATTTCCACAGCCCACGCCAGACGCTGAAAGTGGATAATGAGCAGTTCAAAATTACCCATATCACCGGCGATCTGTACAAGCTGGAACCTACCGACAAATTTACCAGCTTCCCGGCTAATCAGGCCGTTGAAATTCCGATTATTGCTGAATACTGGCAACTGTTCCACAGTGACTTCTTACCGCGCTGGTATGCCACTTCGGGCGATGCCAAGCCTAAGATCCTGGCGAATACCGATACCGAAGATGTACACCAGTTTGTTGCGCCATTTACCGGTGACCAGTGGAAACGCACCAAGGATGACCATAATATTCTGATGGTGCCTGAAAGCCGCTTCACCAAGAACCAGGATCTGAAAGTGCTGCCAGCGGCGGCATTGCGCGGCCAGATCATCCCTACGCCGATGGAGGTTAACGTTCATAAACAGGATGTTGATCTGAGCAAAGGCGTGGCGCTGGACCTGAGCGCTTTGACCAAACCGGCGGCAGATGCGGCAACCCAGCGTTTTGAACTGCTGGGTGTGGCAAACCATGCTGGTGGTTATCCGATCAGAACCGACATTCAGCCGGCTGCATTTAAAGGCGATCTGGCCGTTTCTGGCGCTTACCAACTGAAGATTGGTGAGAAAGGGGCGGTGGTTACCGGTTTCGATCAGGCTGGGGTGTTCTATGGCCTGCAATCTATCCTGTCGCTGATCCCGTCTGATGGCAGCAAGAAGATCGCGACGTTGGATGCTAAAGACGCACCACGCTTCCAGTACCGCGGCATCTTCCTGGACGTTGCGCGTAACTTCCACCATAAAGATGCGGTGCTGCGCCTGCTGGATCAGATGGCGGCCTATAAGCTGAACAAATTCCACTTCCACCTGACGGACGATGAAGGCTGGCGTATTGAGATCCCAGGCTTGCCGGAACTGACCGCGGTGGGGGGGCAGCGCTGCCACGATCTGAGCGAAACCACCTGTCTGCTACCGCAATACGGCTCAGGCCCAGAACCGCACGGTGGGTTCTTCTCCCGTCAGGATTATATCGACATCGTTAAATATGCTCAGGCACGCCAGATTGAAGTGATCCCTGAGATCGACATGCCTGCGCACGCCCGTGCAGCGATTGTTTCCATGGAAGCGCGCTACAAGAAACTGCTGGCTGAAGGCAAAGAGAAAGAGGCGAATGAGTTCCGTCTGGTGGATCCGACCGATACCTCTAATACCACCTCGGTGCAGTATTTTAACCGCCAGAGCTACCTGAACCCGTGCCTGGACTCATCCAAGAACTTTGTAGATAAGGTGATTGGCGAAGTTGCCCAGATGCACAAAGAAGCCGGTCAGCCGCTGCAAACCTGGCATTTTGGTGGGGATGAAGCGAAAAACATCCGCTTAGGTGCCGGTTATACCGACGTGAAGAAGCCGGAAGCGGGCAAGGGCATTCTTGATCTGAGCAAAGAAGACAAACCATGGGCCAAGTCTCAGGTTTGT
Organism: Serratia sp. MMO-28; assembly: GCF_037199905.1. NCBI lineage: Bacteria > Pseudomonadati > Pseudomonadota > Gammaproteobacteria > Enterobacterales > Yersiniaceae > Serratia > Serratia sp. MMO-28. The sequence continues at coordinate 75,334 of NZ_JBBCVB010000007.1, forward strand.
CAGGCGATCGTTAAAGAAGGCAAAGTGGAAGATATGGAACACTTGCCAAGCTACTTCGGCCTGGAGGTCAGCCAACTGGTGAAAGCGCACGGCATTGACAGAATGCAGGCGTGGCAGGATGGCCTGAAAGATGCCAAAGATTCAAAAGCCTTCGCCACCAAGAATGTTGCGGTGAACTTCTGGGATACCCTGTACTGGGGCGGTTTCGACTCGGCTAACGACTGGGCGAACAAAGGCTATGACGTGGTGATCTCTAACCCGGACTATGTCTATATGGACTTCCCGTATGAAGTGACCCCAGACGAGCATGGTTACTACTGGGGCACGCGTTTCAGCGATGAGCAGAAGATCTTCAGCTTTGCGCCAAACAACCTGCCGCAAAATGCTGAAACTTCGGTTGACCGAGATGGCAACCACTTCAGCGCCAAGAGCGACAAACCGTGGCCGGGTGCCTATGGTCTCTCCGCCCAGCTGTGGAGTGAGGTTGTGCGTACCGATCCGCAAATGGAGTACATGATCTTCCCACGCGCGCTGTCTGTCGCAGAACGTGCCTGGCACCGTGCGAGTTGGGAGCAGGATTATAAAGCGGGTCGCGAGTATAAAGGCGGCGAAACCCATCAGGTTGATACCAAAACCTTGGAGAAAGATTGGCTGCGTTTTGCCAACCTGATCGGGCAACGCGAACTGGCCAAGCTGGATAAAGGCGGCGTGAGCTACCGTCTGCCAGTCCCAGGGGCACGCATTGTCGATGGTAAGCTGGAGGCCAACATCGCCCTGCCAGGCCTGGGGATTGAATATTCTACCGACGGTGGCAAACAGTGGCAGCGTTACGACGATCGCGCACGCCCGGCCGTAGCGGATGATGTTCAAGTTCGTGCTATCAGCCCAGACGGTAAGCGCTTCAGCCGTGCTGAGCCAGTAAAAGCCTAAGCTAAAAAATAGCCCATCTGCGTGTCGGCGGATGGGCTGCAAATGTGTCCTGTGTCTGAAAGAAGTGTTGCAAGAGAGTTATGTTTAGCCGTTGTTTTCCCCGGCAGGTCCGGGGATTTTTTTGCCTGTAAATTACGGGCATAAAAAAACCGCCGTTTCGCGGGCGGTTCCTCAATTCTGGTCAGTAGAGCTATCTTTTGTCGTGCAGCGTATCGTTCTCGCGGCAGTCACCCACTTCACAATGGCCATACAGATACAGACTGTGATTGGTGAGTTTGATGCCGTGCTGCTTGGCGATATCACGTTGACGCGCTTCGATAGATTCATCGCTGAATTCGATCACTTTGCCGCAATCCAGGCAAATCAGGTGATCATGGTGATGCTGTTGGGTGAGTTCGAACACGGATTTCCCGCCTTCAAAATTGTGACGCGTCACAATGCCCGCATCATCAAATTGGTTCAGCACGCGGTAAACCGTTGCCAAGCCGATTTCTTCACCCATATCTATCAGTTTTTTGTACAGATCTTCCGCACTGACGTGATGGCATGCCGGATCTTGCAAGACTTCCAGGATTTTGAGTCGCGGAAGCGTGACTTTTAAGCCGGCCTTCTTCAATGCGTTATTGTTGTCAGTCATGCGGATTCAGTCCTGTTACTATGCTAATCAAGTTGAGGCGTTTTCGCCTATGGCATCGGTCGGCACAAAAAGAGTTAATTGCGTCTCATTATAGAACCGCTTGCCCTAAATAGAAACCGTCGGTTGTTAACAAAGGTATATCTGCACTGTTGCATAGAGTACATGCAACGTCTTGATGGATGGGATAAACCGATACTTCAGTCTACCGTGATGGTGCGGGAAGTTACAGACTTGTAGCTTCTATTGCTCTAATACGTGATGCCGATGGCAGCCCTGCAGCCAATACTATGCGCTTTGCAGGGCTTTGTGCAATATCTGGAGGGCTTAGCCGACGATATCGGCCAGGCTCAGTTCTTCACTGATTTGTTTGACCCAGGCATCTACGCGGTCATTGGTCAGTTCTGGCTGACGATCTTCGTCAATCGCCAGGCCGACGAAGTGATCGTCATCTGCCAAGCCTTTAGAGGCTTCGAAGTGGTAGCCTTTTGTTGGCCAGTGGCCGACGATCGCGGCACCACGTGGTTCAATGATGTCACGGATGGTACCCATCGCATCGCAGAAATATTCTGCATAGTCTTCTTGGTCACCACAACCAAACAGGGCGACTAACTTACCGTTGAAGTCGATGTCTTCCAGCGTTGGGAAAAAATCATCCCAGTCACACTGTGCTTCACCGTAGTACCAGGTTGGGATGCCGAGCAGCAGGATGTCGAAAGCTTCCAGATCTTCTTTGCTGCTTTTGGCGATGTCGCGGATCTCAGCGACCTCTTTGCCAAACTTTTGCTGAAGATTTTTCTGGATCATCTTGGCAATGTTTTCGGTATTGCCAGTATCGCTGCCAAAGAAAATGCCTACATGAGCCATAGTACAGATAACCTTTTAATTCAATGAGATACCTGGAGTCTGCCGGTTGCTTACCTGCAACAACGAACTCTTTGGGGATCGTATTACGTAAGATCAAGGCAAGAGTTCAACCTGGGGACTCTCTCTTGCCAGTAAATGTCTATCATGCCAGAAATCTGCTCTGGGGTTTTATCGCATTTATGCGATGCCTGGGGAATGACTGCAAGCGGTGTTGATCTGGCGTCATCCTTAACGCCGCGCCGCGCGTGCGGCTGCCAAGATCATTGTTCTGGTTGTTCTTCCGCCAGTTTTGCCAGCAGCATTTGTTCAATCAATTCGCTGCGGCTGATGTTGCGCTGGTCCGCCAGCCTGTTCAGAGCATCCACGGCGTCTGCGTTGATTTTCAGCTCCACGCGCCGCAATCCACGCACTTTGTCACGCCGTAGCTGATTGCGCTTATTGATTCTAAGCTGCTCATCACGGGAAAGCGGGTTGGTTTTCGGGCGCCCTGGACGGCGTTCATCTGCGAACAGATCCAGCGTCGTGCGATCCGTTTGTTCTTTTGCCATTGTTGCGGACTACTGCAAGGGAGTTTGTATCCAAAAGCGCGTTTGCGCTTCAAGACGCTTCAGTTAACACCATTCGGGCTAATAAACCCTAACCCAAATTTACCCCCAGCCAAGCACAGATTTGCTCGTTGGACAGGGTGGCAAAATTATATCCCACAGGATTTCAGGCCATATGCAGCCCACGAGGTTGCAGCCTGAAAGGCGTCGGAAATAGCGCGCCATATTACCCCAGCAGATGGAGCAACGACAATGCCTAACTTAGCCAGAAACGTGCTAACTCATTCTCTTTAGCACGTTTTTTCACCATTTTGACTCAGACATCATCCAGGAAGCGATGGATAGCCCGCAACACGGCGTCCGGTTTTTCCGCATGCACCCAATGGCCGGTGCCCGCAACGACGTAAGCCCGGGCCTGAGGGAATTGACGGGCAATGCTTTCGCGGTATTGATCCTGCACATAAGGCGAAAGCCCACCGCGGATAAAAAGCGTTGGATGTGGCCAGGCAGGCACCTCTTGCCAGCCGATAATGCTTTCGTATTGTGCGATCAGGACTGGCAGGTTGAAGCGCCAAGTTCCGGCATTGAAAGACTTCAACAGGAACTGGATTACGCCTTCTTCGTCCAGATATTCGCGCATGAGCTGTGCTGCCGCTTGCCGCTGGGTAATACCGGCAGCGGTGACCGCCTGCAGAGCGGTAAAAATCTTGTCGTGGCGGCGCACGTCATACGCTACCGGGGCGATATCGATGACGATCAGCTGTGCAATGCGCTCCGGCGCTATCGCGGTCAGCGCCATAGCGGCCTTGCCCCCCATGGAGTGGCCGATAACGATGGCCTTATCCACCTGCAGGTCGTCCAGCAGCGTCAGCAGATCTTGCGCCATTGCCGGGTAAGTCATCTCTTCAGCACGCGGCGAAAGGCCATGATTGCGCAGATCGACTTTGATGACCCGATGCTGTTGATTCAGATCGCGAGCCAGTACGCCAAGGTTATCCAGATTGCCGAACATGCCGTGGATCAACACCACCGGTAGCGTGGGAGCGTTAGAAGCTAAAAGTTGATAATGTAGTTTCATGGTGAGTTCGTGACTTAAAGACATCCCGCTAGAATATCATGATTAGGCAGAGCTCGGCCCGCCTGATGAATGTCATGGTGATCTTGCAAGCCGCACGTTGTTGAGGCTAATCATCGATTTTGTTCAGGGGAAAGCCACTGTGAAAGCAATGCATGCAGCTGCGAGGGTTCCAAGGGCTTGGATAACACCAGGTAGCCTTCTTTTTCCGCTTGTTGCAATATCTCCGAATTAAACTCGCCGCTGACCATGGCGCCACAGGCCTGTGGGAAGCGGTGGAGTAACTCCTGCAAAATATCGAACCCACTCTCACCCGAGCGCAGGCGCTGATCGCACAAAATCGCCTGTGGAGAAAAACCACTTTCAAGCAGGGTAAAAGCTTCGTTGGCAGAAGCAACGCAGCGTACCGTTACCCCCCAAGCCTGCATCAAGCTGGCCCAGGCGGCGGTGACCAGCGGATCATCGTCGACGACCAGACAGGTTCCGGTAAGCATTCTGTGTGGCGCGGATAACGATTTCTGCTGAACGGCTAATGGAGCCCGGGCCGTCACGGTGTCGCTGGCCGGCACGCGCATCCAAAAACGTGAGCCTTTTCCCTCTATCGAGCTCATTCCGCACTGTACTTTCATCAGTTTCGCGCATCTTGCTACCACCGCCAGGCCCAGTCCATGCCCGGCACTGTCTATACGCCAGGCAAGCTCGGGGCGATAGAAGGGGGAGAAAATCTGGCTTTTTTCAGCGTCCGCAACGCCGATCCCGGTGTCCCAGACCTCGATCAACCACTCTTTACCACGCGGGCGAACAGAGATCAGCACCCCACCTTGTTGCGTATAGCGCAGTGCGTTGTGCGTCAGATTGATTAATGACTGCTTGAGCAGCGAGAGATCGCCTAAAGCAACGCAGCGTTGCTGGGGAAATCGCGCACGTAGCGTTAAGCCTCGGTTATTCGCCTCTTCACGAAACAGAGTGACGATAGAGTTGATTAATGGCACTAATTCCACTTCTGTTGCCGGAACATTGACAGCATTATTTTCTATGATTGTCAGGTCTAACAGTGAGTTGAACATTAAGTGTAATGAACGCACACTTTCCTGCAGATCATGGAGTTGCGGATTCAGCAGGGGATCGCGATTCTTGTGTACGATCGCTGCAATCAAAAATCCCATCGCGTGAATCGGTTGGCGAAGATCGTGGCTAGCCGTGGTGAGGAACAGGTTTTTATCATGTAATGCTTGTTCCGCTTCTTCCTTTGCCACGCGGAATTTCTCAGCCAATAAGATACTGTCCTCTTCCAGCTTCACCTGCTGAAGGAAGAAGGCATGTGAGGTCAAGGCATGACGGTAAATGGCAAAGGCATACAGCAGATTAAGCAAGAAGATGATTGGCCAAACGTCACCCGAACGCCAAGGGATCAGTACCAGCAATATTCCCCAGCAACTGATGAAGAAGCGCTGGAATGCGCCCAGTAGCGGGGTAAGGTGTGTCGCGTTGGCGGCGATGATAGCAGCAATGCTGATATTGAGCAGCAGAGTGAAATCAAAGGATTGGCTCATGGCTGTCACGATCATCAGCGAAGACAGACCGATACCGTGCAGCAAAGCTACCCGATTCACCCAAGGTAACCACTGAGCCAGCATGGCGGTGTCAGCCGTTGTCCCCAGTTTTTGGCGATAGCGGTAATGCCAAATCCTGACGAGTACGGCGGCAATAAGGTAGAGAACAATCCAACAGATGATGGGGGTTAAAGGGAGTTGCAGTTTATAGAGCCAAATGGCAAACACCATACCGACAAAAGGCACAGCATTGATACTAAAAACCAATCGCGCTAGGACATTGTTTAATAAACGGAGCTGCGAGTGCGGCTTGATGCCCTGAGGAGCTTTATCACTGAGGATATTTATCATACTGTGAAGCGTCGTCCCTGAAGTAACGTGATAGCCTCGACCCTGTTGCTGACGCCAAGCTTGCTGAGAATACCGGTAATGTGTTCTTTGATCGTCTGTTCAGACACGGCCAAGGTCATGGCGATCCTTTTGTTTGAAAATCCCCGGAGCATCATTGTCAGTACTTCTGCCTGCCGTTGGGTCAGCCCAAACTCCTGATAATTAACGGTTGATGAGGATAATGACGATGGTTCTGAGGTATCTGGGAACCAGAATTGCCCGTTTTGCAACGCCGTAACGGCTTGGTTGAAGATCTGTGGTGAGTCGTGCTTATGAAAAAAAACCGTGTGCTCCCATTTCACGGGCTTTGTGTTGAACATTATTATTTTCATCCCCGCTGATCACCAGCAGACGAATATTAGGATTTTCCTGTGGAAGTTTTCTGATTAATTGAAGAGCCGTCCCATCCGCTAACCAGAAATCCAAGACCAGCAATTGTGGGGGACCCTTCTGTTCGATCAAATCATCACATTCCTGGCGGCTGGTGGCGACGTATACATGTTGGTAACCACAATGTGTGCCTAAAAATGCCGCTATGCCCCCGGCCACCAACGGGTGGTCGTCAACGACTAAAGCGTAAGGTTTACTCACGTCACTCTCCTTTTGTCACCAATGTAACGTTCGCGTTGACTTAGGCATGTCATGGTCCACTTTTATCTGAGGCATGCCGACTCGTTAAGATACACGAGTGGCAGCATTTTGTGTGTATAATAAGCAGAACAAATAACAGGCCCGTCCAATAGGCTCAGCGCAGATAAAACCTAAGCCAGTACCCTAGTAAATTCAAATTGCAGGTAAGAGTGTGACGCAGTGAGTCTTCAGGAACTGATTCCAGCCAGTACTGAATAAATCAAGGAAGGCTAACACACATGTAACTTGAAGTAAGTGGGTATAGGATGGCACAGATATTCAGGCTAAAGTTGCATCTAGATTAAAGGTACTCTTGCTTCAAATAAACCCTACTTCAGTAGGGTTGTGCTTTTGGGATTATGTTCGTACCATTTCAACGCGTTAATAACAGCCTGCTTTAATAAGCGAGTATTTTTTTCATATTATTTAAATAAAATGGCTGTATATAGCGACTCTATTCTGTTGATGTTATCCGTTCAGTGCATTTGGGTTTTTATACATAAATATGGATTTGCTGGCTTACAGTCATTAATGCAAAGAAAACAGCTGATGACTTCGGTTATTAGCATTAATAAATAGTTTATCAAATGGATTAAGATATGCGCATGTATTTATGGAGTGTGATGGTGGTCTTGCTGCTTGCCGGCTGCAGTTCCATGGGGGAAGATAAATTCAGTGCATCGTATGTAAAGGCACATATTATACCTAAACAGACAACCAAGGCGCAGGTTCAGGCAATTTACGGTGTGCCGGATGATCAGTCTGCTGATTCTGGTGGCGAGGTGCGATGGGAGTATAAAGTAAGAGGTAATCTGAGCGCAGCCTCATCTATTGCTGGCTATATCCCCGGGGCAAGTGCCGTTTCCAGTGCTCTTGGCCTGGCTAGCTCGGCATCGGATGCCGCAGACAGTGCGAACAAGGCATCCGCTAAAGTATCAGGAAATACGGAATACCATTCGGATTTTCTTTATATCACTTTCGATAGCACTGGCATCGTTGATCGGTGGCACATGTAGTTGATACTGCCTTTGAGGTGGGCCTAGCGGTCAATGATAACTCGTTATGGAGCGTCAATTAAGCTCCCAGCAATCTTTTGCTGGGAGCTTCGATAAATGCTTTGAAATTTTTAGAAAATATTAATGTCATCACAATGATTACCGCTGAAGGGAAAGAATAAAGTTGAGATGTAACGTCTCTACATGGTTATTTTCTTTGATTTCCTGAAAATAGGTGGTGATTAATCAGACTCTACGCCGCATAAAACCACTCTTTCTTGTTAGGCAGAAGAAGTAATTTATTTCTCGCAGCGAGCAATTGGATTGAATTATAAGTTTTTTAATGTATACGCGTGAATTTCTCTTGTCTGTCTGAGTAAGATGTTAATAAATAGCTTAAAATGGCTAATGATATAATGGTTTTCTATGGTTATTAACATGCTCCGTTAATGATTGATGCATATGTGAAAATAATTTAGCGTAGCTTCCTTAAACGGGAGTTTTTTATTTCTGTGGTTGTAAAAATAATTAATCTAATAACATCTGAGCATTTTATTAAACTCATTGGAGGAGTTGCTCTGTATGAATAAAGTTTATCGTCTGGTACGCCACCGCCGCACGGGTTCTCTGGTGCCCGTTTCTGAACTCTCCCGCAGTGGCGGTAAATCCCTTCAACACCGCAAAGTCGCTATTGCCCCCGGCCTGCTTCTGGCCATGGCCGGTATGGTCGGTTCCGTAGGCTGCGCCAGTGCAGCCGAAATCGTGATTGACGGCGGTACAGAAGAAACCGTACCGGGCACTAAGCCAGACGGTTGGAAAACAGGGAACCGAGTGGATTTGGTAATCGGTGACATTAGCTCAGGCAAGCTCACTATCAGTGAAGGGGCTAAAGCGACTACGGTCGGTGCTGGCTATCTGGCAAGGCAAGCCGGTTCTGTAGGGGAGGCTTCCATTTCAGGAGCGAACTCCCGTTGGACTCTCTACAACTACGATCCTCTTTATGGTCAGAATCTTAAAGTTGGTGTCGCCGGAGAGGGCAAGGTTTCGGTGTTTGATGCCGCGACGCTGGACGTTTCATTTATTGAATTGGGGGTAAATGAAGGCGCCAAAGGCACGCTGAATATCATGGGGGCTAATTCCCAGCTCCTGGGCCATCAGGTAATGGTTGGTAACCAAGGAATCGGTGAATTCAACATTTCTGACAGCGGTAAGTTTGTACTGGATACCTTCGACAAGGTAATCGTTGGCTATGGTGCCACGGGGCAGGGAACCATTAATGTTGACGGTGCAGGGAGCCAGCTTTATCACAACAAGTACGGTTCCTCGAGCATGTATGTAGGCTACGGTGGCAAGGGGGTGATGAATGTGTCCAACGGTGCCAAAGCGGGCACAGAAGAGATACATTTGGGAACCCAGGCTGGTGCCTATGGTGAGCTGAATATTTCCGGTGTGGGATCGGTGGTGTCTTCCCCAGGTGGGGTAGTTATTCGGGCTGGCGAACAAGGAGAGGGCAAGGTCAGTATTACCGACGGTGCCGTGTTTGACGGCGGTTCTTACAGAAATTATCTGGGGGACAGTGCGGGTGGAAAAGGGACGCTGCTGGTTTCTGGTACCGGTTCTACCTGGAAGTCCTCAGTGTTGACGGTGGGTAATGGAGGGGAAGGGCAACTACAGGTCATCAATGGCGGAAGCCTTGAGGCCGCAGGGCTTGATATCGCTTCGAGGGTTAACAGCCAAGGCAGCGCCGTGGTAAGCGGTGCAACCTCTTCAATTAAGGTTGGTGTACTGAATGTCGGCGTATATGGTATCGGCAGCCTGACCATCGCTGATGGTGCTCAGGTGACCAGCACGGGTTCAGATAAATACAGTGGCGTTTCCATTGGCACCTCGCCTGCCAGCGGTAGCATTCTGGTCAAGGATCAAGGGTCGTTACTATCGGCCGGATATATCAATATTGGTGGGGCTAACGGTGACGGCACCTTGACCATCGCCGACGGTGGTTTGGTGAAGGTAAACAGTGCTGGGGAAGTTCGAATCGGTGACGGTTCGATTAAGCAGGCTGTGCTCAACATCGGTACGGGCGGCAAAGCGGGCACTCTGGAAGCCCCCAGCGTTTTTCTTCACAGCCGCGGTATTTTAAATTTCAACTACTCGGATAATCAGGATTTCGCCCCCAAGCTAAGCGGCATGGGCACCATCAATCATCTAGGAACCGGGGTTACACGCCTGATGTCCAAAGATAATATGATCGGTGGTCAAGTGAACGTTGTGGCGGGAACTTTGCAGGCGGGGGTAGCAAATGGTTTTGGTGCCAACCTTTTTAGCCCCGCCGTTTTCAGCGTTGGGCAGGCAGGAACGCTGGATCTGGCGGGTTTCAGCGCCTATTTCAGCGGGCTGAATAATGCGGGGGTTGTCAATCTGGGCGGTGCAAACAAAGCTGGGATGACACTGACTCTGTCTAATGCCACTTTCTTTAGCGGCGGCGACGGCAGCTATAAAGGCGAAGGAGGCACGCTGAGGCTGAATACGGTACTTGGGGGCGATGACTCGGTTACCGATCGTCTGGTGATCACCGGCAGCAGCAGTGGTCAATCTTGGTTACAGGTTAATAACGTCGGGGGGCAAGGCGCTAAAACGGTTGAGGGGATTGAGGTTATCAGCGTCGCTAAAGAGTCCAACGGCGTATTTAACCTGCAAAAACCGGTTGTCGCGGGCGCTTACGAGTATCTGCTGCACAAAGGGGGAGCGCAGGATCCTGCCAACGGTAACTGGTACTTGCGTTCAGAGGCCGTGAGTACGCCACAACCGCCTAAGCCTATAGTTCCTAAACCTGAAGTACCCACACCAGAAGCACCCGTTCCCTTGGTGCCACCTCAGCCTGAAACTCCTGCGCCTGGGGCTACAGATCCATTGGCTCCACAGTCAGGGAACTCACCCTCTTTACTACGCGTTGATGCGGCTGCCTATTTGAATAACCAGAATGCAGCGGTGCATATGTTCGATCATACTCGTTCCGATCGTATGGGTGAGCCTGGGTTGGGCGCTGTAGGGAAAGAGGGCAACGGGGCGGTTTGGATCCGTGGGCATCGTAATAATCTGGATGCAGGCAGGGTTGGCGAGCAACTGTCGGTTGAGACGGATCTGGACGTGATGCAGATTGGTGGTGAATTGCAGCATGCTCTTGGCGCAAGCCGGTTGCACACATGGGATCATGTTAGGTTATGGCAGCGCCGATACCCAAGCGATTTCCGATCTGAGCGGGCGTAATGCTAAAGGCAAAGTTACGGGAACCAGCTTTGGTGCTTACGGTACCTGGTACCAGAATGCCTCATCGCCAGTTGGGCTCTATCTGGATAGCTGGTTGCAGTATGGTCGCTACGACAATGACGTCCAAGGCAGTGGACTGGCTCGCGAAGAGTATAAGTCCAACACCTGGAGCGGATCGTTGGAACTGGGCTATGCATTGCCATTGTATGAGGGCATGAGACGCGGTCTGTATCTGGAACCACAAGGGCAGGTGATTTTTACCCGCTACAATGGTGATGGTCATACAGAGGAAAACGGTACCCGGATTGCGGAACAGCGCAAAAATCAGACCACTACCCGTCTTGGCGTGCGGTTGTTCAGCAATGCACTGGATCCCAAGGCTAATCAGATTCAACCGTTCTTACAGTTGAATTGGTGGTCAGGGGGTAACGACGCGACCGTTGAGATGAATGATACGAAAGTTAACCATAAACTGGCTAACAATGTGTATGAAGCTAAAGCTGGCGTTCAGTTTGTGCTGGGCAAAGGTTGGAGCGCTGCGGGTAATATTGGGGTCCAGCGGGGCAGTAATGACTTCCGTGACGTTAATGGTCAACTGGGCCTGAGGTACAGCTTCTGATCAATAACCAGCCCTGAAATCAGGGCGGTTAACGCTAACAGAGTCTTTTAGCCCTGAGCTGAGTATGCCGGGCCATGATGGGGCACCCACTGGTGCCCCATTTTTCGATCTGTACAGCGTTGCGGCAACGTCATCAAAGCGCATCCTGCCCCTATCCCGAGCCAGTACAAAGAAGAGTTCATTTTGTGGTAGTGCGATATGCCAGATAAGAGCAGAACAGTGATATTTTTTACCGCCGCGGGTTAGCACTCGTATTCTTGTGTGGAAACGTGTGCTGACCACCCAATGTCGCAGCGGGGGAAGTTGGCTGGCCCTCTAGAGTCTGTTAATCTACGCCAAAGCAGTGAAATATCGTAAAACCAGATGGTTGGAAAAATGTAGGTCAGCATTGAGATTTTCTTTAATGACCGTCAAACATTATAAAAATCAATTGAATTATTGTTTTGGATAAAGATGAAAACTATAGAAGTCGACGAGGAACTTTACCGCTATATTGCCAGCCACACGCAGCATATTGGTGAAAGTGCGTCCGATATTTTACGGCGTATGTTGAAGTTTACCGCTGGTCAGCCGCCGGTGCGCGTTGCACCCGTTGCTGCGGGCGCTAAGGCGCTGGAGCCTGCCGCTGTGGGGCAACCTCCGCGCGATCGCGTACGTGCCGTGCGTGAACTGTTGCTGTCCGATGAATACGCCGAACAGAGCAAAGCTGTAAATCGTTTTATGCTGGTACTTTCCACATTGTATACGCTTGATGCAGTGGGTTTTACCGCGGCGACCGATGCATTGCATGGCCGTACCCGTACCTATTTTGCCGGCGATCAGCAAACCCTGCTGGCGAATGGAACGCATACTAAACCGAAACACGTTCCGGGCACGCCTTACTGGGTAATTACCAATACCAATACCGGCCGCAAGCGCAGCATGATCGAAAATATCATGCAGGCGATGCAGTTCCCGGCGGAACTGATCGAGAAAGTTTGCGGTACTGTCTAATTTAGCAAACAGCCCGTAACGGTGGCCGTCAGCGACACATTGCCCGGCTGCAGTTCGGGCATTAGGGAGAGAGTCGATGGCGAATGACCCACGTGCCGGGCAACCTGCTCAGCAAAGTGATTTGATCAACGTAGCCCAGCTAACATCACAATACTACGTGCTGCAGCCGGAAGCAGGCAATGCTGCTCATGCGGTAAAATTCGGCACCTCAGGCCATCGCGGCAGTGCGATGCGCCAAAGCTTCAATGAAGCCCATATTCTGGCTATCGCTCAGGCGATTGCTGAAGTGCGCCGCCAGCAGGGCACCACTGGCCCATGCTATGTTGGTAAAGATACCCATGCTTTGTCTGAACCTGCGTTCATCTCTGTGCTGGAAGTGCTGACGGCCAACGGTGTAGATGTAGTAGTTCAAGAGAACAACGGCTTTACCCCAACGCCAGCGGTGTCACACGCAATCCTGTGCTACAACCGCAAGGGCGGTGCACATGCCGATGGCATCGTTATTACCCCATCGCACAACCCGCCAGAAGACGGTGGCATCAAATATAACCCGCCTAACGGCGGCCCGGCCGACACTAATCTGACGTCAGTGATTGAAAAGCGTGCCAACGAGCTGTTGGAGCTTAAACTGCAGGGTGTGCAACGCCAGACGCTGGCGCAAGCCTGGAACAGCGGTCATTTGCATGCGCAGGATCTGGTGCAGCCGTACGTTGAAGGTTTGGTTGAAGTGGTTGATATGCCAGCCATTCAGCGTGCTGGCCTGAAACTGGGGGTCGACCCGCTCGGGGGTTCCGGGATTGCTTACTGGCAGCGCATTGCTGAGCATTACAAGCTGGATCTGACGCTGGTGAATGATTCCATCGATCAGACTTTCCGTTTTATGCACCTCGATCACGACGGCATTATCCGTATGGACTGTTCGTCGGAGTCAGCCATGGCTGGCCTATTGGCGCTGCGCGATAAGTTTGATCTGGCGTTTGCCAACGATCCTGACTACGACCGCCACGGTATCGTCACGCCAAGAGGCCTGATGAACCCGAACCACTATCTGGCCGTTGCCATCAATTACCTGTTCCAGCATCGTCCACGCTGGGGTGCGGACGTTGCCGTGGGCAAAACGCTGGTTTCCAGCGCGATGATTGACCGCGTGGTGGCGGATCTGGGCCGTAAGCTGGTGGAAGTGCCGGTCGGCTTCAAATGGTTCGTTGATGGTCTGTTCGACGGCAGCTTCGGCTTTGGTGGTGAAGAAAGCGCTGGCGCATCGTTCCTGCGGTTCGACGGTACGCCGTGGTCCACCGATAAAGACGGGATTATCATGTGCTTGCTGGCGGCAGAAATTACCGCCGTAACCGGTGATAACCCGCAACACCACTATGATGGGTTGGCCGAGCGTTTTGGGGCACCAAGTTACAACCGCCTGCAGGCACCGGCCACTTCTGCACAGAAAGCGGCATTGTCCAAGTTGTCACCTGAGATGGTCAAAGCCAGCATGCTGGCTGGCGATCCGATCACTGCGCGTTTGACCGCGGCACCGGGTAACGGCGCTTCGATCGGCGGGCTGAAAGTGATGACTGACAACGGTTGGTTTGCTGCCCGCCCTTCAGGCACTGAAGAAGCTTATAAGATCTACTGCGAAAGCTTCCTCGGCGCTGCGCACCGCGAGAAGATCGAACATGAAGCGGTTGAGATCGTCAGTGCGGTATTAGCTTCAGCCAAATAATCTCTTGCTCTGATGCTGAAAAGGCGCTGTTGTTACAGCGCTTTTTTCATGCATGTGGTTTCAGGGCATAAAGCGATAACCGACGCCGGTTTCAGTCAGCAAATGTCTGGGCCGCGCCGGATCGGCCTCCAGTTTCTGCCGCAGGTGGCCCATATAGATACGCAGATAATGGCTGTGCTCAACGTAATTCGGCCCCCAAACGTGGCTCAATAACTGGCGCTGGGTGATCACTTTGCCTGAGTTGGCCAGCAGTTCGGCCAATAAACGGAATTCGATGGGCGTCAGGTGCAGATCTTCATCGTTGCGCAGCACGCGGCGGTTGATCAGATCGACGGTAATCTCAGAGAAAGTCACCAGCGGGCTCTCCTGCTGGCTGCTGGAGTGGCGTCGCAATGCCACTCTCACCCGGGCCAGCAGTTCACCAATCCCGAAAGGCTTGCTGAGATAATCATCGGCCCCGGCATCCAGCGCGGCGATCTTGTCTTCTTCCGCATGGCGGGCTGAAAGTACGATCACCGGAATGGCGCTCCATTGCCGCAGATCGCGGATATAGTTCAACCCGTCACCGTCTGGCAACCCCAAATCGAGGATAATCAGATCCGGTTTGCGCGTGCCGGCCTCGATCAGCCCCCGCTGCAAGGTCTCGCTTTCAAATACCCGCCACCCTTCACTTTCCAGCGCAGTACGCACGAAACGACGGATCTCTTTCTCATCTTCAACAATCAGAATATTGGTTGGCGTTGTGGTCACAGTGCCTCATCATCTATAAGTCAAAGCCTTCACCTTCCAGCTCGGGTGGGGTTTCCAGCGGTAACACAAAGTGGAAACTGGCACCGCCATTCTCGCCGTTTTCTGCCCAAATGCGGCCACCGTGCACTTCAATAATGGCACGGCAAATCGCTAACCCCAAACCGACACCGGGAATAGCCGATTCTTTATTACCACGGGAGAACTTATCAAAAATAAGCTGCTTCTGCTCTGGCGGGATGCCTGGGCCGTTGTCCCACACTTCCACTTCCAGCCATTCCGGCAGCAGGCGCGCGCGGATACCGATAATAGCATCTGCTCCGGCATATTTATTGGCGTTTTCCAATAGGTTAGTGAATACTCGCTCCAACAGGCTGCCATCGCAATTGATCAGCACCATTTCTGCTGGCAGCTCAACTTTGATTTCGTGCAGGGTCAGCAGTGGTTCCAGCATATGCAGCGATGCGCCGACGATCTCTTCTAACGACTGCCACTCTTTGCGCAGGTTAAAGCCACCGGACTGAATACGTGCCATATCCAGCAGGTTATTCACCAGCCGGGTGGTGCTCAACACCTGCTGGCGGATCTGGTTGGCCTGTGATGCGTGGCTGGAACCTTCGGCGGCCAGATCCAGCGTCAGGATTTCTGCCTGGCCGAACAGCACGGTGAGCGGCGTACGCAAGTCGTGCGAGAGCGCGGCCAACAAAGAGTTACGCAGTTGCTCGCGTTCGGCATCCAGCTTGGCCGCTTCGGCACTGCGCGCCAGATGCAGGCGTTCCAGTGCGCTGGCGATCAGCACGGCAAAGGTTTGCAGCAGGCGCTGTTGCTCCGGCACCATCAGTTGGCGCAGGTTGGTGGGCTCGATCGCCAGCAGGCCGAAGGTCTGCTTTGACGTCCTGAGCGGTATCAACTGGTAAGGCACGCCGGGCAGCGTATCGGTACCGGCACCTGCTGGCAGGCCTTTGTCGTAACTCCAGCGGGCGATGGCTTCGTCTACCGACAGCATGCCGCCTTCTTCTCCTGCCATTTGCTTCAACGAGCCGTCTTCCTGCGGCAAGAGCAGCAGGGTTTTTGCCTGGAAACTGCTGGAAAGGAAATGACTGCTGGTTTTGGCGACATCTTCACCGTTCAGTGCCTGGCTGAGCCCGCGAGACATCTCATACAAATGTCGAGCTCGCTGTTCCCGGTAGCGCGCTACCCGAGCCTGATAGCGCACTCCGGCGGTCAGGTTACCGATGGTGATACCCACACTCAGCATCACGGCAAACGTCAGCAGGTATTGCACATCGCTGACGGCGAGTGACCATCTCGGTTGCACAAAGAACAGATCGAAACTGGCGACGTTGATTATCGCCGCAAACACCGATGGCCAGCGGCCAAAAAACAGGGCGACGATGGCAACACCCAGCAGATAAACCATCACCAGGTTGGCCGAGTCAAAACGTGGCAATAGCCACTGGGAAAGCAGCGTAATGGTGGCACACAGCGCTACGGCCACTGCGCAACCACGCAGTTGGAAGCGCCATTTATCACTAAAGGTGCGGTTATCATGTTCTTTGCTTGGCGGCAGTGGGGCATCGTTTTCCAAGGCGACGATCACCAGATCGAGATCCGGGCCGAGGTGCCCCAGGCGATCGGCAAAGCTGCTGCGTATTTTCCAGCGTTGCTCACTGCGGCGGCCAATAATGATCTTGCCCAGGTTATGTTCACGGGCATAGCGCAGCACGGCGCGTTCCTCAGAGGGATCGGAGAGGGTGGCGGTTTCTGCCCCGAGTTCTTGTGCTAACCGTAACGCACGCAGAATCGCCCGACGTTGGTTTTCCGGTAAGCGGTGTAACTTAGGGGTTTCCACATATACCGCATGCCAGTGACAGCCGAGCCGGGCAGCCAGCCGCGCGGCGATGCGTACCAGCTTTTCGCTGCCGCTGTTATGGCCGACACACAGCAGGATGTTATCGCGGGTATGCCAGACTTTTTCCTGCCCTTGGCTGTCGCGAAAAGCGCGCATTTGGTCATCGACGCGATCGGCCGTGCGGCGTAACGCCAGCTCGCGCAGGGCGATCAGGTTGCCTTTACGGAAAAAGTGCTCAATGGCCCGTTCGGCCTGGCCGGGAATATAGACTTTGCCTTCGTTCAGCCGCTGGCGCAGATCGTCCGGCGGCAAGTCCACCAGCACCACTTCGGTGGCCTCATCAAAGACGTGATCGGGCACCGTTTCTCTGACGCGCACCCCGGTCACGCCACCCACGATGTCGTTAAGGCTTTCCAGATGCTGCACGTTAACGGTGGTCAGCACATCAATACCGGCATCCAGCAACTCTTCCACATCCTGCCAGCGTTTCGGATGGCGTGAACCATGCGCATTGCTGTGCGCCAATTCATCCATCAGGATCAGGGCCGGATGGCGTGCCAGTGCTGCATCGAGATCGAACTCATGTATTAACCGACCCCGGTGTTGGATACGCTTTTGCGGCAGTATAGCCAGCCCCTCCAGCAACGCGGCGGTTTCGCTGCGGCCGTGGGTTTCCACCACCCCAATCAGCACATCCAGCCCCTGGGCGCGCTGGCGCTGCGCCTCTTGCAGCATCGCATAGGTTTTACCTACCCCGGCGCAGGCACCGAAAAAGACTTTCAGCTTACCGCGCGGTTTTTCATTGGCTAACGCTAATAGGCTGTCGGGATCGGGGCGTTGCTGTTCTTCATCCACCATGACGAGTTCCTTTTATACCAACGCAAAGCGGGTTCGGCATGCCGAACCCTGACAGATAGTTTTTACACGCCTGCGGTTATTTCAGCGCATCCAGTGCCAGATTCAGTTTCAGCACGTTAACCACCGATTCCCCCATAAAATTGGGGGTGGCGCCTTCGGTGTTTTCTTCAATCAACTTGGCGATCTGCGCTTCTGGTAATTGGCGGGCGCTGGCTACGCGAGTTAACTGATACCGCGCGGCGGCCACGGAGATCTGCGGATCCAGCCCGCTACCGGAAGCGGTTAACAGATCGACCGGAATAGGGCCACTCATGGCCGGGTTCGCCTGACGCAGTTGTTTCACCCGTTCGGCAATGGCTTTATCCAGCGCCGGATTGGTCGTCGCCAGGTTGCTGCCACCGGATGCCATGGCATTATAGGCCGAATCGGCAGTCGCTGAAGGGCGGCCCCAGAAATACTCCGGTTTGGCGAAGTTCTGGCCGATCAAGGCCGAGCCGACCGCTTTGTCACCTTGGTATAACAGCGAGCCGTTGGCGGTACTGCTGAACAACAGCTGTGACAGCCCGGTGGTCAGCAGCGGGTAAGCGATGCCGGTGATCAGCGTCAGCAGGAGCAGCATTACCAGTGAAGGGCGTAAGTAAGACATCATCATTTCCTCATTATCTCAACCGGCCATGTGCAGCACGGTTAGCAGCAGATCGATCAGCTTAATGCCGACAAACGGCACCAGCAGGCCGCCCAAGCCATACAGCCACAGGTTGCGCCGCAGCAGTGCCGCTGCGCTCATTGCTTTATAACTCACCCCTTTCAGCGCCAGCGGGATCAGGAACACGATCACCAGAGCGTTGAAAATTACCGCCGACATAATGGCGGATGACGGTGAATGCAGGTTCATGATGTTCAGCGCATTCAGTTGCGGATAGGTGGCGGCAAATGCTGCCGGAATAATGGCAAAGTACTTTGCCACGTCGTTGGCGATACTGAAGGTGGTCAGCGAACCGCGCGTCATCAGCATCTGTTTGCCGATATGCACCACTTCGATCAGCTTGGTGGGGTTGGAGTCCAAATCCACCATATTACCTGCCTCTTTGGCCGCCTGGGTACCGGAGTTCATGGCCACCGCCACGTCTGCCTGTGCCAGCGCTGGGGCATCGTTGGTGCCGTCACCGGTCATGGCAACCAGGCGGCCTTCGGCCTGATATTGGCGGATCAGCGCCAGTTTGGCTTCAGGGGTGGCTTCTGACAGAAAATCGTCCACGCCCGCTTCGGCGGCAATGGCGGCGGCGGTCAGGCGGTTATCCCCGGTGATCATCACCGTTTTGATGCCCATTTTGCGCAGCTCGGCAAAGCGTTCTTTGATACCACCTTTGACGATATCCTTCAGCGCCACAACGCCCAGCACGCGCGGCCCTTCGGCCACCACCAGCGGTGTGCCGCCGGTGCGTGCCACGCTTTCCACCAGATCGTCAACGGCGCGCGGGAAGTGGCCGTTATTCGATTCCACATGGCGGCGAATGGCGTCGACGGCCCCTTTACGGATCATCCGATCCTGTACGTTGACACCGCTCATGCGGGTTTGCGCAGAGAAGGGCACGAAGGTGGCGTTCAGCGCCTGTAAATCGCGCTCACGCAGGTTGAAGCGCTGCTTCGCTAGCACCACAATGCTGCGGCCTTCCGGGGTTTCATCCGCCAGTGAAGAGAGCTGCGCGGCATCCGCCAACTCCTGCTCTTTAACGCCCGGCGCAGGCAGGAATTCGGAGGCCTGGCGGTTACCCAGCGTGATGGTGCCGGTTTTATCCAACAGCAACACATCGACGTCACCCGCCGCTTCTACCGCCCGGCCGCTGGTGGCGATCACGTTTGCCCCCAGCATGCGGCTCATCCCGGCCACGCCGATGGCGGACAGCAAGCCACCAATGGTGGTAGGGATCAGGCAAACCAGCAACGCCACCAGTACCGTGATGGAGACCACGGTGCCGCTGCCTGCCGCTTCCACGCTGTATTGTGAGTAAGGGAACAGGGTGGCGGTTGCCAACACGAAGACGATGGTCAAGGCAATCAGCAGAATAGTCAGCGCCACCTCATTGGGGGTTTTACGGCGTTTAGCCCCTTCTACCATGGCGATCATGCGATCGAGGAAGGTCTCACCCGGGTTCACGCTGCACTGTACCACCAGCCAGTCAGACAGCACGCGTGTCCCACCGGTGACCGAAGAGAAGTCGCCGCCGGATTCGCGGATCACCGGGGCGGATTCGCCGGTAATGGCGCTTTCATCCACCGAGGCCCCGCCCTCTAGCACTTCACCGTCGCACGGGATGGTGTCACCGGCTTCTACCAGCACAATATCCCCTTTACGCAGGCTTTCGGCAGACACCTTCTCGCTGGCAGAGTCGCGTTTCGCGCTGGCAAGTTTCTTCGCCCAACTGGTTTTTTTAGTGCCTTTCAGGCTTTCGGCCTGAGCTTTGCTGCGCCCTTCGGCCAAGGCTTCGGCAAAGTTGGCAAACAGCACGGTAAACCACAGCCACAGTGAGATACTGCCGGTGAAAGCCGCGCTCCCGTCGGTTTTCCCGGCCAGAATCGTCAACCAGATGGCGCTGGTCAGGATACTGCCGATGTACACCACGAACATTACCGGGTTGCGCCATTGCACACGCGGATCCAGCTTTTTCGCTGCATCAATCAGCGCAGTTCGCACCAATGCTGGCTCAAACAGCGCACGTTGTTTACGAGTCATCGTTTTATTCTCTCTATGACTGTTAGTTTGCCAACCAAAGCTGCAAATGCTCGGCTACCGGGCCCAGCGCCAGCGCTGGAACAAAGGTCAATGCACCGACCAGCAGGATGGTGCCGATCAGCAGGCCGATAAACAACGGCCCGTAAGTGGGCAACGTACCGTTACCCGCAGGTTGGCGTTTTTTGACGCACAGCGAACCGGCAATGGCCAACACCGGCAGGATCACCCCGAAACGGCCGACGAACATGGCGAAGGCCAGCAGCAGGTTATAGAACGGCGTATTGACGCTTAAGCCTGCAAAGGCGCTACCGTTGTTGTTGGCGGCAGAGGACAGGGCATACAGCACTTCGCTGAAACCATGTGCGCCAGGGTTGAGAATACCGGCACGGCCTGCATCGGTAGCAATCGCCAGTGCGGTTCCCAGCAGTACCAGCGTCGGAGTGACCAGGATCGCCAGCGCGGTCATTTTCATGTCATAGACATCAATCTTTTTGCCCAGGTATTCCGGGGTGCGGCCAATCATCAACCCGGCAATAAACACCGTCAGCAGCACGAACAGCAGCATGCCATACAGGCCGGAACCGACACCGCCAAACACCACTTCACCGAT
Organism: Serratia sp. MMO-28; assembly: GCF_037199905.1. Taxonomy (NCBI): domain Bacteria; kingdom Pseudomonadati; phylum Pseudomonadota; class Gammaproteobacteria; order Enterobacterales; family Yersiniaceae; genus Serratia; species Serratia sp. MMO-28. The sequence continues at coordinate 96,353 of NZ_JBBCVB010000007.1, forward strand.
CTGCATTAACCACATCGGCACCAGGCCGCCCAGTGGGGTGAAAGAGTCATGCATGGCGTTAACGGCACCGCAGGACGCGGCCGTGGTGACCACCGAGAACATGCTGGTGGCAAGAATACCGAAGCGTGACTCCTTACCTTCCATGTTGATGTTACTGGCGCTGCCGAGTGCGCTCAGATGCGGGTTACCTGCCAGCTCGGCGTACATCACCACGATCACCGCCAGCACGAAGATCAGCGCCATCGCCCAAATCAGCGCATGGCCCTGGCGGTTTTCACCGGCCACCTGACCAAAGGCAAAGCACAGTGCGCAAGGGATCAGGAAGATCGCCAGCATCTGCACGAAGTTGGTCAACACCGTCGGGTTTTCGAACGGATGTGCGGAGTTGGCGCCGAAGAAACCACCGCCGTTGGTGCCGAGCATTTTGATCGCTTCTTGCGAAGCCACCGGCCCCATTGGCAGCGTTTGCTGCGCGCCTTCCAACGTGTGCAGATGCAGATAAGGCAAGAGGTTCTGCAGTGAGCCTTGGCTGACAAAAAACAGCGCGATGAGCAGCGCCAACGGCAACAGCACGTACAGGGTAATGCGCAAGATATCGATCCAGGCGTTACCGATAGTAGCGCTGGAGCGGCGGGCAAAGGCGCGGATCAAGGCAAAGGCCACGGCAATGCCGGTAGCCGCAGACAGGAAGTTTTGCACCGTCAGCCCAGCCATCTGGCTGAGATAGCTGAGGGTGTTTTCACCGCTATAGGCTTGCCAGTTAGTATTGGTGACGAAACTGACGGCGGTATTAAGCGCCAGATCCCAAGACAGCCCGGAGAACCCTTGCGGGTTAAGCGGCAATGAGCCCTGAGCCATCAGCAACGCAAATAGCAGCACCAAACCCAGCAGGTTGAACCACAGAATAGCCAAGGCATATTGCCACCAGTTCATTTCTGCCGTGTCATTACCACAACAGCGCCAGACGGCATGCTCAACGTGACGCAGCACCGGCAGCGGTTCACCTTCGATCAGGCGTGCGATAAAGCCGCCCAGAGGGCGAGCTAACAATAGAAGCACCAGCATAAAGCTGGCGATCAGTAAGAAGGCTGAAGCTGCCATTAGAAATCCTCCGCATTAAACAGGGCATAAATCAGATAGCCCAACAGCAGCAGAACCAGCAGCGCACCACCAATAACGCTGAAACTCACGGGACACCTCCAGAGGTGTGGTTTTTGATAGCTTGAGTGTAGGGAGTAGGGTGGAAAGAAGATGAAAAAATAGCGCCGGGCGGTGTAAAAAAAGTATAAAAATGGCTGAAATTAAAGCAAAAAAGCAGAGGGTAATGCAGGTAACGATCGCCATCGTCCGCTTTGCGGTTGTTCTTTTCGAGGGGAAAACCCGTTATCGAGAGGTAACCATTAAGTAACCAGATTTGAGTTTGTGATTAACCTTCATGTAACAAAATTACGATGCAGCGTAATTTTTGCGATTTTTTTGAGCAAAATAGTGGTCGGATGAGTAGTAAAGTTACAAAAATTGCGCTAAAATTTTGTCCAACTTTCAAATTGTCTTATTTAACGTTATACGCCCGTACGGTTTCCTGATAGTTCCGCCGTAGGTGTTGCCAAGGAGGTTCGCATGTCTAACTATCACGCTTATCCATTACATCGGATCTTCCTGCGCCGCAGTGCTGTGCTTCTGGCGTTACTGGTGACTCTACCAGTGATGCTGTTCCGTACCGATCGCGCCCGTTTTTACAGCTATCTGCACCGCGTCTGGGCCAAAACCAGTGATAAACCGGTCTGGTTGCAGCAGGCAGAAGCCGCGTCTGGTGATTTTTATTGATTACTTTTAACGTACCGCACTAAAAACCCTCGTCAATGTTGGCGGGGGTTTTTTGTTTATGCGTTATTGAGTCGTACTAACGCGCGAATTCCTCTACACTTTTTGCATCATCCACCATTCTGGGGCGTAAAAATATGAGTGATAAAATTCCAGTAGGGATCAGCGCTTGCCTATTAGGCGGCAGAGTACGTTTTGATGGTGGCCATAAACGGCTGGAGTTTGCCGTGGAACAACTGGCCCCTTATGTGCGCTTTGAACCCATCTGCCCAGAAATGGCGATTGGCTTACCCGCGCCACGGCCTGCTCTGCGGTTGATGAAAAAACAGCAAGAGACGGTGTTGTGCAACAGTAATGACAGCACGGTAGATGTTACCGACAAGATGCAGCAGTTCTCCGAGCAGCGTGTCGCTACCCTACAGGATTTATGTGGCTATATCGTCTGCGCCAAGTCGCCCAGTTGCGGTATGGAACGGGTCAAGGTGTACGGTGAGAATGGCGAAGGCGCGCGTAAAAGCGGCGTTGGGCTGTTTACCGCCGAACTGATGCGCCAGATGCCGTGGCTGCCGGTGGAGGAAGATGGCCGCCTGAACGATCCGGTGCTGCGGGAGAACTTTGTCGAGCGGGTGTTTGCGCTCTATGAACTGAACATGCTGTGGCGTAAAGGCCTGACGCGCGGCGGGCTGATCGCTTTCCACAGCCGTTATAAACTTTCACTGCTGGCCCATTCACAGCCCGAGTACCGCGAACTGGGGCGTTTTGTCGCAGGCATTGAAAAGTGGGCGTCGCTGGAGGCGTTTGCCGTGGAGTACCGCACCCGCCTGATGGCGTTGCTCAAGCACAAAGCCACCCGCCGTAACCACACTAACGTGCTGATGCATGTGCAGGGGTATTTCCGCCGTCAGCTCAGTTCCGCTCAACGTCAGGAACTGGCGCAACTCATCGATCGCTACCGTCAAGGGATGCAGCCCTTGCTGGCCCCTATCACCCTGTTAAAGCATTATATGGCTGAATATCCTGACAGTTATCTGGCGCAGCAGCGCTATTTTGAGCCATACCCTGAAGCGCTGCGTTTACGTTATGGCCATTAATCAACAAGGAATGTTATGACCACCCATGTGATCTGGTTGCGTAACGATTTGCGTATTACCGACAATAAAGCGCTGCATGCGGCCTGTAGCGATGCCGATGCCAAGGTAGTGGCGGTGTTCATTGCCACCCCAGGGCAGTGGCGCCAGCATGAGATGGCCCCGCGCCAGGCGGCCTTTATTCACGCCAACCTGTTACAGGTGCAACAGGCGCTGGCGGCACGCGGCATTGAACTGGTTTACCATCAGTGCAACGACTTTGCCGATTCGCTCACCTGGCTGGTGGATTTCTGCCAGCAGCGGCAGGTCACCGCACTGTTTTACAACCGCCAGTATGAAATCAATGAGCGGCAGCGTGATGCCCGGCTTGAGCAACAACTGGCGGGCAAGGTGATTTGCCACAGTTTTGATGACAGTCTGCTGTTGCCACCGGGCAGTGTGCTGACCGGCAATGGTGAGATGTTCAAGGTCTATACCCCGTTTCGTCGGGCATTTATCCAGCGGCTGACGGAGTCTGATGTCCGTTCATTGCCTGCTCCGCCCGCACGTGGTGACGTGCTGCCGTTGGCTGAACCCGAGAAGTTCAACTATCCCCAGGCAGAGGTGGGGGCCGCATACCCGGCGGGTGAAGAGGCGGCGCTGCAGCGGCTGCGCGCGTTTTGCCGCGAGCAGGTACAGGATTATGCCAAGCAACGCGATCTGCCTGCGATTGCCGGTACCAGTAGCCTTTCACCCTACCTGGCTATCGGCGTGTTGTCGCCGCGCCAGTGCTTCAACCGGCTGCGCGCCGAATGCCCAGAAGTGTTGGAGAACCCAGAGAGTGGCGCTTTCTGCTGGCTGAACGAACTGATCTGGCGCGAGTTTTATCGCCATCTGATGGTGGCACATCCTGCGTTATGCAAGCACCGTCCCTTTATTGAGTGGACCGATAGGGTAACCTGGAAAGCCGATGACAAGGCACTATTGGCCTGGCAGCAGGGGCGGACCGGTTACCCGATTGTTGATGCCGCTATGCGTCAGCTCAATCAAACCGGCTGGATGCATAACCGCTTACGGATGATCAGCGCCAGCTTCTTGGTGAAGGATTTATTGATCGACTGGCGTGCCGGCGAGCGCTATTTCATGTCACAACTGCTGGATGGCGATCTGGCTGCCAATAACGGTGGCTGGCAGTGGGCCGCTTCAACCGGTACCGACGCCGCACCTTATTTCCGCATTTTCAATCCGACCACCCAGGGTGAACGTTTTGATCCGCAAGGCACTTTTATCCGTAAATGGTTGCCTGAACTGGCGGGTGTACCGGACAATGACATTCACCAACCTCATCGCTGGGCAGAAAAACAGCAACGGGCGCTGGATTATCCGCTGCCGATTGTCGATCACAAGCAGGCCCGGCTGGATACGCTGGCGGCCTTCGAAGCGGCCAAGCGAGGGGGTAATTAAGGCAACAGCAAGGAGCTTCCTGATGATGAAAAAAATGCTGGCTTTGTGCCTGAGCGGCTATTCCGCCCTGGCGATGGCCGGCTTTGACGTAGTGGCGCTGGGCGTCGACGGCGGCGTCAGCGATGGCAATCTGACCTCTTACCTGATCCGTAGCGATAACCAAACGCGCTATCTGGCACTTGATGCCGGTTCGCTGCTGCCGGGGATCGCCAAGGGGCTGCAAAAGGGCAGCTTCCCGCAGGTGACGCCTGAACTGGCGGCCCCTTATACGCCGCAAGGGTACGTGTTCCGCCAACTGATCGACAGCTACTTTATCAGCCACGCGCACTTGGACCATGTCGCCGGGCTGATTATCGGCTCGCCGCAAGACAGCAAGAAAACCCTTTATGCGCAGGCGGATACCGTCCTGACGTTGCGTAACCACTATTTTAACTGGAAGGCCTGGCCCAACTTCACCGATGCGGGCAATGGCGCACGGCTGGGCACCTACCGCCTGCAAACGGTGCGGCCGCAACAACGTTTTACCCTGGGGCTGACCGGTTTGAGCGGGGTGATGTATCCACTCAGCCACGATCGTTACCCTTCTTCAATGCTGTTGGTTTCTGACCGTGAAGGCTCATTTGCCTATTTTGGTGATACCGGCCCGGATGCGCTGGAACAGTCACGCAATTTAGACAGCATCTGGCGCGTGCTGGGGCCGCTGATTGAGCAGAAGCAGCTGAAAGGCATGATTATCGAAACCTCTTACCCTAACGGCGTGGAAGATAAATCGCTCTATGGCCATCTAACGCCCGCCTGGCTGCTGAAAGAGCTGAAAAACCTGCAGCAATACAGCGGGGGAGATGGCTCGCTGCAAGATCTGCCGGTGGTGATCGGTCATATCAAACCCAGCCTGAAGCAGGGCGAGGATGTGCGTGCCACCATCAAACAGCAACTGGAGCAGGGCAACGAACTGGGGGTGAAGTTTATATTGATGGAGCAGGGCGACCGGCAACAATTTTGAATATACCCGTCGTCTTTCAAGTTGCAGGGGTGTTGGCTGCGTTACTCGGCCCATGCTGGGCCTCGTCCCTTCGGGACCGCTGCAAGCAGCGTTCAAATCTGCTTTCGCAGATTTGTCACTCACCCCAGTCACTTGACTTCTGTAAGCTCCTAGGGATGATGAGCCTCATGGCTGAGGCTCCCCCATATGGGCCAGCGCAAGCGCTGTTCAAATCGGTCTCTGACCGATTTGTCGCTCAGTTGCCGCCTACCTGCATCTTGAAATCCATAGGGTATAAAAAGTGAGATAATGATGAACAACCTCGATCTGGAAAATCTGATCAACACCGAATTGAACTGCGCTGCTTTTCAGGACTATGCGCCAAACGGCCTGCAGGTGGAAGGGCGCGCGCAGGTGCAGCGCATTGTCACAGGGGTTACGGCGTGCCAGGCGCTGCTTGATGCCGCCGTGGCACACCAGGCCGATGCCATTGTGGTGCATCACGGTTATTTCTGGAAAAACGAAGCGCCGTCGGTGCGCGGCATGAAGCGTAACCGGCTGAAAACGCTGTTGAGCAACGATATCAACCTGTATGGCTATCACTTGCCGCTGGATGCACATCCGGTGTTGGGCAATAACGCCCAACTGGCCCAGATGCTGGGGATCCGCGTGCAGGGTGAGGTTGAGTCTTTGCTGCCATACGGTGAGTTTGAGCAACCGCTAAGTGGCAGCGAGCTGCAACAGCGTATCGAAAGCCGCCTGGGGCGAGCGGTGCTGCATTGTGGTGATAATGCGCCTGAGCATATTCGCAACGTGGCCTGGTGCACCGGTGGTGGCCAGAGCTTTATCGACAGCGCCGCACGATTCGGCGTTGATGCCTTTATCAGCGGTGAGGTTTCTGAACAAACCATCCATACGGCACGGGAAATGGGTGTGCACTTCTTTGCCGCTGGCCACCATGCTACCGAACGCGGCGGTATCAAGGCGCTTGGTGAGTGGCTGGCGCAGCATTATGGCTTTGACGTGACCTTTATCGATATCCCGAATCCTGCCTGATTTCCTTCCTCGGGTTCGCTTGGCCGAACCCGAAAATAACCCTAATCCCTTATTTTAACAAGGGTTGTTCTATTGACAGCCGGGCTGCCGTCACGCATAACTGATGCGTTTTGTAATCAGTTAAGGAGAGCAGGGTGCAGCGAGCACGATATTATCTGTTAGGGGAAAGAGCAGTAGTGCTTGAATTGGCGCCCCCGGTTACGTTGCAGAGTCAGCAACGTATTTGGGCATTGGCGGAAAAGTTAAACCATCATGCTGACGTGCGTGAAGTGGTGCCAGGTATGAATAACCTGACACTGCTGTTGTATACGCCGCAGGCCGATGCCGAAGCCATGCTAGCGCTGTTGCAACAGGGTTGGGAAGGTAAAGAGAGCCTGGTGCCGGAATCCCGCGATGTGGATATACCGGTGATCTACGGCGGGGTGGATGGCCCCGATCTGCACGAAGTGGCACAGTACACCGGGATGACGCCGCAGCAGGTGGTGGAATGCCATTCCTCGGTAACCTATGTGGTGTATTTCCTCGGTTTCCAGCCGGGGTTCACCTATTTGGGGGGCATGCCAGAACGCTTGGCGATGCCGCGTCGTGCAGAGCCGCGCTTGTCGGTTGCTGCCGGTTCGGTGGGGATTGGTGGCGGCCAGACGGGAATTTATCCGCTCGTCACACCCGGTGGCTGGCAACTGATTGGCCGCACGCCGCTGGCCCTGTTTAATCCCAATGAAATGCCACCGACGCTGTTGCGCCCTGGCGACAACGTGCGCTTTGTGCCGCAGAAGGAGGGGGTATGTTGAAGATTCTGCGTGCGGGTATTTACACCACGGTTCAGGACCTGGGGCGCAACGGCTTTCGCCGCTTGGGGATTAGCCAGGGCGGTGCGCTGGATGTCCCCGCGCTGAAAATTGCCAATCTGCTGGTGGGCAACATGCCAGATGCCGCTGGATTGGAGATCACGCTCGGGCAGTTCAGCGCCGAGTTTAGCCAACATGGCTGGATCGCCCTGACCGGTGCCGGTTGTGATACGCAGCTAGACGGGAAACCTCTGTGGACCGGGTGGCGTTATCCGGTCAAAAAAGGCCAAAAGCTGACGCTGAAAATGCCGAAACGCGGCATGCGCAGTTACCTGGCGCTGTCCGGTGGGATTGCGGTGCCCGAAATGCTGGGGTCGCGCAGTACCGATCTGAAAGCGGGCTTCGGTGGGTTTGATGGGCGGCCACTGAAAGAGGGTGACGTTTTACCTTTGGGGAGCAGCCGCAAATTACCGATCAACAGCCTGGGCGTGAAGCAACTGCTGTTCAACAACCGGATCCGCGCGTTACCGGGGCCTGAGTACGGCGAGTTCAGCAAAGAGGCACAGGATGCCTTTTGGCGCAAGGCTTGGCAGCTTAGCCCGCAGAGTAACCGGATGGGATATCGTCTGCATGGCAACATCGCCCTGACAAGAACGACCGAGCGTGAAATGCTCTCCCATGGGTTATTGCCGGGAGTGATTCAGGTGCCACATAACGGCCAGCCGATCGTGCTGATGGCCGATGCGCAGACCACTGGCGGTTACCCGCGTATTGCCTGCGTGATCGAGGCCGATCTCTACCATCTGGCGCAGATTCGCCTCGGCGAAGTTATCCACTTTATCCCTTGTACTTTGGCTGAGGCGCAGCGTGCCAAGGCTGAGCAGGATCACTTTATTCAACAGATAGCCTGGGGGTTAAATGATCGTTGATTTAAACGCCGATCTCGGCGAAGGCTGTGCCAATGATGAGGCGTTGCTGCAACTGGTCAGCTCCGCCAATATCGCCTGTGGTTTCCATGCCGGTGATGCGCAAACCATGCGTCAATCGGTGCGTTGGGCGCTGCAATACGGGGTGGCTATCGGTGCACACCCAAGTTTCCCCGATCGGGAAAACTTTGGCCGGACCCGCATGCAGTTGCCTGCGGAAACGGTTTACGCACAGGTGGTTTATCAACTCGGTGCGCTGGCGGCGATCGCACGTGCCGAAGGCGGTGTGATGGTGCACGTGAAGCCCCACGGCATGCTGTATAACCAGGCCGCGGTGGAGCCCGAACTGGCTGATGCCATTGCTCGCGCCGTGCTGGCGGTGGATCCTGCATTGCGTTTGGTTGGCTTGGCAGGCAGCGAACTGATTCGTGCCGGGCAAAAACTGGGGCTGGCGACAAGGCAGGAAGTGTTTGCCGATCGCGGCTATCAGGCCGACGGTACCTTGGTACCGCGTGGTCAACAAGGCGCGTTGATCGCCAGTGATGAGCTGGCTCTGGAGCAAACGCTGGAGATGGTGCGCCATCACCGAGTACGTACGGTGACAGGAGCCTGGGCCGCCGTTCAGGCCGAAACGGTTTGCCTGCATGGTGATGGTGAACATGCGTTAGCGTATGCCCGTAAACTGCGTGAGAGCTTTGCCGAACAGCAGATCCGCGTCAGTGCGGGTTAATGTGCCGTGGTTAAGACCGTATTGAGATAAAAACAAGAAACACAGCAAACACAATCTATATCCACGTCACGCGCGTTGCTTGTAGGCGAGAGGGCACAGCCAACACTCAAGCAGCTTGAAGTATGAAGGATATATAAGGGATGAAAACTATGGAACAAACAGTAAACCTCTGGCCACTCATTGGTATTGCCGCCATCGTGGTTGGCTTCATTTTACGCTTTAACCCGGTGCTGGTAGTGATCGTCGCCGGGATTATCACCGGGCTGGCGGCACTGATGCCGCTAGACGTGATTCTGGAAAAACTGGGTGAGGGCTTTATCAACACCCGCAATCTGCCGTTGATCCTGCTGTTGCCGCTGGCGGTTATCGGCCTGTTGGAGCGCCACGGGTTGAAAGAACGTGCGCAGGCGTGGATCGCCAAAATCAAAAGTGCTACTGCCGGGCGCTTGCTGATCGTCTATCTGTTCGTGCGTGAAGTCACCGCCGCGATGGGGCTGACTAGCCTAGGCGGCCATCCGCAGATGGTGCGCCCGCTGCTGGCACCGATGGCTGAAGGGGCCACGGAGAGCCGCTACGGCGAACTGCCTGAACGCGTACGCCATCGGCTGCGTGCGATGTCTGCGGCGACGGATAACGTCGGTTTGTTCTTTGGTGAGGATATCTTCGTTGCTTTTGGGGCGATTATCTTCATGCATAACTTTATGTTGGAGTCTGGTGGTATCCAGACTGAACCGCTGCATATTGCACTGTGGGGGATCCCGACGGCGATCTTTGCCTTCCTGATCCACGCCTTCCGCCTGTATCGCATGGATAAGCAACTTACCGCAGAACTGAGCAAACTCAATCAGGCGGCGCTGCAGGCGAAAGGAGCTAGCAAATGAATTTCCAGCAACAATATCTCTACTGGCTGGCCGGTGCCGTCTTACTGATCGTCGCAGTGATGTCGTTCCGCGATCGCGCCAACCCGCGTCGTGTGACTACCGGCCTGTTCTGGATGTTGTACGGCCTGATCTTCCTGGTGGGTGACTGGACCTACGGATTGTTCGGCAGCGGTGCCGATGCTAAACGCCAGTTGCACATTGTGGTAGGTGTGCTGGTGGTGGTGATGGCATTGATCGCCGGTTGCGGCGGTGTTCGCTTGGGCAGTTACCATCAGCGTAGCCCGCAGGAGCGCGAAGCCAGCGCTGAAAGGTTGGGTAATCGTCTGTTTGTCCCCGCGCTGGCCATTCCGGTGGTGACGGTGATCGGCGTGCTGCTGTTCAACAATATTCCTGCATTGCAAAGCGCGGTGTTTGGCAGTGGTAACCACGCCACGCTGATTACGTTGTTTTCAATGATGGTCGGCTGCGTGTTGGGCCTGCTCATCGCCGTGAAGATGACCCATGAGAAAGCTCTGCAGCCGGTTCAGGAAGCGCGTCGCCTGCTGGATTCCATCGGCTGGGCGTTTATTTTGCCGCAGATTCTGGCTACGTTGGGGCTGTTGTTCACCACTGCCGGTGTTGGAACGGCGATTGCACATCTGACGCAGGAATATCTGGCGGTAGATAACCGTTTCATCGCCGTGGCGGTGTACGCTATTGGTATGGCTGTGCTGACCATGGTGATGGGCAACGCGTTTGCCGCGTTCCCGATCGTCACTGCTGGTATTGGTATCCCGATCCTGGTGCTGCAGCACGGCGGTAACCCGGCGGTGATGGCGGCAATCGGCATGTTCTCTGGCTACTGCGGTACGCTAATGACGCCAATGGCGGCTAACTTCAACATTGTGCCTGCGGCATTACTGGAGTTGCCAGACAAGAACGCGGTGATCAAGGCTCAGATCCCAACCGGGGTAACCTTGCTGTTGGTGAACGTTTTCCTGCTTTATTTCCTGATGTTCCTGTAGGAGCGGATATGCAAAAAGTATTGATTACCGGTTTTGAACCCTTTGGCGGCGAACGTGTGAATCCTTCCTGGGAAGTGGTGAAGCAGCTTGACCAACGGGAGGTGGCCGGAGCACGCGTGGTTGCGCGCCAGTTGCCTTGCGTGTTTGGTGAAGCGTTAACGGTGCTGAACGTAGCCATTGACGAATTGCAGCCGGTATTGGTGCTGGCGGTCGGTCAAGCGGGTGGGCGCGTTGATATTACCCTGGAGCGGGTCGCGATTAACGTCGACGATGCGCGTATACCCGATAACCACGGGCAACAGCCAATCGATCGAACTATTGTTGAACAAGGGCCGGCGGCTTATTTCAGCACTTTGCCCATCAAGGCGATGGTGAATGCGCTGCGTGAAGCTGGTATTCCTGCTTCAGTTTCGCAGACCGCCGGAACCTATGTGTGCAACCACGTGATGTACGGTTTACTGCACCGTTTAGCCGGGCAGCAGGCGGTGAAGGGCGGTTTTATTCATATCCCGTATCTGCCGGAACAGGCTGCGTTCCACCCTGGCGCACCGAGTATGGACGCCCAAACCCTGTTGATTGCATTGGAGCTGGCTATTTTGGTTGCGCTGCAGGTTGAACAGGATTTGAAAGTGGCGGGGGGAGCAACGCATTAAGGCGTTTCCCAGCAGTTGAAATCTCAGGGCCCCGTATGCAGGGCCCTTTTCAATCAAGGAGTAGGGTATGCCGGAAGGACCGGAGATTCGCCGGGCAGCAGATAAACTGGCGGCGGTGATGATTGGCCAAACGCTGACGGAGGTCTGGTTTGCTTTTCCCCAACTGAAACACTATCAGGCTGATTTGATTGGCGCATGTATTACCGCTATCGAACCGCGGGGAAAGGCTCTGTTAACCGATTTCTCTAATGGGGTGACGATGTACAGCCATAACCAGCTTTACGGCGTGTGGAAAGTGGTGAAAGCTGGGGAGACGCCAGAAACCAAACGCGATCTGCGCGTGCGGCTGCAAACCGCCGATTGGGCGATTTTACTGTACAGCGCTTCCGATATTACGCTCGCACCGCGCGGTGAAATTGAGCAGCATCCGTTCTTAAACCGCATCGGGCCAGACGTGCTGGATATGGCGTTAACGGTGGCGCAGGTTGAACAGCGCTTGTTGTCTGCCAAATTCTGCAAGCGGCAATTGGGGGGAATGTTGCTCGATCAAACCTTTTTGGCAGGGCTGGGTAACTATCTGCGTGCTGAAATCTTGTGGCAGGCGCAATTGGCACCCAAGCATAAGCCGTGTGACTTAAGCGCAGAAGAGGTGCGCCGATTGGCGCAGGCGTTGCTGGATATTCCCCGGTTGTCATATCAAACCCGAGGCCAGGCGGATGATAACCGCCATCATGGCAGTTTGTTCCGCTTCAATGTGTTTCACCGCAGTGGTGAGCCTTGCCCAAGATGCGGGGCGATGATTGAGAAAACGGTTCTGTCATCACGGCCATTTTATTGGTGCCCAGGGTGCCAGAAATAGCCAATAAAAAGCCGCCCAGGTTGAGGTGGGCGGCATGGTATGCAAGGAACAATGAACTTATTTATTGTTCTGCGATTTGAACTCACGCTCGGCATAACCGGTATACAACTGGCGCGGACGGGCGATCTTGATGCCTTCGTCGTGCATTTCGTTCCAGTGGGCGATCCAGCCGATAGTGCGGGCAATGGCGAAGATAACGGTAAACATGGAAGACGGAATACCCATGGCTTTCAGGATGATGCCAGAGTAGAAGTCGACGTTCGGATACAGTTTCTTCTCAATAAAGTACGGATCGTTCAGCGCGATGTGTTCCAGCTCCATCGCCACTTCCAGCAGGTTATCGTCTTTCTTGTTCAGCTCTTTCAGCACTTCATGACAGGTTTCACGCATCACGGTGGCGCGCGGATCGTAGTTCTTGTACACGCGGTGACCGAAGCCCATCAGGCGGAAGGAATCGTTCTTGTCTTTGGCGCGCTTGATGAATTCTGGAATGTGCTCAACCGTTTTGATCTCTTCCAGCATTTTCAGGGCGGCTTCGTTGGCACCGCCGTGCGCTGGCCCCCACAGAGAAGCGATACCGGCCGCGATACAGGCAAACGGGTTGGCACCAGAGGAACCGGCGGTACGGACGGTCGATGTTGAGGCGTTCTGCTCGTGATCGGCATGCAGGATCAGAATACGATCCATCGCACGTTCCAGCACCGGGTTCACCACATATTCTTCGCACGGCGTGGCAAACATCATGCGCAGGAAGTTACCGGCGTAAGAGAGATCGTTACGCGGATAGACGAAAGGTTGGCCGATAGAGTATTTGTAACACATTGCCGCCACGGTCGGCATTTTAGACAGCAAACGGAACGCGGTAATTTCACGGTGACGTTCGTTGTTAACATCCAGCGCGTCGTGATAGAACGCGGCCAGCGCACCGGTTACGCCGCACAGCACCGCCATCGGGTGTGAGTCACGGCGGAAACCACGGAACAGATGGGTGATCTGATCGTGGATCATGGTGTGGCGGGTAACGGTGGTTTTGAAGGTCTCAAATTCTGCTTTGGTCGGGGCTTCGCCGTACAACAGGATGTAGCACACTTCCAGATAGGAGGATTCTTTTGCCAACTGCTCGATAGGGAAGCCGCGGTGCAACAGAATACCTTTGTCACCATCAATAAAGGTGATTTTGGATTCGCAGGAAGCGGTAGAAGTAAAGCCGGGATCAAATGTGAAATAACCTTTGGAGCCCAAGGTGCGCACGTCAAGGACATCAGGGCCTAGTGTTGGGGTGAGCACGCCTAGTTCGATCGGAGCTTCGCCATTGTTGATACTTAGCGTCGCTTTCTTATCAGTCATTTACAGTCTCCTTAGCGCCTTATTTTAAAAACCTCTAACAACTGAAATACCTTAAATCTCGGCAGGTTGCCCGCAATAATAGGGTGCGGACGCTAACTCTGTGAGCGACTGCGCAAATGCGCGGGTAGGGTACAGAGTGCTAACCGGCGAGAGAGATGGGGGCCAGTTGCTAACGATTCTTCGGGATTCGTTATTTTCTATTAATCATTACCTACAACATGTTCGGAGTGCTAGCCAGATACACTGTTGCATAACTTAAGCATAGGGGGAAGTGTATCTGTTGACCGGTAGCGCATCATAGGGCTGATTGCTACCCTATTTGTAATGGAAATGTTGATCTCTTGTCAAATCAGATAATTAATTTAGTGTGAAATGTGAAAATCGTGATCTGAATCACTGTTCGAGGGAAATGTCCCCAAAGGGATTGTATGGGAATTGTAATAAGAATGTGATCCTCCTATACTGCCGCCAGGTCTCCGGATAACCCTGAAGTAGGAGCACCCAGCGTTATAACTACGCGCCGTTTGAGCACATTGGAAGTCGATGTTTGAGCGCGTGACGTGTAAGGGTTTTGGCTCTTAACGCTGTCTGATCCCCACCCAGGCCCGGAGGAAGGAAAATAATAAGAGCTGTGTGGGCAAAACCGTGAAAAAACAAAGACCTGTCAACCTGGATCTGCAAACGATCCGGTTTCCCGTAACTGCGATAGCGTCCATCTTACACCGAGTCTCTGGCGTAATTACCTTCGTTGCCGTGGGTATCCTTCTCTGGCTGTTGGGTTTGTCTCTCTCTTCTCAAGAGGGCTTCCTGCACGCTGCCTCCATCATGAATAGCTTCTTTGTCAAATTCATCTTCTGGGGGATCCTCACTGCGCTGGCCTATCACATTTGCGGTGGCATACGTCACTTGTTAATGGATTTTGGCTATATCGAAGAGAGTTTAGCCGCAGGTACCCGTTCGGCCCAAGTGGCGTTCGGTCTGACCGTCGTGCTGTCAATTCTGGCTGGAGTCCTCGTATGGTAGGCAACGTTTCCGCATTAGGGCGTAACGGTGTACACGATTGGTTGTTACTGCGTGCTTCCGCTATCGTCATTACCCTGTACGTTTTGTATATCCTGGGCTTTGTCGTCACCGCTCCAGGCATCACCTATGAAATATGGCGCGGTTTCTTCGCCACCTCAATTACGAAAGTATTCACCTTGCTGACATTGCTGTCGATTCTGGTTCACGCCTGGGTCGGGATGTGGCAGGTGCTGACGGACTATATCAAACCATTGGCGTTACGCCTGGTGCTGCAACTTGCGATCGTGATCGCGTTGCTGGTCTATTTACTGTACGGAACAATCGTAGTGTGGGGTGCTTAAATGAAACTGCCAGTCAGAGAGTTTGATGCAGTTGTTATTGGTGCGGGTGGCGCAGGTATGCGTGCCGCACTGCAGATTTCCCAAGCGGGGTCGACTTGCGCCCTGCTGTCCAAAGTATTCCCGACCCGTTCCCACACCGTGTCTGCCCAAGGTGGTATCACCGTTGCGCTGGGTAATACCCATGAAGATAACTGGGAATGGCACATGTACGACACGGTGAAAGGTTCCGACTATATCGGTGACCAGGACGCGATCGAATATATGTGTAAAACCGGCCCGGAAGCGATTCTGGAACTGGAACATATGGGCTTGCCATTCTCCCGTCTGGATGATGGCCGTATTTATCAGCGTCCGTTTGGCGGCCAGTCACTGAATTTTGGTGGCGAACAGGCGGCACGTACCGCCGCAGCGGCTGACCGTACCGGCCACGCTTTGCTGCATACCCTGTATCAGCAGAACCTGAAAAACCACACCACTATCTTCTCTGAGTGGTATGCGCTGGATCTGGTGAAAAACCAGGACGGTACGGTAGTGGGTACTACTGCCATCTGCATTGAAACCGGTGAAGTGGTGTATTTCAAAGCCAAGGCAACCATATTGGCTACTGGCGGTGCGGGCCGTATCTATCAGTCCACCACCAATGCCCATATCAACACCGGTGACGGCGTGGGGATGGCCCTGCGTGCCGGTGTGCCGGTGCAGGATATGGAGATGTGGCAGTTCCACCCAACGGGTATTGCCGGTGCCGGTGTCTTGGTCACCGAAGGTTGCCGTGGTGAAGGTGGTTACCTGCTGAACAAACATGGCGAGCGTTTCATGGAACGCTATGCGCCTAACGCAAAAGATCTGGCGGGCCGTGATGTGGTTGCCCGTTCGATCATGATTGAAATCCGTGAAGGCCGCGGTTGCGACGGCCCATGGGGCCCACACGCCAAGCTGAAACTGGACCATCTGGGCAAAGACGTTTTGGAATCCCGTCTGCCGGGTATTCTGGAATTATCCCGCACCTTTGCTCACGTCGATCCGGTCAAAGAGCCGATCCCGGTTATCCCAACCTGCCACTATATGATGGGCGGTATCCCGACCAAGGTGACCGGTCAGGCATTAACCGTGAACGAGAAAGGCGAAGATGTGGTGATCCCAGGGTTGTTCGCCGTGGGGGAAATCGCCTGCGTGTCGGTACATGGTGCCAATCGCTTGGGCGGTAACTCGCTGCTGGATCTGGTGGTGTTTGGCCGTTCTGCCGGGCTGCACTTGCAGGAATCACTGGCCGAGCAGGGTGAAAGCCGTGATGCCAGCGATTCTGATGTAGAAGCCTCGTTGGATCGTCTGAACCGCTGGAATAATACCCGTTCAGGTGAAGATCCGGTTGAGATTCGTAAAGCGCTGCAATCCTGCATGCAGAACAACTTCTCGGTGTTCCGTGAAGGTGATGCGATGGCGAAAGGGTTGGAAGAGCTGAAAGTGATCCGTGAACGTCTGAAGAACGCACGTCTGGATGATACCTCGAGCGAATTCAACACCCAGCGTATTGAATGCCTGGAGTTGGATAACCTGATGGAAACGGCCTATTCCACCGCTGTGTCGGCCAACTTCCGTACCGAGAGCCGTGGCGCCCATAGCCGCTTCGACTACCCGGATCGTGATGATGCCAACTGGCTGTGCCATTCGCTGTATCTGCCGCAATCGGAAAGCATGACGCGTCGTGAAGTGAATATGCAACCGAAACTGCGCGCGGCATTCCCGCCGAAAGTGCGTTCTTACTAATTGCGGAGCCTGATTGATGAAACTCGAATTTTCTATCTATCGCTATAATCCGGATGTCGACGACGCCCCGCATATGCAGGATTACACCCTGGAAGCGGAAGAAGGGCGCGACATGATGCTGTTGGATGCGTTAATCCAACTGAAAGAAAAAGATCCGACCCTGTCGTTCCGCCGTTCCTGCCGTGAAGGGGTATGCGGTTCAGACGGTATCAATATGAACGGTAAAAATGGCCTGGCCTGCATCACGCCTGTCTCGTCATTGCGCAAAGGCAATAACAAGATTGTGATCCGTCCATTGCCGGGGTTGCCGGTAGTGCGTGATCTGGTCGTCGATATGGGGCAATTTTATGCCCAATATGCAAAGATTAAGCCGTTCTTATTGAACGATGGCAAAAACCCGCCGGCGCGTGAGCACCTGCAGTCGCCGGAAAGCCGGGCTAAGCTGGATGGTTTGTACGAATGCATCCTGTGCGCCTGTTGTTCAACCTCTTGTCCATCGTTCTGGTGGAACCCTGACAAGTTTGTTGGCCCGGCAGGTCTGTTGGCAGCGTACCGCTTCCTGATCGACAGCCGTGATACGGAAACTGAAGCACGTTTGGATGATCTGAACGACGCTTTCAGTGTTTTCCGCTGCCATAGCATTATGAATTGTGTCAGTGTATGCCCTAAGAGCTTGAATCCGACGCGTGCCATCGGTCATATCAAGTCTATGCTGCTGCAACGCGGCGCATAAATGGAATGAGATGCTGCGCCGGGCCATGTTCCGGCGCACATTCTAAGAGAGGGAACCTCTAAAAACTGACGCAGGATTGTCGTGTTGGGCAATCAGGATGGATCGTCAGGTTTTAGAGGTTCCTTGTAAGGGGCCGCAAGGTCCAAAACAGAACGTGCATTTAAGCTGTATCAGGCTATTTACCCTATGGATTTCAAATTGCAGCTAGGCGGCAAGCATAGAAATCCCCAGGAGCTTACTCAAGTAAGTGACTGGGGTGACTAGGTGAAGCCAACAACGCTGCAACGTGAAAGACGACGGGTATAAGCACGTCGAGTGAACCGTTTTTACGGCAAACCGTACCATCACGGTAATTATGTTAACCACGGCGAAAACTGAAGCTTTAAAGCTTAAGGGATCATAATGCAGAACGGCGCAATGAAGGCCTGGCTGGATTCCTCCTATCTGGCGGGCGCGAACCAGTCCTACATAGAGCAGCTCTATGAAGACTTTTTAACCGATCCGAGTTCCGTTGAAGATAGCTGGCGTTCCATTTTTCAACAGCTACCAACCACGGGTGTTAAACCCGATCAGCTCCACTCCCAAACGCGAGATTATTTCCGCCGCCTGGCGAAAGATTCTGCGCGTTACAACACCGCCATCAACGATCCTGAAACCGATGCCAAGCAGGTCAAGGTATTGCAACTGATCAACGCCTTCCGTTTCCGTGGGCATCAGCATGCAAACCTCGATCCACTCGGCCTGTGGAAACAGGAGCGAGTTCCCGATCTGAGTCTTGCCTATCACAACCTGAGTGAAGCCGACTTCCAGGAAACCTTCAACGTGGGTTCTTTTGCCATTGGCAAAGAAACCATGAAGTTAGGCGAACTGTATACCGCGCTGAAGCAGACCTATTGTGGCTCGATCGGTGCGGAGTATATGCACATTACCAATACCGAAGAAAAACGCTGGATCCAGCAGCGCATTGAGTCGGTAGTGGGGAAGGCCAGTTTCTCTGTCGAAGAGAAGCGTCGCTTCTTGAGCGAACTGACCGCAGCCGAAGGCCTGGAACGTTATCTCGGTGCTAAATTCCCAGGGGCGAAGCGCTTCTCGCTGGAAGGTGGCGACGCTCTGGTGCCAATGCTGAAAGAGATGATACGCCATGCGGGTAAAAACGGTACTCGTGAGGTGGTGTTGGGTATGGCTCACCGTGGTCGTCTGAACGTGCTGATCAACGTGCTGGGTAAAAAACCAGCCGATCTGTTCGACGAGTTTGCCGGTAAGCATAAAGAACACCTGGGCACCGGTGACGTGAAATATCACCAGGGCTTCTCTTCCGACGTGGAAACGGAAGGTGGCATGGTTCACCTGGCGCTGGCGTTCAACCCGTCACACCTGGAGATCGTCAGCCCGGTGGTGATGGGCTCTGTGCGTGCCCGTCGCGATCGTCTGGATGAAGCACGCAGCAATATGGTGCTGCCAATTACCATCCACGGTGATGCAGCCATTACCGGCCAGGGCGTGGTTCAGGAAACGCTGAACATGTCTCAGGCGCGTGGTTATGAAGTCGGTGGTACGGTGCGTATCGTCATCAACAACCAGGTTGGCTTCACCACCTCCAATCCGTTGGATGCACGCTCTACCCAATACTGTACCGATATCGCCAAGATGGTACAGGCTCCGATCTTCCACGTGAATGCTGACGATCCTGAAGCGGTAGCCTTTGTTACCCGCCTGGCGTTGGACTTCCGTAATACCTTTAAACGTGACGTCATGATCGATCTGGTCTGTTACCGTCGCCACGGGCATAACGAGGCCGATGAGCCAAGTGCAACCCAGCCGGTGATGTACCAGAAGATCAAAAAACACCCGACGCCACGCAAGATTTATGCCGACGTTTTGACCGAGCAAAGGGTTGCTACCCTTGAAGACGCCACCGAAATGGTCAACCTGTATCGCGATGCACTCGATCGCGGTGATTGTGTGGTTGAAGAATGGCGTCCAATGAACTTGCACTCCTTTACCTGGTCGCCGTATCTGAACCACGAGTGGGACGAAGAGTTTCCGAGCAAGGTTGATATGAAGCGCCTGCAGGAACTGGGGCGTCGTATCAGCACTATACCTGAAGCGATCGAAATGCAGTCACGCGTAGCGAAAATCTACGGTGACCGTGCCGAGATGGCGGCAGGTAATAAAGCATTTGACTGGGGCGCGGCGGAAACGCTGGCCTACGCCACTTTGGCCGATGAAGGCATC
Organism: Serratia sp. MMO-28; assembly: GCF_037199905.1. Taxonomy (NCBI): domain Bacteria; kingdom Pseudomonadati; phylum Pseudomonadota; class Gammaproteobacteria; order Enterobacterales; family Yersiniaceae; genus Serratia; species Serratia sp. MMO-28. The sequence continues at coordinate 116,033 of NZ_JBBCVB010000007.1, forward strand.
CCGATCCGTATCTCTGGTGAAGATGCCGGTCGTGGCACCTTCTTCCACCGCCATGCCGTAGTGCACAACCAGAAAAATGGTTCGGTTTATGTTCCATTGGCTAACATTCACAGCGGGCAGGGGGAGTTCAAAGTCTGGGACTCCGTACTGTCTGAAGAAGCCGTTTTGGCGTTTGAATACGGTTATGCCACTGCGGAGCCTCGTACCCTGACCATCTGGGAAGCACAGTTTGGCGACTTCGCCAACGGTGCGCAGGTGGTTATCGACCAGTTCATCAGTTCTGGCGAGCAGAAGTGGGGGCGGATGTGTGGCCTGGTGATGCTGTTACCGCACGGTTACGAAGGTCAGGGGCCAGAGCACTCCTCTGCGCGCTTGGAGCGTTACCTGCAACTGTGTGCAGAACAGAATATGCAGGTGTGCATCCCGTCTACCCCGGCGCAGGTCTACCATATGCTGCGTCGTCAGGCGCTGCGTGGAATGCGCCGTCCGTTGGTGGTGATGTCACCGAAATCGTTGTTGCGTCATCCGTTGGCGACTTCTTCTCTGGAAGAACTGGCAAATGGCACTTTCCAACCCGCTATTGGTGAAATCGACGAGTTGGATCCGCAGGCGGTGAAACGCGTCGTGCTGTGTTCCGGTAAGGTTTATTACGATCTGCTGGAACAGCGCCGCAAGAATGACCAGAAAGACGTTGCGATCGTGCGCATTGAGCAACTGTATCCATTCCCGCACCAGGCTGTTCAGGCGGTGCTGGAACAGTATGCCCATGTGCATGACTTCGTCTGGTGCCAGGAAGAGCCGCTGAACCAGGGCGCTTGGTATTGTAGCCAGCACAACTTCCGTGAAGTGATCCCATTTGGGGCTTCTTTGCGTTACGCCGGACGCCCGGCCTCCGCTTCTCCTGCGGTTGGCTATCTGTCCGTACACCAGAAGCAGCAGCAGGCTCTGGTGAATGATGCGCTGAATATTGATTAATATCCCTCGATTTCAGAGGGCTGCAAGGTGGTAACTGTATGACTCCCCAGGCGCTTGGATAGCTAAGGGCCTGGGGACAAAACGCAACCAACCCCGCTGCGGCAACTTGAAAGATGAAGGGTAAAAAACTTAAGGGAAAGCTTAATGAGTAGCGTAGATATTCTGGTTCCTGATCTTCCTGAATCGGTTGCTGATGCGGCCGTAGCCACGTGGCATAAAAAGCCCGGCGATGCGGTAAACCGTGATGAAGTTTTGGTCGAGATCGAAACTGATAAAGTGGTGTTGGAAGTACCGGCGAGTGAAGCAGGGTTCCTTGATGCGATTCTGGAAGATGAGGGCGCGACCGTCACTTCCCGTCAACTTCTCGGTCGTATCCGTCCAGGCGATAGCTCTGGCAAACCGACTGTAGAGAAGACGCAGAGCAAAGAAGCGACTCCGGCACAGCGCGCAACCGCGAGCCTGGAAGAAGAGAACAACGATTCACTTAGCCCGGCGATCCGCCGTCTGATTGCTGAGCACGATCTCGATGCTGCGGCGATCAAAGGCAGCGGTGTCGGTGGGCGTATCACCCGTGAAGACGTGGAAGCCTATTTGGCGAGCCACAAGAAAGCAGATAAGCCTGCCGTTGCCGCACCAGAAGCTGCACCGCAGCCTGCGTTGAGCGGCCGGAGTGAAAAACGAGTGCCGATGACCCGCCTGCGTAAGCGTGTGGCCGAGCGTCTGTTGGAAGCGAAGAACAGCACCGCAATGCTGACCACTTTCAATGAAATCAACATGCAGCCGATCATGGATCTGCGCAAGCAGTACGGTGAAGCTTTCGAGAAACGCCACGGGGTACGTTTGGGCTTTATGTCCTTCTACATCAAAGCGGTAGTCGAAGCTCTGAAGCGCTTCCCTGAAGTGAATGCTTCTATCGATGGTTCGGATGTGGTTTACCATAACTACTTCGATATCAGCATCGCGGTATCTACCCCTCGTGGGCTGGTGACCCCAGTATTGCGCGACGTAGACACCATGGGCATGGCGGATATCGAGAAGAAAATCAAAGAGCTGGCGGTCAAAGGCCGTGACGGTAAATTGACGGTGGAAGAGCTGACCGGCGGTAATTTCACCATTACCAACGGCGGCGTATTCGGTTCACTGATGTCCACCCCGATCATCAACCCACCGCAGAGCGCGATCCTGGGCATGCACGCCATTAAAGATCGCCCGATGGCAGTCAATGGTCAGGTTGTGATTCAGCCGATGATGTATCTGGCTCTGTCTTACGATCATCGTCTGATCGATGGCCGTGAGTCTGTGGGATATCTGGTGACTGTTAAAGAGATGCTGGAAGATCCTGCTCGCCTGCTGTTAGACGTTTAATCCCTGCCTGGGTGCGGTAATTGCCGCACCCACACTCTGTGCTATGTGGCCTGTACTCAGTCGCTTGAAGGTAACAGGCTAAAATTTTTCAGACCTGAATGGATAGAACATCATGAATTTACACGAATATCAGGCAAAACAACTGTTTGCTCGGTATGGCATGCCAGCACCAACCGGTTACGCCTGTACCACACCGCGTGAAGCAGAAGAAGCCGCATCTAAAATCGGCTCCGGCCCGTGGGTGGTTAAATGTCAGGTTCATGCTGGCGGCCGTGGTAAAGCTGGCGGTGTTAAAGTTGTTAACAGCAAAGAAGATATCCGCGCTTTTGCTGAAGCCTGGTTGGGTAAGCGCCTGGTGACTTACCAGACGGATGCGCTGGGGCAGCCGGTTCACCAGATCCTGGTGGAAGCAGCAACCGATATCGACAAAGAATTGTATCTGGGCGCAGTAGTTGACCGTGGTACGCGTCGCGTGGTGTTTATGGCGTCCACTGAAGGTGGCGTTGAGATTGAAAAAGTTGCGGAAGAAACCCCGGAACTGATCCACAAAATGACCATCGACCCACTGGCGGGGCCACAGCCTTATCAGGGGCGTGAACTGGCGTTCAAACTGGGTCTGACGGGTAAGCAAGTCAGCCAGTTTGCCAAGATCTTTATGGGGTTGGCAACGCTGTTCCTGGAGCGCGATCTGGCGATGGTTGAGATCAACCCGCTGGTGATTACCAAACAGGGCGATCTGATTTGCCTGGACGGCAAACTGGGTGCCGATGGTAACGCCTTGTTCCGCCAGCCTGAATTGCGTGAAATGCGCGACCCCTCTCAGGAAGATGAGCGTGAATCCCGTGCGGCTCAGTGGGAGCTTAACTATGTAGCTCTGGACGGTAACATCGGTTGCATGGTGAACGGTGCCGGTCTGGCCATGGGTACCATGGACATCGTGAAACTGCACGGTGGTGAACCTGCCAACTTCCTCGACGTAGGTGGTGGTGCAACCAAAGAGCGCGTCACTGAAGCGTTCAAAATCATCCTGTCTGACGACAAGGTGAAAGCGGTTCTGGTGAACATTTTCGGTGGTATCGTGCGTTGCGATCTGATCGCTGACGGTATCATTGGCGCGGTTGCTGAAGTTGGGGTTAATGTCCCGGTGGTTGTACGTCTGGAAGGGAACAACGCCGAGCTGGGCGCCAAGAAACTGGCGGACAGCGGTCTGAATATCATTGCTGCAACCAGCCTGACTGATGCGGCTCAGCAAGTTGTTGCGGCAGTGGAGGGTAAATAATGTCCATTTTGATTGATAAGAATACTAAAGTCATTTGCCAGGGTTTCACCGGTAGCCAAGGCTCTTTCCACTCCGAACAGGCGATTGCTTACGGCACCAAAATGGTCGGCGGTGTTACGCCGGGCAAAGGCGGCACTGTGCATCTGGGCCTGCCGGTGTTCAACACCGTGCGTGAAGCGGTTGAAGCGACCGGTGCAACGGCCTCGGTTATCTATGTTCCAGCCCCGTTCTGTAAAGATTCTATCCTGGAAGCGATCGACGCTGGCATTAAGCTGATCATCACTATCACCGAAGGTATTCCAACGCTGGATATGCTGACGGTGAAAGTGAAGCTGGATGAAGCGGGTGTACGCATGATCGGCCCGAACTGCCCAGGTGTGATCACGCCTGGCGAATGTAAAATTGGTATCATGCCGGGCCATATCCACCTGCCAGGTAAAGTCGGCATCGTTTCCCGCTCAGGTACGCTGACCTATGAAGCGGTGAAGCAAACTACCGATGCGGGTCTGGGCCAATCAACCTGCGTAGGTATTGGTGGTGACCCGATCCCTGGTTCCAACTTTATCGACATCCTGAAGATGTTCCAGCAAGATCCGCAGACTGAAGCGATCGTGATGATCGGCGAGATCGGCGGTAGTGCGGAAGAAGAAGCGGCAGCTTACATCAAAGATCATGTGACCAAGCCGGTTGTTGGCTACATCGCCGGTGTTACCGCGCCTAAAGGCAAGCGTATGGGGCACGCGGGTGCCATCATTGCCGGCGGTAAAGGCACCGCGGATGAGAAGTTCGCGGCGCTGGAGGCGGCAGGGGTCAAAACCGTACGCAGCCTGGCTGACATCGGTGATGCAGTGAAAGCCGTATTGAATCGCTAATATTTCCCGATAAAAACAGTATCTCGACATGTTTGGCCACCCGATGGGTGGCCTTTTTTATCCTTAAACATTGCCACTGTGTGCTTAAAAGAGTGATTTCTCACTGGAATCCATGCCGTTGCCATGGACATAATCCTATATTTACGTTATTTGGGATCAAGCTCCCAACACGGTCTATGATTAATAAACCTAAAGTTTATTTGTGATTTGAATCACTGCAATTAATTATTGGAAATAAAAAGTTAATATATATCGAGTGAAGATCTTCAGTTAACACAATAATAGCTGTTTTAAATTACATTTATTTAACACAATAATATCAATAAAAACAATTAAACTATTATGCAACATACTGCCAAGAAAATTACGTGAAAACATGCAATAGAATCTGGAAATAATATGCAGATAGGCTTAAATTGTTCTAGATCAAAATAAGCTGAAATACCTCTTTTGGCTTCTTTTTGACCTGTCGCCAAAAGTCTAAGCCACGTCACGTAAAAACCTATTTATTGTATGGGATTTGGCGAGTATCATGCCATTGTGTAATTAGGGATGGTTGATCTTGTTGCATTTGTTACCCGCTGTCGGTTTTCATAGGTGCGTTTTGCTCTAGGCTTCTCTGGCTTGGGGACGAACGTGCAGTTGAAAGCGGGCAAGTGGGATCAAATTTGTTGTTTTTTTAAGGGCATTCACTGCGGGGCGTTACCGGTTACTCTTTACGGAGCTGTACCGATAACCGCAAGTCGGAGTCTTCCTGCGAGGAGCAAGGAGTCAAGATGTTTGATATTGTCGAACTGTCGCGCTTACAGTTTGCCTTAACGGCGATGTACCATTTTCTATTTGTTCCATTAACGCTGGGTATGGCGTTTTTGTTAGCAATTATGGAAACGGTATATGTCCTGTCCGGCAAACAAATTTATAAAGACATGACCAAATTCTGGGGTAAGTTATTTGCAATTAACTTCGCCCTGGGTGTGGCCACCGGGTTGACCATGGAGTTCCAGTTCGGGACCAACTGGTCATATTTCTCTCACTACGTCGGTGATATCTTCGGGGCTCCGCTAGCCATCGAAGGTCTGATGGCGTTCTTCCTCGAATCAACGCTGGTCGGGCTGTTCTTCTTCGGCTGGGATCGTCTGAGCAAAATACAGCACCTGACGGTGACCTGGTTTGTGGCTCTTGGCTCAAACCTGTCTGCGTTGTGGATACTGGTTGCCAACGGCTGGATGCAGAACCCGATTGCGTCTGATTTCAACTTTGAAACCATGCGTATGGAGATGGTCAGCTTCTCCCAACTGGTACTCAACCCGGTTGCACAGGTGAAGTTTGTTCACACCGTGGCGTCAGGTTACACCACCGGTGCCATGTTTATTCTGGGGATCAGCTCTTACTACCTGCTGAAAGGCCGTGATATTGCGTTTGCCAAGCGCTCTTTTGCTATTGCTGCGAGCTTTGGTATGGCTGCGATCCTTTCCGTTATTGTGCTGGGCGATGAGTCTGGCTACGAAATGGGTGACGTACAGAGAACCAAACTGGCTGCGATTGAAGCCGAATGGGATACTCAACCGGCACCGGCGGCATTCACCCTGTTCGGTATTCCGAACCAGGAGCGAATGGAGAACTCTTTTGCTATCCAGATCCCATGGGCACTCGGCCTGATTGCGACTCGCTCCTTTGATACCCCGGTTATCGGTTTGCGGGATTTGATGGTTCAGCACCAGGTTCGTATCCGTAACGGTATGAAGGCATACCAGTTGCTGGAAAGCCTGCGTGGTGGCAATACCGATCCAGCAGTGCGTACGGAATTCAATAATATCAAGCAGGACTTGGGTTATGGTCTGTTGTTGAAGCGTTACACTGAAAACGTCACCGACGCGACAGAAGCACAGATTCAGCAAGCAACCAACGATTCGATTCCACGTGTTGCACCGCTGTATTTCGCATTCCGTATCATGGTGGCCTGTGGCGTGATCATGCTGTTCATTATCGGTATGTCATTCTTGAGCGTATTGCGTGGCCGTATCGGTGAGAAGAAATGGCTGCATCGCGCAGCGCTGTACGGCATTCCATTGCCTTGGATTGCAGTAGAAGCAGGCTGGTTCGTGGCAGAGTATGGTCGTCAGCCGTGGGCGATAGGTGAGGTGCTGCCAACCGCAGTGGCCACTTCTTCGCTGACCGCAGGCGATATACTGTTCTCGATGGGGCTGATTTGCGGCTTGTACACCCTGTTCCTGGTGGCTGAAATGTACCTGATGTTCAAGTTTGCGCGTCTGGGTCCAAGCAGCCTGAAAACTGGCCGCTATCATTTTGAACAACCGACTGCCGCCGTGCAGGAAGCGCGCTAAACAGGAGTCCACTTATGTTTGATTATGAAGTACTACGATTTATCTGGTGGGTTCTGGTTGGCGTATTGCTGATCGGCTTCGCGGTAACGGATGGTTTTGATATGGGCGTCGGTATCCTGATGCCTGTACTCACCAAAAGCGATACTGAACGCCGGGTAATGATTAACTCAATCGCACCACACTGGGACGGTAACCAAGTGTGGCTGATCACCGCAGGGGGGGCGCTGTTTGCCGCTTGGCCAATGGTTTACGCCGCTGCGTTCTCAGGTTTTTACATAGCGATGATCCTGGTGTTGGCCGCGTTGTTCTTCCGCCCGGTCGGTTTTGACTACCGCTCTAAGCTGGAAAACAGCCGTTGGCGTAACCTGTGGGACTGGGGCATCTTTATCGGCAGCTTTGTGCCTGCCGTGGTATTCGGTGTGGCATTCGGTAACCTGCTGCAAGGGGTTCCGTTCCACGTTAACGAATATCTGCGCCTGTTCTACACCGGCAACTTCTTCCAACTGCTTAACCCGTTTGCTCTGTTGGCAGGGATTGTCAGCCTGATGATGCTGGTAACCCAGGGTGCAACCTATCTGCAGATGCGTACCACAGGTGAACTCCACCTGCGATCACGCGCTGCGGCACAGATTGCCACTCTGGTGATGGCTGTGTGCTTCCTGCTTGCAGGCGTATGGCTGGTGAAAGGTATTGATGGTTTCGTGGTCACCTCAGTTCTGGATACTGCGGCGGAATCTAACCCGCTGCGCAAAGAAGTGGCTCATCAGGCTGGTGCCTGGCTGATCAACTACAACAAGTATCCGATTCTGTGGGCGCTACCGGCACTGGGCGTGGTCTTGCCATTGTTCACTATCCTGTTCTCCCGTCTGGAGAAAGGCGCTATGGCATTCCTGACTTCATCGCTGACGATCGCCTGTGTGATCTTGACGGCTGGGGTAACCATGTTCCCGTTTGTCATGCCTTCAAGCACCGTGCCTAACGTTAGTCTAACCATGTGGGATGCGACTTCCAGCCTGCTGACGTTGAAAGTGATGACCATTGTGGCGATTATCTTCGTGCCAATCGTTCTGGCGTACACCTGCTGGTCGTACTACAAAATGTTTGGGCGCTTGGATAAGAAGTTCATCGAAAACAACAAGCATTCACTGTACTAAGCAAAAGGAGCTAAACCATGTGGTATTTTGCCTGGATCCTCGGAACGCTTCTTGCCTGTGCCTTCGGTATCATTACGGCTCTGGCGCTTGAGCACATTGAAGATTCACAAGTACAGCAAGACGGTAAGTAATGAGTTTATCGCTCATTGATAAACTGTACGCTATCACCGATAAGGGCCCAATTCGGGCCCTTTCAATGGTACTGGCGTTGATTTTAGCGGGGTGCATATTCTGGGATCCCAGCCGCTTTGCGGCACGCACCAGTTCATTGGAGATTTGGCAGGGTATCCTGCTGATGTGGGCGGTGTGTGCGGGCATGGTACACGGTGTTGGTTTTCGGCCTCAGAATGCGTTCTGGCGTGCGTTTTTTACGCCGCTGCCTGCGATTGTGATCCTGGCCGCAGGATTACTTTACGTTTCTTTATAAACTGCGGTATATCCGCGTGTTATGGGCCATTCAGGCCCATAATTATTTTCATTCCCATCCGGTAACCCATTCCCAACCCGATCTGTCTTGCGTATAGTAGCAACGTTAAATTGCATTGGCTTGGAAGTATCGTGAGTAATACGTTGTTTCGATGGCCGGTCCGTGTCTATTACGAAGACACCGATGCCGGCGGTGTGGTTTACCATGCCCGCTACGTCGCCTTTTATGAAAGAGCGCGCACAGAGATGCTGCGTCAGCATAACTTTCATCAACAGCAGCTGCTCAGTGAACATGTCGCTTTTGCTGTCCGGCGCATGACGGTGGATTACCTGTTACCGGCTCGTCTCGATGACCTGCTGGAAGTGCAGAGTGAAATCACCTCAATGCGTGGGGCTTCTCTCACGTTTGCTCAACGCATTGTTAATTCTGACGGCACTCTTTTGAGTCAGGCCGATGTGTTGATTGCATGCATTGATCCACACCAAATGAAGCCAATAGCGCTTCCTAAGTCTATTGTCGCGGAGTTTAAGCAGTGACTGACATGAACATCCTAGATTTATTCTTGAAGGCAAGCCTGCTGGTTAAGCTTATCATGTTGATTTTGATAGGTTTCTCAGTGGCCTCTTGGGCAATCATCATCCAACGGACTCGCATTCTGAATGCGGCCACGCGTGACGCCGAAGCTTTCGAAGACAAATTCTGGTCCGGTATCGAGCTTTCCCGCTTGTATCAGGAAAGCCAGGCACGCCGCGATAGCCTGACGGGTTCAGAGCAAATTTTCCATGCGGGTTTCAAAGAGTTTGCCCGTTTGCACCGTGCCAACAGCCATGCGCCGGAGTCGGTGATCGAAGGCGCTTCACGTGCGATGCGCATTTCGATGAATCGCGAGCTGGAAACCCTGGAAACCCATATTCCTTTCCTCGGCACCGTAGGGTCCATCAGCCCGTATATCGGTCTGTTTGGTACCGTGTGGGGGATCATGCACGCCTTTATTGCCTTGGGGGCAGTCAAACAAGCCACCTTGCAGATGGTCGCTCCAGGCATCGCCGAAGCGTTGATCGCTACCGCGATTGGCCTGTTTGCCGCGATCCCTGCCGTTATGGCTTACAACCGTCTTAACCAGCGTGTTAACAAGCTTGAGCAGAATTACGACAACTTTATGGAAGAGTTTACCGCTATTCTGCATCGTCAGGCCTTCTCCAGCGACAGCAAATAAGTAGGAGGTAGCATGGCGAAAGTTCGTGGTCGTAACCGTCGTGAGCTGAAGTCAGAAATCAACATTGTCCCGCTGTTGGACGTGTTATTGGTGTTGTTACTGATTTTTATGGCAACCGCACCCATTATCACCCAGAGCGTTGAGGTGGATTTACCTGACGCCACGGATTCCAAAACGGTGTCCAGCGATGATAATCCGCCGGTGATCTTAGAGGTTTCCGGCGTGGGGCAATATACCTTGGTGGTAGATCATAACCGCATGGAGTTTTTGCCGCCTGAACAGGTTGCGGCTGAAGCCAGATCGCGTTTAGCGGCGAATCCGAAGACGGTCTTCTTGATCGGTGGGGCAAAGGAAGTACCCTATGATGAGATTATCAAGGCATTGAATATTCTCCATCAGGCGGGCGTCGCTTCCGTGGGGCTGATGACCCAGCCAATCTGACCGTAAGGTGAGAGGCAACCCGGTTTCTGCCTGATAGGGCAGAAGCCCCGTTTAAGCACCAGTTTTTGGGACTCTATTTTGGTAAAGGCAACTGAGCAAAACGATAAGCTGAACCGCGCCGTTATTGTTTCGGTGGTTCTGCACATCATATTGATTGCCCTGTTGATTTGGGGATCGCTGCACGAAAACGCCGAAATGAGTGCCGGCGGTGGCGGCGACGGTTCCGTCGTCGGTGCAGTGATGGTCGATCCTGGGGCTGTGGTGGAGCAGTATAATCGCCAGCAACAGCAGAGCAGCGATGCACAGCGTGCCGAAAAGCAACGTCAGAAAAAGGCGGAGCAGCAGGCAGAAGAGCTGCAGCAGAAACAGGCTGCGGAACAACAGCGCTTGAAAGAACTTGAGCAGGAACGCCTGGCTGCGCAGGAAAAAGCCGCACAGGATGCCAAAGCACAGGCAGAACAGCAGAAAAAGGCAGCCGAGCAACAGCAGCAGGCTGCTGAACAGCAGAAAGCCGCAGAACTTGCCGCCGCTAAGGCGAAAGAACAGCAGAAAGCGGCTGAGCAGGCTGCAGCAAAAGCCAAAGCCGAGGCGGATAAAATAGCCAAAGCGCAGGCAGAGGCACAAAAGAAAGCCGAAGCTGAAGCCAAGAAAGAAGCCGCTGCAGCGGCGGCTGCCAAGAAACAGGCAGAAGAGGCGAAGAAAGAGGCTGCAGCACAGAAAGCCGCTGAGGCGGCAGAGAAACAGGCCGCTGCTGAAGCCGAGAAGAAAGCGGCAGCAGAGGAGGCGAAAAAAGCCGCCGCTGCTGAGAAGGCTGCGGAAGCGAAAAAAGCAGCGGATGCCAAGAAAAAGGCGGCTGAGGCGGCTAAACAGTCTGCTGATGTAGACAACTTGTTTGGTGATTTGGCGGATGGTAAAAATGCGCCGAAAGGTGGCGGAGCTAAGGCCAAAGGCGACGGTAAACCTGCCGGGCAGGGGAATGCTAAGGCTGCAGGTGCCAGTGGTGCAGATATTAATGGTTACTTGGGGCAGATTACGTCTGCAATACAGAACAAGTTTTATGATGCTGATTTATACAAGGGTAGGACCTGTGACTTGCGTATTAAATTGGCACCAGATGGCTTGCTGATTGATGTTAAGGCTGAGGGGGGAGATCCTGCACTGTGTCAGGCTGCAATTGCTGCTGCCAAGCAGGCTCATATTCCTAAACCACCGAACCAGGCTGTGTACGAAGCGTTTAAGAATGCTCCTCTTACATTTAAGCCGCAATAATGGTTGTTATAACTGAGTAAAGAGCAAGGATGTACTAAGGTAACCAACAGGGATTTTTATTCATTGTTTCTAAGTTTGCAGCGTTGTTGGCTGAAAATTCGAGATTCTTTGGGTAAACGTAGTTTTGTTTGCGTTGGTTTGTTAAAATTCTGCTAATTTATCGCAGGCATCCCGCCTGGATAAGGGAGATGAGATGAAGCAGGCATTTCGAGTAATGTTAGGTTTGTTAGTCCTGTGGGCATCCGTGCTGCACGCGGAAGTCCGCATTGAAATCACCCAGGGGGTCGACTCTGCTCGCCCAATTGGTGTGGTGCCGTTTAAATGGGCGGGTCCAGGTACGCCTCCAGAAGATATTGGCCAGATTGTTGGCGCAGATCTGCGCAACAGTGGCAAATTCAACCCTATCGATGTGGCGCGTATGCCGCAGCAACCGGCCACGGCGTCTGAAGTAACACCGGCGGCTTGGACTGCATTGGGCATTGATGCCGTCGTTGTCGGCCAGGTGCAACCCGGCGCTGATGGCAGCTATCTGATCTCCTACCAGTTGGTGGATACCTCAGGTTCTCCAGGCACCGTTCTGGCACAAAATCAGTATAAGGTGACCAAGCAATGGTTGCGTTATTCTGCTCATACTGCCAGTGATGAAGTGTTTGAAAAGCTGACCGGTATCAAAGGGGCTTTCCGTACGCGTATCGCTTATGTGGTGCAGACCAACGGTGGGCAATTCCCGTATGAACTGCGTGTATCCGACTATGATGGCTACAATCAGTTTGTCGTACACCGTTCCCCAGAGCCACTGATGTCGCCAGCCTGGTCACCCGATGGCAGCAAACTGGCTTATGTTACCTTCGAGAGTGGCCGTTCAGCGCTGGTGATCCAAACCCTGGCTAACGGCGCTATCCAACAGGTCGCTTCTTTCCCTCGTCACAACGGGGCACCTGCGTTCTCACCAGACGGCAGCCGTATTGCCTTTGCTTTGTCGAAGAGCGGCAGCCTGCATCTGTATGTGATGAACCTGGGCTCAGGCCAGATCAGTCAGATCACCGACGGCCGCAGCAACAATACCGAACCTAGCTGGTTCCCAGATAGCCAGTCTTTGGCCTATACCTCCGATCAGGGGGGGCGTCCTCAGATTTATAAAATCAGCGCAAGCGGCGGTGCTCCACAACGGCTGACTTGGGAAGGTGCTCAGAATCAGAACTCTGATGTAAGCCCGGATGGTAAGTTCCTGGTGATGGTGAGTTCCAACAATGGTGCTCAGCATATCGCCAAGCAAGATCTCACTTCAGGGGCTGTTCAGGTATTAACGAACACGCAACTGGACGAAACGCCAAGTATCGCACCAAACGGTACTATGGTGATTTATAGCTCCACACAAGGTATGGGCTCCGTCCTGCAGTTGGTATCGACTGATGGGCGTTTCAAAGCGCGTCTTCCGGCAACTGATGGACAGGTCAAATCGCCTGCCTGGTCGCCGTATCTGTGATGCATGTGTAAATATGTATAGCAAACTATAAAAGGATCAAAGAAATGCAACTGAACAAAGTGCTGAAAGCGCTTATGCTGGCACTGCCAGTTCTGGCTGTGGCGGCCTGTAGTTCTAACAAAAGCGCGAACAACGACCAATCTGGTATGGGCGCTGGCACTGGTATGGAAAATGGCAGCAGCAACCTGTCTTCCGAAGAACAAGCGCGTCTGCAGATGCAAGAACTGCAGAGAAACAATATCGTTTACTTCGGTTTTGACAAATATGACATCAGCTCTGAGTTCTCTCAGATGCTGGATGCGCACGCTGCATTCCTGCGTAACAACCCATCTTACAAAGTGACCGTTGAAGGTCACGCGGATGAGCGCGGCACGCCAGAATACAACATCGCTCTGGGCGAGCGTCGTGCTAACGCAGTGAAAATGTACCTGCAAGGTAAAGGCGTTTCTGCCGACCAGATCTCTATCGTTTCTTACGGTAAAGAGAAACCAGCAGTATTGGGCCACGACGAAGCAGCTTGGGCTAAAAACCGTCGTGCCGTTCTGGTTTACTAAGAGAATCGCATGAACAGTAACTTCAGACGTCACCTGTTGGGTCTGTCGTTACTGGTTGGCGTAGCGGTCCCATGGGCCGCTACTGCCCAAGCGCCAATCAGTAATGTCGGCTCCGGCTCGGTCGAGGACCGTGTCACTTCACTTGAGCGTATCAGTAACGCTCAGAGCCAGCTTTTAAACCAACTTCAGCAGCAGCTTTCTGACAATCAACGCGATATTGATACGCTCCGTGGGCAGATCCAGGAAAGTCAGTACCAGTTGAATCAGGTGGTTGAACGCCAGAAGCAGATCTATCAGCAGATGGATAGTCTCAGCCAGAGTGGCGCACAGAATTCCACAGGTGCGGCAACCGCGGGTGCCGCAGCGACGGCGGCTCCGGCTGGCAGTGCGCCTGCGGCTGAGTCAGCCGCTCCGGCGAGCAGCGGTGATGAGAACAGCGACTATAATGCTGCTGTTTCATTGGCGTTGGAAAAAAAACAGTACGATCAGGCGATCTCCGCTTTCCAAGCCTTCGTAAAACAGTATCCGAACTCGACGTACCTTCCTAATGCCAACTATTGGCTTGGCCAATTGTTTTACAACAAAGGCAAAAAAGAGGATGCGGCTTACTATTATGCGGTGGTGGTGAAGAATTATCCAAAATCACCCAAGTCACCAGATGCCATGTTTAAAGTGGGCGTGATCATGCAGGAAAAAGGCCAGGTTGATAAAGCCAAAGCCGTTTACCAGCAGGTGATCAAACAATACCCAACCAGCGACGCGGCCAAGCAGGCAAAGAAACGCGCGGCCAGCCTGTAGGTAAAAACTGAGCCCAGATGTTAGTCGTTTTGACCGATTTCTGGGCTCATTCGCGTGAAGAACCAGCAGTTGAACCTATAGCGCCAAAATTTAGGTTGCGCTGCCAAGATAAATTAGTAATATATGCCGCCGTTGCCAAGACATCTTGCAAGATGTTAAAGCAGCAAGGAAATTGGGTCGTTAGCTCACTTGAATAGAGCAGTTGACTTCAAATCAATTGGCTGCAGTTTAGAGCCTGGTATTAGCGAAGCACCGTTGTGTAAGCAATAGTGAGTAGAGCAAAACCAAGTTATCCTGTTCGCCACTCCAGTTTTCTTCGATGCAGATTTTCCTTCTGTATCCGTCAGTAGTAAACCACGACAGTGGGTCGTTAGCTCAGTCGGTAGAGCAGTTGACTTTTAATCAATTGGTCGCAGGTTCGAATCCTGCACGACCCACCAATTCTCAGTGAATTGGTAAAGAGTGGCATCGCAAAGGATGAGAATCGTCAAGGTTCGAGCCGGGCGGTAAAGAAACACAGCAGCAAACCACAGCAGTGGGTCGTTAGCTCAGTCGGTAGAGCAGTTGACTTTTAATCAATTGGTCGCAGGTTCGAATCCTGCACGACCCACCAATTCTTAATGAATTGGTAAAGAGTAGAATCGTGAAGGATGGGAACCGTAAAGGTTCGCGTTGCGCGATTAAAGATTTAGCAGTAAACCACAGCAGCGGGTCGTTAGCTCAGTCGGTAGAGCAGTTGACTTTTAATCAATTGGTCGCAGGTTCGAATCCTGCACGACCCACCAATTCTTAATGAATTGGTAAAAAGTAGAATCGTGAAAGATAAGAATCATGAAGATTCAAGTCACACGGCAAGGCGTTTGGCAGTAACCACAGCAGTGGGTGATTAGCTCAGTTGGTAGAGCATCTCCTTTACACGGAGGGGGTCGGCGGTTCGAGCCCGTCATCACCCACCACTTCTGCGGGTCGTTAGCTCAGTCGGTAGAGCAGTTGACTTTTAATCAATTGGTCGCAGGTTCGAATCCTGCACGACCCACCAATTCTTAATGAATTGGTAAAAAGTAGAATCGTAAAGGTTCGTGTCGAGCATCGCGAGACAACATCGCGCAAGCGATGGCCCGAAGGGCGAGGCGAAGCCGAGTCATCCTGCACGACCCACCAAATTCAGAAAAAAGCGCCTTTTGGCGCTTTTTTCGCATATGCATCACGTTCACTATGTTTAGTTCCCTAATCCGCTTGCAGACTCACTATGCGAGTGAGAGCCCGTACTTCACTGACTTCAGTTTCTCGCATTACTCTCGATTTTTTAATTCATTAAACAAAATCTGCCATTAATCGAAAAACATCACGACTTTTTGTTAAAATTTAGGTATTTTGTTTAGTATATAAAACGAAGCGTTTGCGACAGGTAAAGTATTACCGGATTAGCGGACGAACAGCCTAGCACAGAGACAACAGCGATGAGTGAAATGTTTGATGTCAACGCGGCGGTGTATCCCTTCCCGCCGAAACCGGTGCCGTTGGACGTTGCCGAGAAGGCTTTCTATCGGCAAAAGATCAAGACCTTGCTCAAACAGCGTGATGCCGTCATGGTGGCCCACTACTATACCGATCCAGAGATTCAGGCATTGGCAGAAGAGACCGGTGGCTGCGTGGCTGATTCACTGGAGATGGCGCGTTTTGGCAGCAACCATCCGGCTTCAACCCTGCTGGTCGCTGGGGTGCGTTTTATGGGGGAAACTGCCAAGATCCTCAGCCCGGAAAAACAGGTATTGATGCCGACGCTGCATGCTGAATGTTCGCTCGATCTCGGTTGTCCAGAAGCGGAGTTCAAGGCATTTTGTGATAGCCACCCTGATCGTACCGTGGTGGTTTACGCCAATACCTCTGCGGCGGTTAAAGCGCGTGCTGACTGGGTGGTAACTTCCAGCATTGCGGTTGAGCTGATAGAGCATCTCGATAGCCTGGGTGAGAAAATCATATGGGCGCCCGATCGTCATCTTGGTCACTATGTGCAGAAACAGACCGGCGCCGATGTGCTGTGCTGGCAAGGGGCCTGTATCGTTCATGACGAGTTTAAAACCCAGGCGCTGATGCGGATGAAGGCGCTATACCCGGATGCCGCGGTATTGGTGCACCCTGAGTCGCCTCAGGCGATTGTCGATCTGGCCGATGCCGTGGGATCTACCAGCCAACTGATCCAGGCAGCGATCGCTTTGCCAAATCAGCAACTGATTGTCGCCACCGATCGCGGTATTTTCTATAAAATGCAGCAGGCCTGCCCGGGTAAAGAGCTGCTTGAGGCGCCAACCGCCGGGGAGGGAGCCACCTGCCGCAGTTGTGCTCATTGCCCATGGATGGCGATGAATGGCCTGAAAGCGATTGCTGAAGGGTTGGAACAGGGGGGGGCCCAGCATGAAATTTTTGTCGATGGCGCAATACGTGAAAAGGCGCTGATTCCGCTCAATCGCATGCTGGCGTTTGCCGCACAGTTGAAAATGCCGGTGAAAGGGAACGCCTGATTGCCGGTTAACTATTTGATAAGGATGGCAAGATGAGTTTTTTCAGTACCAGCAATATCCTGGTGCATATTCCGCTTGGCGCTGGGGGATACGATCTCTCGTGGATTGAGGCCATAGGTACGCTGTTTGGTTTGTTGTGCATCTGGTATGCCAGCAAAGAGAAAATCATCAACTACCTGTTTGGCTTGATTAACGTGACGCTATTCGCCGTCATCTTTTTCCAGATCCAGCTTTATGCCAGCCTGTTGCTACAGCTGTTTTTCTTCGTGGCCAATATTTACGGCTGGTATGCCTGGAGCCGTCAGACGCAGGACCATCAGGCGGAGCTGAAGATCCGCTGGCTGTCGCTGCCTAAAGCGCTGATGTGGGGTGCGGTATGCATCGCCGGTATTGCTCTGATGACCTTTAATATCGATCGCGTATTCGCCTCTCTGACACAGATTGCGGTAACGGTGATGCAAGCACTTGGTCTGAGCGTGCAAATGCCAGAATTGCAGCCGGATGCTTTCCCGTTCTGGGATTCAACGATGATGGTGCTGTCGATTGCCGCGATGATCCTGATGACGCGTAAATACGTTGAGAACTGGCTGTTGTGGGTGGTTATTGACGTGATCAGCGTGGCGATCTTTGCCTATCAGGGCGTTTACGCCATGGCGCTGGAATACGTTATTCTGACGCTGATCGCGCTTAACGGTTCCTGGTTGTGGATCCGCAGTGCTGCTCGGAATCATTCACGTCCGCTGTCTTCCGCAGTATAATGCCGCAATGAGAACTCAGGAGTGAGGCTCCTGAGTTCAACCCCTCAGCTAAAAGGCAAGCCGCTGTCCAGTCAGCCTGCTACGGCGATAAACGGCAGCAGGCACCCACGACTGACTGTATTTACAAGAAATGTCATGTTGCCCCGTACAGGAAGAATACGGCGATCGTCCGTGTTTACCTTGCTCACTGGCCTAAAGGTGATTTACAGCGCCAGTTTCACAGGCTAGATTGTTGGGATCTCATGCTGAATGCTGTGAAATACACCTCCCGATACCGAATGGAAAAGTTATGAATTACCAAAACGACGATTTGCGCATTAAAGAAATTAAGGAACTTCTGCCCCCAGTGGCTCTGCTGGAGAAGTTCCCAGCCAGCGAACAGGCAGCGGAGACGGTGTCACAGGCACGCAATGCGATTCACAAAATCCTCCGTGGCAATGACGATCGCCTGTTGGTGGTGATTGGCCCTTGCTCGATTCACGATACCAAAGCGGCAAAAGAGTATGCGGCGCGCCTGCTGAAACTGCGGCAGGAACTGCGCGGCGAGTTGGAAGTGGTGATGCGTGTTTACTTTGAAAAGCCACGTACCACCATTGGTTGGAAAGGGCTGATCAACGATCCGCAGATGGACAACAGCTTCCAGATTAACGATGGCCTGCGTTTGGCACGTAAACTGCTGCTGGATATCAATGACAGCGGCCTGCCGGCAGCGGGTGAGTTCCTCGATATGATCACCCCGCAATATCTGGCGGATCTGATGAGCTGGGGCGCTATCGGCGCACGTACTACAGAATCTCAGGTGCATCGAGAACTGGCTTCCGGCCTGTCTTGCCCGGTAGGGTTCAAAAACGGTACCGATGGCACCATCAAAGTGGCGATTGATGCCATCAACGCTGCCAGCGCGCCGCATTGCTTCCTGTCTGTGACCAAATGGGGTCATTCGGCGATCGTTAACACCGGCGGTAACGGTGATTGCCACATTATCTTGCGTGGCGGTAAAGAGCCGAACTACAGCGCTGCGCATGTCAAAGAAGTGAAAGAAGGATTGACGAAAGCGGGTCTGCCAGCGCAGGTGATGATCGACTTCAGCCATGCCAACAGCAGCAAGCAGTTTAAGAAGCAGATCGATGTCAGTGCCGATGTCTGCAAGCAACTCCGTGGTGGTGAAAAAGCCATTATCGGCGTGATGATCGAAAGCCACTTGGTGGAAGGGAACCAGAGCCTGGAAAGCGGCGAACCGCTGGTTTACGGCAAAAGCGTGACCGATGCGTGTATCGGCTGGCAAGATACCGAAACCGTATTGCGTGAACTGGCCGCAGCGGTGAAGGCGCGCCGCGGCTGATTCTCGGCATCAGCTAAAAAAGAAGCCCCTGGCTCTTATCACCGGGGGCTTCTCGCATTCAGCAGCGAAAATTACTTCGCTTTGCCCTGGTTGGCTACCGCAGCCGCTTTGGCCGCGATCTCGTCGGCATTGCCCAGATAATAACGCTTGATTGGTTTGAAGTTTTCGTCGAACTCATACACCAACGGCACGCCGGTTGGGATGTTCAACTCAAGAATCTCATCTTCGCTCAGGTTATCCAGGTATTTCACCAGAGCACGCAACGAGTTACCGTGTGCGGCAACGATCACGCGCTCACCGCTTTTGATGCGCGGCAGGATTTCGGCGTCCCAGTAAGGGATCACGCGGTCGATCGTCAGCGCCAGGCTCTCGGTGGTAGGCAGTTCTTTATCACTGAGTTTTGCATAGCGCGGATCGTGGCCAGGATAGCGCTCATCTTCTTTGCTCAGCTCCGGTGGCGTCACGGCAAAACCACGGCGCCACTGTTTCACCTGCTCATCGCCGTATTTTTCAGCGGTTTCAGACTTGTTCAGGCCTTGCAGCGCACCGTAATGGCGTTCATTCAGTTTCCAGGATTTTTCAGTCGGTAACCACGCCTGATCCAGTTCATCCAGAATATTCCACAGGGTATGGATGGCGCGCTTCAGCACCGAGGTGTAAGCAAAATCGAAAGAGAAACCTTCATCTTTCAGAAGTTTACCCGCAGCTTTTGCCTCGGTACGGCCTTTGTCAGACAAATCAACATCATACCAACCGGTGAAGCGGTTTTCCTTGTTCCACTGGCTTTCGCCGTGACGTACCAGAACCAGTTTAGTTACAGCCATAGCTTAACTCCTCAATAATCTGACAATTGAATGATAACGAGAATCATTATATTACTGCGACTAGTGGCTCGGCAATCGATATACCCGTCATACCTCATGCCGCTCTGCTAGTGGGTATCTGGTTTAACCATAGTCAATTTTTTACCGCTTAGGTATATGAGGAAAGCACGCCATCGTGCCGTTTGACCTGCGAGGAAAAACAACGGCGCGCATGAGATGAACCCAAACGCGCCGAAGAGTTAATACGATCAGGCAGATTTTTTCAGGCAGTTGCTCATAAAGGCTTTACGTTCATCACCTTTCAGGCTTTTTTGAGCAGCATCAGCGTTGCAGTTTTTCATTTTCTGCTGCTGTGGAGTGAGGGCCTTTTCTGTTTTATGCCCTTCGGACTTCAGGCAGGTGCTCATGAAGGTGGTACGGTCAGCACCTTTCAGCGATTGGCTGGAAGCCTGTTGATTACATTCGGTCATGCGTTTCTGCTGGGCGGCCTGTGCCGGAGAGGGCGTTTTTGCTGCGGTATCGGCAGCCATCAGATTGGTGCTCAACATTAAACCAGCCAGTAATGGAAGTGCAGTAATCAGACGCATAGGTGTTCCTTCAGCGATTAAGCGGCCTTGAGGGCCGAAGTTGTGACTGAGCACAGGAGCAGTGCTTATCACCGTCGTCTGATTTTAGTTCTGGGTTTGGAATAAGGAAAGGTCACGGCGAGTGGGGAGGCTGAGTAAAAGGGTAAGTATTTATAACGATATCGCCCCTTGCCGCGTGGCAAGGGGCATGGCGAGTCAAATAGGATTAAACTGATAATGCGTGGCACTCTGATAACGTTGGCCGGGCTGGAGCCAACAATCCGGCTGTGGCCATTCCGGGTGGTTCGGGCTATCCGGTAAAAATTCACTCTCCAGCGCTATACCGGCATAGCTGGCGTAAGTACCGCCGTCACGTGCCGGTGTGCCAGCCAGATAATTACCGCTGTACAGTTGCAGCGCTGGGGCCGTGGTGAACACCGTCAATTCAACGTTGCCGTCGGCCGACCACAGGTGCGCCGCCGGGCTTTCCAGCCGGTTGCAGGTGCGGTGCAACAGATAGGCATGGTCATAACCCTTGACGCGTTGCTGATCGCGATCGCGCAGAAAATCCTGCAGCAGCGTTTTTGGCTGGCGAAAATCCATCCCGGTACCGGCAACTTCGGTTAAGTCGCCACAGGGAATGCCTTCGCTATCAACCGGCAGATAGCGGTCAGCAAACAGCTGCAGGCGTTGTTGGCGCGCGTCGTGGCCCGCGCCGTCCAGGTTGAAATAGGCATGGTTGGTCAGGTTGACCGGGCATGCGCGATCAACCTGGGCCTGATAGCCGATCTCCAGCCGGTTATCGGCGGTCAGCCGGTATGTCAGCGTTACGTCCAGATTGCCGGGAAAGCCCTGCTCGCCATCTGCTGAATGCAACTGATACACCACCTGTTGTTCATTCTGAGCCACGATCTGCCAGCGGCGAGCATGGAAGCCTTCCGGCCCACCGTGTAGCTGGTGTTCTCCCTGATTTGCCACCAGCGGATGCGGTTTGCCGTCGATGAGCAGCCTGGCGTAAGCGATGCGGTTGGCATAGCGCCCAACGGTCGCCCCCAGATAGGCATGCTGCCGTACATAATCCGCCGCTGTTTGGCAGCCCAGTAGCAGCTCGCGTTTTTCACCCGACTTGAGCGGCAGCACGGCGGAAAGCCAGGTCGCGCCCCAATCCATCAGCGTGACCGTCATGCCTGCGCTATTACGCAGGGTGGTGAGAATAAACGGCTGGCCGTCGGGCGCATTTGAGGATGAATCTGTCAACATCTGCTGGCTCCTTGTGAGGCTTGGCATACATAGAAAGTTTCCTGCAGGCCGTTGGTGCGCAGCGGATATTCCCGTGCCACTGCGCTGCGTACCGCTTCAACCAGCTCTGACGGCATCAGCGCCACGATGCAGCCGCCAAAACCGCCGCCGGTCATGCGCACACCACCGCGATCGCCAATAGTATGTTTAACAATCTCAACCAAGGTATCGATCGGCGGAACGGTGATTTCGAAGTCATCACGCATTGAGGCGTGTGATTCAGCCATCAGTTTCCCCATCAGTTTGAGATCGCCTGCGGCCAGCGCGTCGGCAGCGGCGAGAGTCCGCTCATTCTCGCTGATCACATGGCGCGCCCGTTTGGCGACGATCGGGTCTAATTCGTGCTGGATCGGAAAGAACAGATCCGGGCTGACGTCGCGCAGCGCCTTAACGCCAAAGAAGCGCGCTGCTTCTTCACACTGCTGACGGCGGGTATTGTATTCGCTGTCGACCAACCCTCGTTTGACGTTAGAGTTGATAATCACCACCGCCACGTTCTTCGGCATTGGCACCACGCGCGTTGCCAGCGAGCGGCAGTCGATCAGCAGCGCGTGATCCTGCTTGCCCAGTGCCGATATCAGCTGATCCATAATGCCGCAGTTACAGCCGACAAACTGGTTTTCAGCTTCCTGGCCGTTCAACGCCAAGGCTACGCCATCGAGCGGTAATTGGTACAGCGCCTGCATGGCCTGGCCGACGGCGACTTCCAACGAGGCCGATGAACTGAGCCCGGCCCCCTGCGGCACATTGCCCGCGATCACCAGATCGGCACCGCCAAAATGGGCATCGCGCAGTTGCAGGTGTTTTATCACCCCGCGCACATAGTCTGCCCAGCGCAGGTTAGCGTGGCTGACGATGGGGGCATCCAGTGAAAAAAGATCCTGCTGATTATCGTAGTCGGCGGCCAGAACGCGGATCTGGCGATCGTCACGCCGGGCGCAGCTGATCACCGTCTGGTAATTGATGGCGCAGGGCAAAACAAAGCCGTCGTTGTAATCGGTGTGCTCACCAATCAGGTTTACCCGCCCCGGAGCCTGAACGGTGAGGGCGGGGGAATAGCCAAAGTGTTGGGTAAAGAGGGCTTGGGTATGGTCTTTGAGGCTCATTATTTCACTCCGGCTTCACGATAATGAATATCACTGACGGCACGCAGGCGTTCTGCGGCCTGTTCAGCGGTCAGATCGCGCTGGGTTTCTGCCAGCATTTCGTAGCCCACCATAAATTTGCGCACCGTGGCGGAGCGCAGCAGCGGCGGGTAGAAATGGGCGTGCAACTGCCAATGGCGGTTATCGGCGGCGTTGAATGGCGCGCCGTGCCAGCCCATCGAATAGGGGAAAGAGCACTGGAACAGATTGTCGTAACGGCTGGTGAGTTTCTTCAGGGCGACCGCCAGATCGCTGCTCTGCGCTGGCGTGAGATCGGTGAGGCGTTGCACCGCCGCCTTTGGCAACAGCAGGGTCTCGAACGGCCACGCCGCCCAGTAAGGCACCACCGCCAACCAGTGCTCAGTTTCCACCACCGTGCGGCTGCCGTCGGCCTGTTCACGCTGCACATAATCCACCAGCAGGGGGGAATGGTGTTGGTGGAAATAGTCCTGCTGCAGGCGATCTTCTCGTTCGGCTTCGTTGGGCAGGAAGCTGTTAGCCCATATCTGACCATGCGGATGAGGGTTCGAGCAGCCCATCGCGGCGCCTTTGTTTTCAAATACCTGCACCCAGGGGTAGCTGCGGCCAAGATCGGCGGCCTGTTCCTGCCAGGTGGCGATCACCTGCTCCAACGCCGCTAATGAAAGCTGTGGCAGGGTTTTACTGTGATCGGGGGAGAAGCAGATCACCCGGCTGACGCCGCGTGCGCTTTGGCAGCGCATCAGCGGATCGCGGCTTTCTGGTGCCAGCGGTGTATCGGGCATCAATGCCGCGAAATCATTGGTGAAAATATAGGTGCCTGGATAGTCGGGATTTTTATCACCGGTGACGCGTTGATTGCCGGGGCATAGAAAACAATCGGGATCGTGCTCGGGCAGCATTTCCTGCGTGGGGGATTCTTGCTGGCCTTGCCATGGGCGTTTGGCCCGGTGTGGAGACACCAGCACCCATTGGCCTGTGAGCGGGTTGAAACGGCGGTGTGGGTGATCGATAGGGTTAAAATCGGGCATAACGCTTCCTTCATCTACCTGTGCGGTGTTATGTAATCGCTTTCACTTTCTGCGTGGCCGATGATGAACGGGCACTTTGCGGAAAATAATGCGAAGAAACATAGCACGCCTGGGGAAAGAAAAAGGTGATCTATCGCCAATAATGAAATCGCTTACACTCAATGATTATCTCAATAACAACAGCATTGTTGGTAGAAGGATCCTGAGGCAGAGAAAAAAAGTGGTAACGCTTTCACCGCGTTAGCCGGCAGGGAAAATCCTGCCAGCCAGAAGGGTTACGGATGCTGGTAGAGCGGATAAGTGAAGAACAGCAGATGCGTCAGATTAAGGCCAAAGTGGAAAAGAACCGGCACCCACAGGCGGCCGCTCCACATCCAGGCCAAGCCGTAAATCACCCCGGCCAGCGTGGCAAAAGCCACCATCAGCATGCCACCGGCAAAATGCGCAGCACCAAACAGCAGGGCGGTGATGATTAACGCCGGGTAAGCGCCCAGCCACTGACGGATGCGCTGCTGCAAATAGCCACGGAACAGGGCTTCTTCGGCCAGTGAGACGAAGAACAGGTTGGCCATCATAAACGCCAGGATCCAAGGCGGCATATGCAGTTCGATCTTTAGGCCACCGAGGGCGACGGCCAACAACAGCAAAGCCGGAACGCACAGCACCAGGATCACCCAAGCACGGGTAGCCACTTGCTTATCTGCCTTGCCCGCATTGAACAGCGTTGGCAGGCAGGCAAACAGCAGGAAAGGCACCAAGGCCTTGTCGAAGTTGTAATACAGGGAATAGGTGGCGCTCAATGGGCCGACTTTTTCCTGTTCTACCATCAACGGATTATTGAAGCCCGGTATCAGGTGATAAAACAGCGCCAGAGAGCAGGCCACCAGCAAGATTTCCAGAATCAGTGCAACAGCGCGCTGCTTACGATATTGGTGGTGTAACCAGACGGCAATGGCGATCAGCGCCAGACAAGCGAGGCTGAGTGGCGTGAGAATGTGATGGTAGATCCCCATTCCCGTCGCGGCGGCCAACAGGATCCAGGCAAACAGTCGGTTAAATGGTAAAAAAAACAAGGAAGCCGAGAGGACGCCCCACATAGTTGTTATCCCTCTAAAATAGACACACGGCGCTCAATGCCGAAGGCTCGGCGTGTTGATGATCTAAAATGAGCGCTAAGTGGGATAGTAGCACAACGAAATCAATGCAAAGGCTGGGAGAAGGATGAAAAGTGCGCTTAAATCCAGGCTGTAACCCCGCTGAGGCCAGCAGTGCTGAGGGAGACAGCCTGGCCTTCACCCCTTCATCCAGGCAGGTGAACGTATGACTCTGCCAAGGTTTAGCAACGTTTCCAGGCTCTGTTGGTGAATCTCTTCCGTCTGCGCTGCACAGAGATCTTGCAATATCGTCACCTGGAAACCGGCATCGTGCGCCTGACGTGCGGTGCTTTCGATCGCCAATGAGGTACTGATGCCGCCCAGTAACAAATGGTGGCAGCGGTGTTGCTGTAACCACGCTAACAAATTGTTACCGGCGAAGGCGGAGGTTGCTTTTTTTTCGAACTGCAAATCCTCCGGTTTTACCTCTAATCCGCTTAGCCAGTGGCAACCGCCGTTGTTCAAACGCAGTGCGCCAATCTGTTTGAGATGGTTAAACAACGGTGAGTGGGGCGGAATATCGTGGTAGTCATCGGCAAAACCGACGCGCACCCAGATGACCGGGATTTTACGTATCCGCGCGTAAGCGGCTGCCGCATTGGTGTGGGCGATGACGTTCTGTGCCAGCAGTTGTTCACGGCAGTGATTGGCCCGCCCTTTCGGGCCAGCCAGATCTTCGATCAGGTCAATAATAATCAGTGCGGCGGACATATCCTCTCCAGACAATCACTCGGCATACCTTTATGATAAAAGGCTAAGTGTGATGTGTTGCGGGGAAGTGTTGCCGGATATGTCATCGAATGAGTGGGATCGCCACTCATTCCTGTGTTTTATGCCAGCTTATCGTACTGATAGCGGTAACTATCACCTTCAGGGACAAACGTCAGGCGATGGGTGATGCACTGCGGTGCATCTTCGGCATGGTGCGAGACAAACAGCAGCTGGGTGGTGCCCTGCTGGATCAGAACGTCGATAAAACGCCGTACCAGTTGGCGGTTCAGCGGATCCAGCCCCTGCAAAGGTTCATCGAGGATCAGCAGTGCCGGGTGCTTGACCAGCGCGCGGGCGATCAGCGCCAGCCGCTGTTGGCCCCAGGAGAGGCTGTGGAACGGGGCGTCAGCCTGAGATCCCCCCAGCCCGAGCAGCGCCAGCCACTGCGTAGTCAGTTTCTGCTGGCGATCGGAAACCGCCTGATAGATACCGATTGAATCGAAAAAGCCAGACAGGATCACGTTACGCACGCTGGAACTGATGCGGTAATCCAGGTGCAGGCTGCTGCTGACGTAACCGATATGGCGCTTGATGTCCCAGATGGTTTCACCGCTGCCGCGTCGGCGGCCGAACAGCGTCAGATCGTTGCTATAGCCCTGCGGATGATCGCCGGTAATCAGGCTGAGCAGCGTAGACTTACCGGCCCCGTTCGGGCCGACAATCTGCCAGTGCTCGCCGGGATTCACCTGCCAACTGAGCTGGTTGAGGATCGGGCGGTCGTTGTAACTCACCACGCCGTCGCGCAGCACAATCAACGGTCGATCGGCGGGAAGTGGGTTTTTCTGCGTCGGATCCTCGGTTTCCGGCAGCGTCAGGCCGCTGAGATTTTCGCTGTGCGCCAATTGGGCCACCAGAGCGTCTGCCATCACCTGCTCGCGGTGCCCTTGGCTGGTCAGGGTGCAATCCGCCAGAACTCCCACCTGTTGAATAAAATCCGGGATCTCATCAAAGCGGTTGAGCACCAGCACCAGCGTATAACCCTGCTGTGACAGTTCGGCTAACAAGGTGGCAAACTGAGCCCGCGAGCCAACGTCCAGGCCATCAAACGGTTCATCCAGGATCAGCAAATCTGGCTGCGACATCAGGGCCTGGCACAGCAGCGTTTTGCGGGTTTCGCCGGTGGAGAGATACTTGAAGCGGCGCGTAAGCAGGGGGGTAATACCGAATTGAGCGGCCAACTGCTGGCAACGTGCGGGATCTTGCACCTCTTCCTGAATGATCTCTGCCGTGGTGCGGCCGGTGTCGTCTTCATCGGGGCTGAGCAGGTCGGTATTATTGCGTTGCCATTCGTCGCTGACCAGTTTCTGCAATTGCTCAAACGAAATGCGCACAACGTCGCGAAAATCGCTCTGACGCTTGCCCTGTAAGAGCGTCAAGTCACCCGCCAGCGCACGGGCCAAGGCTGATTTACCGCTGCCATTGGCACCGACAAACGCCCAACTGTCGCCGGATTGAATCTCCAGTTGCTCCAGCCACAGTGTGCGGGTGTCGCTTAAACGGAATGAACCTTGCGAAATGTGCAACAACGACATCATTTATTCCCTGTTCTGCAATTATTTGCTTTAGAAATAGGCGCATGGGGAAAAGATGTCAATCGACAATACTGCAACATCACGTTGCGTTTAACACAACGTGGCAACAATCACCCGATCGGCATTGAACAGCGCATGGACCGCCGTGCCGGGGCTGAGCTTCAACTGTGCCAGTTCCTGATTGGCCAGCGTGGCACACAGGGTTTCGCCTCCTTTCAACGTCACCAGCACTTCGCTGTGTTCGCTGCCGGGCTGAATGCTGGCGACCCTGCCTTCCAGCACATTATCTGCCAGCCCATTGAGGGCTGGATCGGTGCTGAGTTTAACCCACGGGGCTTTAATCAGCGCCAGCACTTCTTTCCCCAGAACCAGGTGCAGCCGATCGGCACTTTGCTGGGTAACGGCCGCCGCCAGGCGCGTGTGGCCGTCGGCCAGCAGCAGGCTGATATGCTGTTGGACCTGCTGGTGATCGCGTTCAATCACGGTGCCGAAGAACTGATTACGGGCGCTGGTTTGCAGCGAGAAACGGGCGATCGCCGCCAGCAGGCTGTCGAGCGGCAGGTTGTCCTGTTGCAGCACATCGAAGGCTTTTTGCTGGATCTGGCCGAGCAGATCGTAAAGCTGGATCAGCCGCTGGCCGTAGTGGGTCACCTGCGCACCGCCACCGCCTTTGCCGCCGGTTGCGCGCTCTACCACCGTCTGTTCCGCTAACTGATTCATTTCGTTGATGGCGTCCCAGGCGCTTTTATAGCTGATCCCCGCCAGCTTGGCTCCTTGGCTGATCGAGCCGGTATGCTCAACCTGCTTTAGCAGCGCAATGCGGCGCGGATCGGCGAACAGTTTCTGCTGAAGTTTTAAGGTGAGGAGGATCTCGGCCTGCATGATAGGTTCCATCAACGGCGAAAAGGCTATTGTCGCCGATTTGCGCGCCAGCACCAAGTGAGCACGTTTCGCAGGTGCTAAATTTCCCCCAGCCTTTAAAATAACGGGGTTTTCGCACGCTTTTTGGTTTACAGTAAAGCATACGCAGCCGTTTAAATGAGCAGTGAAGTGAGACTACTATGTTGGAATTATTGAAAAGTCTGTTGTTTGCCGTGGTCATGGTACCGGTCGTGATGGCCGTGATCCTGGGCCTGATCTATGCTCTGGCAGAAGTATTTAACGTCTTCTCCAAAGTGGGCCATTCAAAAGAAAAACGCAGCTAATCCCCATCTCCAATGCCCGCTGATGTATTTCAGCGGGCGTTTCTCAAGATACCTCTCGCTTTGCCGATAAACCGCATGACAATGTTCCGCTCAACGTTATATTATTTTTTATATAACGATAGGTGTCGGTGGTTAACTTGCGGAGAAAACAATGCAACAACAAGGGATCAAGTGGCTTGGCGGCATGATATTGGCTTTGGGGTTGACGACACAGGCTTCGGCGGCGGAGAAAGTTACCGTGTTTGCCGCCGCTTCGCTGACTAACGCGCTGCAGGAGATCGCCAGCCAATATCAGCAAGGCAAAGAGGTGCAGGTGGTGTCCTCTTTTGCTTCTTCGTCAACGCTGGCACGTCAGATCGAGCAGGGAGCACCGGCCGATCTGTTTATCTCTGCCGATCAGCAGTGGATGGATTACGTTATCGATAAACAGCAAATGGTCAACGATAGCCGCTATACCTTACTGGGTAACGAGTTGGTGCTGATCGCCGCTAAATCGGCTAAACAGAATAAAATCGACATTAATAAAACCACAGATTGGGCCCAATTACTGAACGGTGGCCGCTTGGCGGTGGGCGATCCGGATCACGTCC
Organism: Serratia sp. MMO-28; assembly: GCF_037199905.1. Lineage (NCBI taxonomy): Bacteria > Pseudomonadati > Pseudomonadota > Gammaproteobacteria > Enterobacterales > Yersiniaceae > Serratia > Serratia sp. MMO-28. The sequence goes on from NZ_JBBCVB010000007.1 coordinate 144,932, forward strand.
CGGCAGGGCTTTACGCTAAAGAAGCCTTACAGAATCTGGGTGCCTGGGCGATGCTGGAGCCGAAACTGGCGCGAGCCAACAACGTGCGCAGCGCGATGGCGTTGGTGGAGCGTGAAGAAGCACCGCTTGGGATTGTGTATGGTTCTGATGCGATTGCCAGTGATAAAGTGAACGTGGTCGGCATCTTCCCGGCCAGCAGCCATAAGCCGGTTGAATACCCCATGGCGATCGTCAAAGATCGTCAAAACCCCAGCGTCAGCGCTTTTTACAGCTATCTAAAAGGCCCGGAAGCGGCGGCTGTTTTCCAACGTTATGGATTTACCCCGCGTAAATGATATTGAGCGAATATGAATGGCAGGCGGTTGCGCTGAGCCTGAAAGTCTCCAGCCTGGCCGTGATTTGCAGTTTACCGCTGGGCATTCTGATGGCCTGGATCCTGGTGCGTTGTCATTTCCCTGGCAAATCCTTGCTGGACAGCATCATTCATCTGCCGCTGGTATTGCCGCCGGTCGTGGTGGGTTACTTATTGCTGATCGCTATGGGCCGCCGTGGCTTTATCGGTGAACGGCTGTACGACTGGTTTGGCTTCAGCTTCAGTTTCAGCTGGCGCGGTGCGGCGCTGGCTTCGGCCGTGGTGGCTTTTCCGCTGATGGTGCGTGCGATTCGGCTAGCGCTGGAGGCGGTGGATACCCGTTTGGAACAGGCGGCCCGCACGCTGGGGGCTCATCCGTGGCGGGTGTTTTTCACCATCACGCTGCCACTTTCGCTGCCCGGGATTATCGTCGGCGTGGTATTAGCCTTCGCCCGTTCTTTGGGCGAATTTGGCGCAACCATCACCTTCGTTTCCAATATTCCCGGTGAAACCCGCACCATCCCGCTGGCGATGTATACCCTGATAGAAACGCCGGGTGCAGAGGCGGCGGCGGCACGCCTGTGCGTGATTGCCATTGTGCTGGCGCTGGCGGCGCTGCTGGTTTCCGAATGGTTGGCCCGCTGGGGCCGCAAGCGTATGGGGTTATAGATGTTAGAACTGGATTTCTCCCAGCGGCTTGGCGATCTCAACCTCAATGTGCAGGCGCATCTGCCCGCGCAGGGTATTACTGCGATCTTCGGGCTTTCCGGCGCGGGTAAAACCTCGTTGATCAACGCCATCGGCGGCCTGACGCGCCTGCAGCAGGGGCGCATTGTGCTCAATGGCCGCACGCTGGTGGATACCGCCAGCGGTGTATGTCTGCCACCGGAAAAACGCCGCGTTGGCTACGTTTTTCAGGATGCGCGCCTGTTCCCGCATTATCGCGTGCGTGGCAATCTGCAATACGGCATGGCGGCCAGCATGCGCAGCCAATTCGACAGCATTGTTGAGCTGCTGGGGATTGCGCCACTGCTTAACCGCTTGCCGCTCACGCTTTCCGGTGGTGAAAAACAGCGTGTGGCGATCGGCCGGGCGCTGCTGACCGCGCCGGAACTGCTGTTGATGGATGAACCCCTGGCCTCACTCGATCTGCCGCGCAAGCGTGAACTGTTGCCTTATCTAGAGCGCTTGGCGCAGGACGTTAATATCCCGATCCTCTACGTCAGCCACAGCATGGACGAGATCCTGCGCCTGGCGGAACAGGTGATGGTGCTGGATAACGGCCAGGTGCGCGCATTTGGCGGGCTGGAAGAGGTGTGGGCCAGCAGCGCACTGCGCCCTTGGTTACAGCGCGAAGATCAGAGCAGCGTGCTGCGCGTCAGCGTGATTGAACATCACCAGCATTACGCCATGACCGCGCTGGCGCTGGGCGATCGGCGCCTGTGGGTGAGCGCTATTGATGCGCCTGTGGGCACGCAGTTACGTATTCGCATCAACGCCGCCGATGTTTCGCTGGTGCTGCAACCGCCGCTTAATAGCAGTATCCGTAATATTCTGCCCGCCAAGGTGGTGGAGTGTTTGGAGGTTGATGGGCAGGTGGAAGTGAAGCTTGCGGTGGGGGAAAACGTCTTGTGGGCACGCATCACGCCCTGGGCGCGTGATGAATTGCTGATCAAGCCAGGGCAGTGGCTGTATGCACAGATCAAGAGCGTGTCGATCAGCCGCGAAGGGCGTTAAAGCCGCCCTCTTCTGGCAGAAGAGGGCGGCATTTGACTAGCCAAGCACCCGCGTGCGGATCACTTCAGCGATACCGGGTTGCAGGTGATCGGCGATCACCATATCGGCACGTTGTTTGATGGCATCATCGGCGTTACCCATCGCGACCCCCAGGCCAGCGGCTTCCAGCATGCTCAGATCGTTGTAGTTATCGCCAAATGCCACTACCTGGGCCATGCTGAGGCCCTGTGATTCCACCCACTGCTGCAGGCGGTTGCCTTTGCTGTTACCGCCTTGGGCGATATCCACCTGATCATGCCATGACCATTCGCAGGCCAGGCCCAGCTCTTTTTCCACGGTTTCGGCAAAGTGGTGTAAGGCCGGGATATCGCCGTGCGACGTGGCGAACTTCCAGATCGCCTGCGCCTCGTCGGCGGCCTGAACCAGGCTGTTGACCTGCAACAGCGTCGGGCGCTGTGCCAGCGGCAAGGTTTCTGCCCATGCCAGGGAACGTGTCACGTGGCCGCTGGTTTCCTGATACAGCATGGCATCATCCACATACATCAAGCCGTGGATGCCGCTCTGTTTCAGCATCTGCAGCACCAGCTTGGCCTGATCTTTTGCCAGCGGATCGGCGGCCAGCACCTTTTGCTGCTGGAAATCGTACAGGTAGGTGCCGTTGCAACAGATAGCAGGTGTGTCGATCTGCAGTGCCTGATAGAAGGGGTGGATAGCAACATGGTGGCGGCCGGTGACGATCACCACCTGGATCCCGGCGGCGCGTGCCTCCGCCAGGGCGGCCAGCGACTGCGGCAAGATGCGTTTCTGGTTGTCCAGCAGGGTGCCGTCCAAATCAAGGGCAATAACACGGTAGCTCATAGCGATCTCATGGTTGTTGGCAAGAAAATTACTCGAATGGTACAACGGATAGCCGCGCGATAAAACCGCGCGGTTTTCCTGCCCATCGCGGGGTTGTTATGTGACAGATGTCAGGTAAGCTAGAGCAAACCGTAAAAACTGAAACCGGTTACTCTTTCTCATTTAAGGAGCGCGAATGAAGCAAATCGTTTATGTTGCTAGCCCGGAAAGCCAGCAGATCCACGTTTGGCAGTTAGACGACCAAGGGGCGCTGTCGCTGCTGCAAACGGTCGATGCACCGGGGCAGGTGCAACCGATGACGATCCACCCCGACAAAACCCACCTGTACGTTGGCGTGCGCCCGGCGTTTGGCATCGTCAGCTACCGCATTGAGGCTGATGGTTCGCTACAGGAAGCGGGTATGGCACCTCTGCCGGGGAGCCCGACCCATATTTCCACCGACTTGCAGGGGCGTTACCTGTTCTCCGCTTCTTACAGCGGCAACTGCGCCAGCGTCAGCCCGATTGGCCGCGACGGCGTCGTCACCGCGCCGATTCAGCAGATCGATGGCCTGACCGCGCCGCACTCGGCGAATATCGATCCCACCAACCAGTTGCTGTTGATACCGTGCCTGAAAGAAGATCGCATCCGCCTGTTTGATCTGAGCCAGGAAGGCCAACTGACGCCACATGCTCAGGAAGCGGTGCCAACTGCCGCCGGTGCTGGCCCACGTCATATGGCGTTCCACCCGAACCATCAGTTTGCCTATTGTGTGAATGAGTTGGACGGCACGGTAGACGTGTTCGCCATTGGTGAACACGGCGGCAAATATACCCTGGTGCAAACGCTGGATGCGATGCCGGCCGATTTTACCGGCACCCGTTGGGCGGCCGATATTCATATCACGCCGAATGGCCGCTTCCTGTATGTCAGCGATCGGACCGCCAGTATTCTGACTATCTTCAGCGTTGCCGCAGACGGAAGCCGCATTGCGGTGGTGGGGTATCATCCAACGGAAGAGCAGCCGCGCGGGTTTAATATCGATCACAGCGGGCGTTTCGTGATTTCTGCCGGCCAGAAATCCGGCCATGTTGAAGTTTGTGCCATCGATCAAGATCGCGGTGTGCTGACTATGCTGGCGCGTTATCCGGTAGGCAAAGGCCCGATGTGGGTGAGCGTGCTGGCTAAATAATCAAACCGGTTGTGACATTTCCAGGGTTCAGCGTGCTGAACCCTGGAGGTTGGTGATAAAGAAGTCTTTTAACCTGATATGTGTGGGTTTTGTGCTCTTAGGGATAGGATAGAGCATACTCTTAGGCCTAACTGTAAAACAACATTAAAGTCGCTCAAGCCAGCTTTCGGTGTTGACGGTTTATACCGCTGTGACACCATTGAGATGTTCTCTCTAGTAACAGGTTTTGTCAGTAGCTTGAAACTCAGATGTTCTTAGTTTAGAAAGTATTAGCGTGGGTGCGTCTGGACATGTCTACATAGTTACGGATGTTAGCTAGGGACGTTTTTTACAGGAGTTGGTGGCATGAAAATGGTTCTGCCCGTTGAGGGCTATTCATCTGCTGGTGAGTTGATGTCGGCGTTGCAGGGAAGCCAGGGGGATACTTTCTGGTTGTTCAAACAGCAGGGCCACTGGCACGGTGGGATCCACCTGAATGACCGTTTCTATGCCGGTGGTGTGTACAACCCGAGCGGTCAGGGCCATAGCGGTCTGAAAGCGATGACCGATGGCCACATTGTCGCTTACCGGCTAAATGATGATTATCTGACAGCGGCGTACAAGCACAATTCCCTCCCGAAAGCCTTTCGCTTCACGTCAACGTTTGTGCTGATCAAATCGACCTGTACGCCCGATGTGGAGAAGCCGGATAACGCGCTGGATTTTTACACGCTGTGGGTGCAGTTGGCTCCGTTGTCGGTGTATGGCGTGGGGGCTAACCCGACCGCCAAGGTGGCGGCGAGTTCGCTGAAAGTACGGCAGGACAACCCAACTCTTGGGTGGGTACGCAGTGGATTGCCCCAAGGCGCGGCTATTCCGACATCGACGGAGGGGCGGCTCCCTTATGCCGTTCCGGTCGAGAGCCAGGCTGTTCTGGCGCGTGGCAGTGTGGTGGAAATCCTGGAGGAAGCGAATTTCTTCCTGAATGGCAAGGTGGCCCCGTTTGTGTTCATGCGGGTGAAAACAGTGCCGGAGGGGAGAACGTCGACCGTTGAAGCTGGCATGACGGGGTGGGTGTCCGGGCTGGCCAAATACCTGAAGCGAGAGCAGCGGTCGGTGCCGGTATGGATGGAGGCTGCGCGAAAGAAAGGGATTCTCAATGAGGTGGTGACGCTGAAGGGGGATGAGGCTATCCGGGTGAACGCCGGTGACGTTATCGGGCATATGGGGCGGCATGAATCGCCCTTTGAAGCCCCGTATCACTTTTGCCATCTGGAAGTGTTCAGTCAGGACAGCCGGCTGCCGGATTTTGTGGCCAACAAGGCGGGAGTGACGAAGGGAGAGCCGCTTGTCCGGTCACTGGCTGGGAAAACGCGGTATATGTACAGTGAGAGTGAAAACCGGTTTGTAGTGTGTGGTGAAGAGGATGATCCGTTAACGACCCATGAAGATCGGTTTACCCCTATGAGTAAGTCCGACAAAAAGACGGTGGAGGGGAAGGACTGGTACTACATCGCGGGTGAAAATTCCTGGCTACCTGCTGGCGAAGTGACGGTCATCAATCAGTTTGACCTGGCCAAGCGGGGTTTTGTATTGCTGGCGGAGGATGCGCCGCCGCAGGATGTGTTGAAGGCGAGGCAGGAGCCGTGGTTCCGGGATGTGTTTGAACGGTTGAAGGTGCAGGCGGACAGCAACACAAAAGGGATGTACTCGGCCGCGGTGTCGGAAGGGTATCAACGGCTGTTGAGACAGATGGATCTGGACGGAGACGGGAAGATCTCTAACAGTGAGCTTTGGAAGCATCTGCATTGCCGGGAAAAACATATCCAGGATCAGCTGCAGCGGTTTATTGTGAAACATCACAGCGAATGGGTTCATGATGCGAGTTCGGCGCTGTGGCAGGGGACGCTGGCGGAGATGGCTAAGCGTTTTCCGGGTGATGCGGAATACAACCGGCAGCATATCAACGCGATGGTGTGGATGAAGCATGTGTCAGAGCTCCGCAGTGGAGAGGCGTTGTGGCATTTGCATCCAGTGTCTTTTTTGGAGGCTGTCAGTTCAAAGCCTAGAAAGAGAGAAATAAAAGGTAAGTTAACATATGACGCAGAGGGAAATAATGTTCCATCATCTATCTATTATAGCCGTGTAATTCATTGGCCAGGGAATGATTTGTCTGGCGTTACATTAGGGCGAGGCTATGATATGGGAGGGCGTTCTAGAGTTGAAGTATACAACGACATGATAGCTTCTGGTATCGAAAGCACTCAAGCAAGTAAAATATCTAACGGGGCTGGATTAAAAGGTGGGAGAGCTAGGGATTTTGTTTCTGAAAATAAAGTTGATATCGGGGAAATAACACTTTCTCAACAAGAATCACTTTTTGACATTGTATACCCTAAATATATTGAAAGAGCCATTAATAATTATAAATCCTGGACTCGTGATGTAGTTAGTGCAAAAGAGTGGGATGAGTTGGATATACCGATACAAGAGGTATTAGTTGATTTCGTCTATCAGGGCTTTACTCAAGGGCCTAGGCCAATGCTTGCTGGTTCAAATAATGACAAGCAAGAGCTGATTAATTACATAAGAAACACTCCTGCCATTTCTCAATATGAGGAAGGTAGACATCGAGTGAGATATCTGGAGAGTGCAGAGTGAAAAAGTATATTTTAATTGTTTTATTTTTTTCACCTTTCGCTTTTTGCGAAAGTTTTTGTGATGATATTAATAATAGTAATCAGGTATATTTATGTTCTAAAGAGAAAAAAAACGTCGCTGACAGCAAGTTAAATGAACAATATGAATTATTAATATCCAAGATTAAATCTGTATATTCGAGCCATGGTGATTTAAGAGATACTTACTTGAATAAAGTTAAAGTTTCTCAGCGTGTATGGATAAAATTCAGAGATAGTAATTGTGAAGTTTATGCTTTTCAAATAGATAAAGTGAGTCAAGCATATGAAACTACAATTAATCAGTGTGTAGTTGAAATGTCGGATAAAAGAACTGAGGAATTAGCAAAGATAATCAATAGTATTTAGAGTGTTCACCTTGTTTTGTCACTTTTATGTTGAGGTGAAATATACGCTAATGATCTCGTTTTTGGGGGGATCTTTTGATGCTCCTCTTTATATCCTTCGGTTCTGCGTATATTGTTGGAAGTGTTTAACGTTTAAGGGGAATTTGTTTGAGTACTCCGACCCTTGTGACTTGTCTAGAGGGCTTCAACGAGCAGGATATGCTACATATCTGGGCTATGCAAAGGGGGGGTATTGTGAGGTATGCATTGTTATTTCTCATTACATCGTTTTTATCGTGGGCTGGGTGTGATGAAATTAATTCCTTGGCTGAGAGATATCAATCTATCATTTCATCAAATGAATCAGGCTATGTAGTCAGTGGTAATAAGAAAGTTTACTTTTATAGTGCTCCTGATGAGGGTTGTAAAATAAAAGGATTATTTATTGTCAAAGGTGATTTGGTTAATGCTTATGCAGATTATAAAGGCTTTTCATCTATTATGTACTTTAAAAAAAATGGCGAGCAAGTTAGTGGTTGGATTCACTCTGACTCAATAAAACCAACGGGTACAGGTATAGGGCCAAAACAGTGATATCAAAAAGATCTTCTTGAGGTCCTTTTGTTCAGTGCATAACCTCTTGCTCTATAAACGAGAGAAATCGCCGAAAAAGAGCCATGTAAAAGTTGCAGGAAAATGTGTAATTAACACACCTGCAACTTACCGTGTAAGAATGTCAGTTGTATATCACGGTCAGCGTGGCACTGCCCAAGCTGTGAAAGTGAATATTGAAACCCACCATTGCACCGCTCGCGCCTTCGTCGACCTCAATGTTTTCCACGTCCAGCGCGTGGACGGTGAACTGATAACGATGGCTTTCCCCCTGCGGCGGTGCCGCACCGCCATAACCTGCCTTGCCGAAGTCGGTGCGGGTCTGCACGGCACCTGCTGGCAACCCAGGCATGCCGGAACCGGCCCCCTGAGGTAGTTCATGCACCTGAGCCGGAATATTGGCCACGACCCAGTGCCACCAGCCGGAGCCGGTCGGGGCATCGGGATCGTACACCGTCACCACAAAGCTTTTGGTGCCCTGCGGTGCGCCATCCCAGGCCAGATGGGGCGAAAGATTATCGCCATGGTAACCCATACCGTTAAATACCTGCCGTTCCGGCATTTTTGCGCCGTCTTGCAGATCGTGACTGTACAAACGAAAAGCCATAGTGACTCCCTGTTGTCGAAAGTGCAGAGCGTTTAAATTAGATTGTTTTGCCTGAACAATCCAACCCTATCGCTGCGGGTTATTCTGCCGCGGCGGCGATTGCCGCCGTCAGGCGCGTGAGCTGCTCCGGCGTAATAATGTAAGGCGGCATCAGGTAGATCAGCTTACCAAAGGGCCGGATCCACACGCCGCGTTCAACAAATTCGCGCTGTAATGCCGCTACATTCACCGGTTCACGCATTTCCACCACGCCAATCGCCCCCAGAACGCGCACATCCGCCACTTTCGGCAAAGCAGCCAAAGGCATTAGCTGTTGCCTGAGTTGAGACTCGATAGCTGCGACCTGCTGCTGCCAGCGGTTCTCTGCCAGCAGGTTCAGGCTGGCGCTGGCGACCGCGCAGGCCAACGGGTTGCCCATAAAGGTTGGCCCATGCATAAAGCAGCCTGCCGCACCGTTGCTGATGGTTTCCGCGACCGAACGGGTGGTCAGGGTGGCAGATAGAGTCATATAGCCGCCGGTCAGCGCTTTACCCAGGCAGAGAATATCCGGCACGATGCCCGCATGTTCACAGGCGAACAGCTTGCCGGTGCGGCCAAAGCCGGTGGCGATCTCATCGGCGATCAGCAAAATCTGGTGACGATCGCACAGTTCACGCACCCGTTGCAGATAGGTGGGGTGATAAATCCGCATACCACCGGCCCCTTGCACAATGGGTTCCAGGATCACGGCGGCGATCTCCCCGCTGTGCTGCTCCAGCAATGCGCTGAAGGGGGCGATATCCTGCTCATCCCAGGGTTCATCAAAACGGCGCTGGGGTGCGGTGGCAAACAGGTGTGGCGCGAGATAGCCCTGATACAGGCTGTGCATGGAATTATCGGGATCGCACACCGACATGGCACCGAAGGTATCGCCGTGATAGCCGTGGCGCAGGGTCAGTATCCGCTGCCGCCGCTCTCCGCGCGCCTGCCAGTATTGCAGCGCCATCTTTAGCGCCACTTCCACCGCCACAGAGCCGGAATCGGCCAGGAACACGCATTGCAAGGCTTCTGGCGTCATGGCGATCAGTTGGCGGCACAGCGCAATCGCCGCGGGGTGGGTAATGCCGCCGAACATCACGTGCGACATCTTCTCCAGTTGCTGCGCTGCCGCCTGGTTCAACTGTGGATGATTGTAGCCGTGGATCGCAGCCCACCAGGATGACATTCCGTCGATCAACTGGCGGCCATCCGCCAGCTGCAGCTCAACGCCGTGCGCTGACTCAACCGGATAACAGGGCAACGGATGGCTCATGGAGGTGTAGGGGTGCCAGATATGGCGCTGATCGAAGGCGAGATCGTCATCAGAGAGGGACATTGTTGTAAACCAAAACAAAATAGAATGGTTGACAGTATATCCGCAATATTTACACTGACGACACTTTTTCTTCTCTTTGGAGACGCCGTCAATGGCCGATCGCATTCACTGGACAACCGCGCAAGCCCAGGCGCTGTTTGATAAACCCCTGCTTGAACTGTTGTTTGAAGCGCAAACCGTTCACCGTCAGCATTTCGATCCGCAGCAGGTGCAGGTTAGCACGCTGTTGTCGATCAAGACCGGTGCCTGCCCAGAAGATTGTAAGTATTGCCCGCAGAGTTCACGCTATAAAACGGGGCTGGAATCTGAACGGCTGATGCAGGTGGAACAGGTGCTGGAGTCCGCGCGTCAGGCCAAGGCCGCCGGTTCCACCCGTTTCTGCATGGGTGCCGCCTGGAAAAACCCGCACGAGCGCGATATGCCTTATCTGCAACAGATGGTGCAAGGGGTAAAAGCGCTGGGTATGGAAACCTGTATGACGTTGGGCACGTTGGAGGCGACTCAGGCTGAACGCCTGGCGCAAGCTGGCCTGGATTATTACAACCACAATCTGGATACCTCACCGGAGTTTTACGGCAATGTCATCACCACCCGTACCTATCAGGAACGTTTGGACACGCTGGATAAGGTGCGTGAAGCGGGCATCAAAGTCTGTTCTGGCGGCATTGTCGGGCTGGGTGAGACGGTGAACGATCGCGCCGGGCTGCTGGTACAGCTGGCGAATTTGCCCAAGCCACCGGAGAGCGTGCCGATCAACATGCTGGTGAAAGTCAAAGGTACGCCGCTGGCCGATAATGCTGACGTTGATCCCTTTGATTTTATCCGCACCATTGCCATTGCGCGCATTATGATGCCATCGTCCTATGTGCGCCTGTCCGCTGGCCGTGAGCAGATGAGCGAGCAGACCCAGGCGATGTGCTTTATGGCCGGTGCCAACTCGATCTTCTACGGCTGCAAACTGCTCACTACGCCCAACCCGGACGAAGATAAAGATCGGCAACTGTTCCGTAAACTGGGGCTGAATCCGCAACAAACTGCCACCGCACATGGCGATAATCAGCAACAGCAGGTGTTGGCCGAGCAGTTACTGCATGCCGATAACGCTGAGTTCTACAACGCGGCACCGTAATGAGCTGGCAACAACGTATCGAACAGGCCTTGGGCGAGCGGCAGCGTGCCGCCGCTTACCGTCAGCGGCAGGTCAATCAGGGTGGCAATGGCCGCTATCTGCTGCTTAACGAGCAGCGCTATCTTAATTTTTCGGGCAATGACTATCTGGGGCTTAGCCAACATGCGGCAGTGATCGCCGCCTGGCAGCAGGGCGCCGCGCGCTACGGCGTTGGCAGCGGCGGTTCAGGCCATGTCACCGGCTTTTGCCAGCCGCACCATGAGCTGGAACAACAGCTGGCAGATTGGCTCGGTTACCCGCGCGCGTTGCTGTTTATCTCCGGCTATGCCGCCAATCAGGCATTGCTGGCCGCGTTGATGCAGGCCGACGATCGCATGCTGGCGGATAAGCTCTGCCATGCGTCAATCTTGGAAGCGGCCGCTCACTCACCGGCGCAACTGCGGCGTTTTCGCCATAATCAGCCGCAGGCATTGGCCGCATTGCTAGAGAAACCTTGCGCTGGCCAACAGTTGGCGATCACCGAAGGCGTATTCAGCATGGATGGCGACAGCGCGCCACTGGCTGAACTGCACCGTCTGACGCAGCACGCCGGAGCCTGGCTGATGGTGGACGATGCGCACGGTATTGGCGTGCGCGGTGAACAGGGGCGTGGCAGCTGCTGGCAGCAAGGGGTGCACCCGGAAGTGCTGGTGGTGACCTTTGGCAAGGCGTTTGGCGTCAGCGGTGCGGCGATCTTATGCGATGAACCGCTGGCGGAATATCTGCTGCAGTTTGCCCGCCATCTGATTTACAGCACCGCGATGCCTCCGGCGCAGGCCTGTGCTTTGCAGGCGGCGTTAAGCTGTGTCCAGCAAGGGGAGGCGTTGCGCAGCCAGTTACAGCACCATATTCAGCGTTTTCGTGCCGGGGTGGCGAGTTTGCCCTTAACGTTAACCGACTCCGATACTGCCATTCAACCGCTGCTGGTGGGGGACAACCAGCGAGCGCTCGATCTGGCGCAGCGCCTGCGTGAACAGGGGCTGTGGGTCAGCGCCATTCGCCCGCCCACGGTACCGCCGGGCGGCGCGCGGTTGCGCATCACTCTCACGGCGGCCCATCAGCCGCAGGATATCGATCGCCTGCTGGAGGTGCTGCATGACGTTAGCCGGTGATGGGGTGAATAAACCGGCAGTGGCTGCGGCGTTCAGCCGCGCGGCGGAAAGCTACGATGCCGCAGCGCTGTTGCAGCGTGAGGTGGGTGAACGCTTACTGGGGATGGGGTTGAACCATCCCGGGCAGCAACTGTTGGATGCGGGTTGCGGTACCGGTTATTTCAGCCGCCGCTGGCGCGATCAGGGCAAGCAGGTGACGGCGCTCGATCTGGCACCGGGCATGCTGGCCTTCGCCCGTCAAGGGCAGGCGGCAGATCGCTACCTGTTAGGGGATATTGAGCAGATCCCGCTGCCCACGGCGGCGGTCGATATCAGTTTCAGCAGCCTGGTGGTGCAATGGTGCGGCGATCTGCCACGTGCTCTGGCGGAGCTGTACCGCGTGACGCGGCCCGGTGGTGTGATTCTGTTTTCCACGCTGGCGGCAGGTTCTTTGCACCAATTGGGGGATGCCTGGCAACAGGTGGACGGTGAACGCCATGTGAATGATTTCCTGCCCCTGGCGCGCATCGCTGCCGCCTGTGGCGCTTATCGCCACCGTCTGCAAGCCGAGTGGCAAACCCTCGAATACCCGGACGTGATGGCGCTGATGCGTTCGCTGAAAGGAATAGGTGCTACGCATTTGCACCAAGGGCGTGAGGCGGGCTTGCTTTCCCGCCAGCGGCTAGCGGCATTGCAGGCGGCTTATCCTCGCCATCGCGGCCTGTTTCCACTCAGTTATCATCTGATTTATGGAGTGATTTATCGTGATTGAGCGCTGGTTCGTGACCGGAACCGATACTGAAGTGGGCAAAACTGTGGCCAGCAGCGCACTGTTGCAGGCTGCCCGCGCTGCCGGGTTACGCTGTGCGGGTTATAAGCCGGTGGCGTCCGGCAGCGAGATGACGGCGGATGGCCTGCGTAACGCGGATGCGCTGGCGTTGCAGAAAAACAGCAGCGTGCCGCTGGTTTACGCCGAAGTGAATCCTTACACCTTTGCAGAGCCGACGTCGCCGCATATTGTCAGCCTGGCTGAAAATCGCCCGATCGCGCTGGCGCAGCTTTCAGCCGGTTTACGCCAGCTCGAGCAGCGTGCCGACTGGCTGTTGGTGGAAGGCGCGGGCGGATGGTTTACCCCGCTTTCTGAGCAGCACACCTTTGCTGACTGGGTGCAACAGGAGCAGTTGCCGGTGATCCTGGTGGTGGGCATCAAGCTCGGTTGCATCAACCATGCTGTGCTCACGGCGCAGGCGATTCAGCAGGCGGGGCTGCACCTGGCTGGCTGGATTGCCAATGATGTCACCGAGCCCGGCAAGCGCCACGCTGAGTATCTCGCCACGCTGCGCCGTATGCTGCCAGCACCGCTGCTGGGGGAGATCCCGCACCTGCCGCAGATAGAGCAACAGGCGCTGGGGCAATATCTCGATCTTGCGGCTTTGCAAGCGCGGGGCTGAGCGGCGGGTTTATCCCGCAAGATAAGTATTAATCAACTCCTCATCTAACTGTTCCAGGGGGCCGCTGGCGACGCTGCGGCCCTGATCCATCAGGCAAAAACGATCCGCCACGTGGCGCACAAACGGCAGCCTGTGTTCTACCAGTAAAATGGTCATGCCCCATTCGTGGTTCAGCCTGCGGATGAGATGGCCGATCTCGCTCGCCTGCGAAGGTGACAGGCCGGTGATGGGCTCATCCAGGATCAGCAACGCCGGTTCCAGCACCAGCGCACGGGCGATCGCCAATTGCTGCTGTTCATCGCCACACAGATCCCCGGCGCGATACAGCAGCAGGGTTCGCAGATGCGGGAACAGGCTATCGATCATGGCTGGAATCCGCCGGGTTCTGTCGCGCCCGGCCAGGAGGGCTATCTGGAGGTTTTCTTCCACGCTCAGTTGCGAAAAGATTTGCCGCCCCTGCGGTACGTAACTGATACCCAGCGCCGCCCGCTTTTCCATCGGCTGCTGCAACAGATTCTGTGGAGGTTCATCGGCCAATTGCCAGGTCATGCTACCGCTGACAATCGGCAGGTGCCCCATAATGCAGTTGACCAGCGTAGTTTTACCCACGCCGTTGCGGCCCAGCAGAGTGGTGCATTGCCCGCGTGGCAGTTCGAGGCTCACATCCCACAACGTATGGTGATGCCCATAGTATTGATTCACTGCGCGTAAACTTAGCATTTGGCATTCTCCCCAAAGAGGCGTGTTCACTGGTGGATGGGGTGATCCCCTCCGGCGATGTCAGCGGTTTCTCTCCCAAGTGTGGTGATCTCCAGAACAAAATGCCATGCAATGTGCCCGAATAGGGGGGTAAAAGCCCAGGCAAGATAGCTGAAAATGGCCGCTATTGGCGGCTTATTGCTGCTATTGCCTATTTTAGATGCCAATGTCGATTTTCTCACCGCGTGCAGTCGATGATTTTTCCGTTAGCGCTCCTGCCAGCATCGGGAGTGGTGGCGCGGTGTGTGAAAGAATTGAGCAATTCCCAGGCCAACTTTAGGAGCTTAGCGCAAAAGAAGGATGTTATTTTTTTGTTAATTGCCGAGGTGGCGCTGGTGGGGCGCCAGGCGGTGGCGGTGAGAAAGAAGCCTGACGAACTGAGTGCCCGCTTGCACTTTTGTGGTGCGACGTTGATAGCAAATGGTGCAAGTGGCCAAGCGGCTTATGGCAGCAAAGGGTTCCGCAGTGAACAGAGCGGAAAATAAGTTCCTGAGTGCGGATCCTTTTAGTATTAATTGTCATAACCAAAGCCATATTTTTGTGAAAAAATAACTAAAAAATCGCCTTAGGCGACGTTTTAACGAGAAAAGCGTTCTTTCTGTAACTCCCGCCCCCCGTGGGGTGGTGTGAGTTATCCACTATTCCTGTGGATAACCTTGTGCATGATACTTAGAAAAGCGGCCTAAACAGAGAGCGGGCGCGGGTTGTGTCCGCGTTGTCCGCATTCTCGTCTTTTTTTTAAAACCAATAACTATCAATAAGTTAACTAAAATCAAGCAAACCCATAGCCGTCTGATGCTCGGTGCATCATTTTTGGCCGGAATGCCATCGAAATGTTAATTATTGCGCGAGTCTGGGGATAAAATGGCGGTTGACAATAAAAATGTCACCCTACTGTAACCCTGCCGGTGCGCTGCTGGCGCGTTAACGCACGTTAAAGCGACAAATCCGCTTGAAGCTGGTTTTATATCCAGTATCATAAGCGCTGGCGCAGATCGTTAGGGTTTCCCATACTTAGGAGCCGTTGCCAGTAGGCACTTCCCCGCCGCCTTCCTGCCACTTGAATGATTTAGGGTATATATGAGCAAAATTTTCAAACTGCACTCGGATTTTGCCCCGGCTGGCGATCAGCCAGAAGCTATCCGCAAACTGGAAATGGGGCTGGAAGATGGTTTGGCTCACCAGACCCTGCTGGGGGTGACCGGATCGGGCAAGACGTTTACCATCGCCAACGTGATCGCCGATCTCAACCGGCCAACCATGGTGTTGGCGCCGAACAAAACCCTGGCGGCACAGCTTTACGGCGAGATGAAAGAGTTCTTTCCCGAGAATGCGGTGGAATATTTTGTCTCCTACTACGATTACTACCAACCAGAAGCCTACGTTCCGAGTTCTGATACCTTTATCGAGAAAGATGCCTCGGTGAACGAGCATATCGAGCAGATGCGTCTTTCGGCCACCAAGGCGCTGCTTGAGCGGCGTGATGTGGTGGTAGTGGCTTCGGTTTCCGCCATCTACGGTTTGGGCGATCCCGATCTCTACCTGAAGATGATGCTGCACCTGACCAAAGGCATGATCATCGATCAGCGCTCGATCCTGCGCCGCCTGGCCGAGCTGCAATATACCCGCAACGATCAGGCTTTCCAGCGCGCCACCTTCCGCGTGCGCGGGGAAGTGATCGACATCTTCCCGGCGGAGTCGGACGAGCTGGCGCTGCGCGTTGAACTGTTCGATGAGGAAGTGGAACGCCTGTCGCTGTTTGATCCGCTCACCGGCCAGATCGAGCAGGTGGTGCAGCGTTTCACCATCTACCCGAAATCCCACTATGTCACACCGCGGGAACGCATCCTGCAGGCGATGGAAGAGATCAAGGTGGAACTGGAGCAGCGGCGTAAAGTGCTGCTGGCCAACAATAAGCTGTTGGAAGAGCAGCGGCTGACGCAGCGTACCCAGTTTGATCTGGAGATGATGAACGAACTGGGTTATTGCTCGGGTATCGAAAACTACTCACGCTATCTCTCCGGGCGCGGCGAGGGCGAGCCGCCGCCGACGCTGTTTGACTATCTGCCCGCCGATGGCCTGCTGGTGGTGGATGAATCGCACGTTACCATCCCGCAGATCGGCGGGATGTTCAAAGGCGACCGCTCGCGTAAAGAAACGCTGGTGGAATACGGCTTCCGCCTGCCTTCGGCGCTGGATAACCGGCCGATGCGCTTTGAAGAGTTTGAAGCGCTGGCACCGCAAACCATCTACGTCTCCGCTACGCCGGGCAAATATGAGCTGGAGAAATCCGGTGGCGATATTATCGATCAGGTGGTGCGCCCAACCGGGCTGCTGGATCCGGAAGTGGAGGTCCGCCCGGTTGCTACCCAGGTTGACGATCTGCTTTCCGAGATCCGCAAGCGGGTGGCGATCAACGAACGCGTGCTGGTGACGACGCTGACCAAGCGGATGGCGGAAGACCTGACGGAATACCTTGAGGAACACGGTGAACGGGTGCGTTATCTGCACTCCGATATCGACACCGTAGAGCGTGTCGAAATCATCCGTGATTTACGCCTTGGCGAGTTCGACGTGCTGGTGGGGATCAACCTGCTGCGGGAAGGGCTGGATATGCCGGAAGTGTCGCTGGTGGCGATCCTGGACGCAGACAAAGAAGGCTTCCTGCGTTCGGAACGCTCGCTTATTCAGACCATTGGCCGTGCGGCGCGTAACCTCAACGGCAAGGCGATTCTGTACGGTGACCGCATTACCGACTCCATGGCCAAGGCGATAGGGGAAACCGAACGCCGCCGTGCCAAGCAGCAGGCGCATAACGAAGCCAACGGTATTGTCCCGCAGGGGCTGAACAAGAAGGTTGCCGATATTATGCAACTGGGGCAGCCGAGTTCACGCGGCAAACACAAAGGGAAAGGCAAGGCGGCGGAAAGCGCGGCTCGCTACCAGCACCTCACACCAAAAGCGCTGGAGCAGAAAATCCGCGAGTTGGAAGGCCAGATGTATTCTCATGCGCAAAACCTGGAGTTCGAACAGGCGGCTGCGGTGCGTGACGAGATTCATCAACTGCGCGAGCAGTTTATTGCGATTTCATAAGTATGCCTGTGTGAACGGCGGCGGGGATAAACTCCTTGCCGCCTGCGAGTTTGCTGATTAAGGTATGCGCCCCGATTACTGAGACGAGCTGCCGATCATGACTGCACATTCATCAAAAGATCCGCTACACGGCATTACGCTGGAACAATTACTGAACACGCTGGTGGAGCATTATGGCTGGAGCGGGCTGGCTGAACGCATCCGCATCAACTGCTTCAGCAGCGATCCGAGCATCAAGTCCAGCCTGAAGTTTTTACGCCGCACGCCGTGGGCGCGCAAGCAGGTGGAAGATCTCTATATCAGCACCGTCAGCGATAACCCTTGGCATCGCGGCAGGGACTGATCTAGGTGCGGGTAGCCAGTTGCACCAGCGCCTGCTCCAGCGCCTGGCGCAGTAACTGGCGATCGTGGCGGTAAGGGACGTCGGCGGCTTCCAGCGGCTGTTTTACCACGATGCGATCGTGCATTTCGTCGGTGTTGATATGCGGGCCCACCACCACTGCATCAATCATTTTCCGGCCGATCTTCTCTTCCATCAGTTCCAGTTTCTGCTTGAGCGTCAGTGCGGCTGCGGCCACGCTCAGCTCACGGCCCAGATTACCGATATAGATCATGCTGGCGCTGCTGCGGCGCAGCGCTTGGGTGAGATCCTCAAGCAGCAGTAGCGGCATCAGGCTGGTGAGAAAACTGCCAGGCCCAATCAGGATCAGTTCGGCCTGCGCGATGGAATCTACTGCTTCACGCGTGGCACGCACCGCATGCGGGGAGAGCATCAGTTCCTGCGGCATCTGCGCCAGTTGATCGATGTTTACTTCGCCATAAATCTGATGGCCTTCGTGATCGTGTGCTTCCAGGTCCACCGGTTGTTCCGACATTGGGATCAGCGCCGCGTCGACCTTCAACAGGTTGCGTACCAGATTGATCGCTTCCAGCGGGCGCACGCTGAGATGATCCAGGGCTTTCAGCATCAGATTCCCCAGATTATGCCCCGCCAGTTCGCCATTACCGCTGAAACGGTATTCGAACATTGCAGATGCCACGCTCGGTTCGGTAATCAACTGGTTCAGGCAGTTGCGGGTGTCCCCCCAGGCGATCCCCCCTTCGGAACGGCGGATACGGCCGGTAGAGCCTCCATTATCGGTTGTCGTGATAATACCGGTTAAGCGGGATCCTAAAAACGACAGAGACGACATCACGCGGCCAAGACCATGGCCGCCACCTAATGCCACCACCCGATCGAGATCGGCAAGGGTTCGATTGCGCATAAAATTCCTTAATACTGGGCGTTAACTGCCCGCATAACGTAGCGGATTTGGCGGTGAAACGCGAAAAAGAGTGTGATTTGCGTGATTATAATCAATTCGCCGGCGTAAGAGATGTTTAGTATGGATAACCAGACTTGGCGCTGCAGTAATCGCTGTATATAAAATTATATAGCGAAATTGCGCGATGGCTATCGCATTTGTTTCGCGCTAGAATTCTGTTGAAAACCACGGTTTCATTCAGGTTACCTCGGGTAATCAGGATTGAAATCCAAACTCCTAGCCTTTGTGCCTACGTTGTTCCACGAACAATAGGGTGCCTGGGCCGTGGCGAAGTCAGCCACCAGGGTGCAGAGTGGAAACGCTCGCATCTCCCGTATTTGGAAGGTGTTATGGTACCGCAACTCATTGATGCTTTTGAGCGCAAGTTTTATTACTTGCGCCTGTCGATTACCGACGTGTGTAACTTCCGTTGCACCTATTGCCTGCCGGACGGTTATAAACCGAGCGGCCATCCCAATACCTTCCTCTCGTTGGATGAAATTCGCCGCGTCAGCCGCGCTTTTGCCGAATTGGGTACCGAAAAGGTACGCCTGACCGGTGGTGAGCCGTCGTTACGCCGCGATTTTACCGAGATCGTCGCCGCCGTGCGCGAAAACCCGGCGATCCGCACGCTGGCAGTGACCACTAATGGTTACCGCCTGGCGCGTGACGTCGCCCGTTGGCGCGATGCGGGCCTGACGGCGATTAACGTCAGCGTTGACAGCCTCGATCCGCGCCAGTTTCACGCCATCACCGGGCAGGACAAATTCCGTCAGGTGATGGAAGGTATCGACGCCGCTTTTGCCGCCGGTTACCACAAGGTGAAAGTCAACGTGGTGCTGATGCGTGACGTTAACCACCAGCAACTGGCCGCCTTTCTGCACTGGATTAAAGATCGCCCGATCCAACTGCGTTTTATTGAGCTGATGGAAACTGGCGAAGGCAGTGAGCTGTTCCGCAAGCACCATATTTCCGGCAACGTGATCCGCCAACAGTTAGAACAACAGGGCTGGCAGCGTTTGGCACGCGGCTACAGCGACGGCCCGGCGCAGGTGTTCAGCCATCCGGACTACCAGGGCGAGATTGGGCTGATCATGCCTTATGAGAAAGATTTCTGTGCCAGTTGCAACCGGCTGCGGGTCTCTGCCATTGGCAATCTGCATCTGTGCCTGTTCGGTGAACAGGGCATTACCCTGCGCGATCTGCTGGCGGATGACGCTCAGCTCGAAGAGTTGAAGATGCGGATTCAGGGGGGATTGCGTACTAAAAAGCAGACGCATTTCTTGCATCAGGGCAACAGCGGGATCACGCAGAACTTATCGTTTATCGGTGGCTGATACTAACCAAGTTCCCTCTCCCTGGGGGAGAGGGTTAGGGTGAGGGGCTATGCGCCGATCCCTTTGTCAGGCTACGGCTTGAAACCTAGCGGGTATCCATAATAGGGGAGCACATTTAACTATGAGCCAGACCAGCAGCGAATTTATTCCGGCAAAGATTGCTATTCTGACCGTCTCGGATCGCCGCAGCGAAGCGGAAGATACCTCCGGCCAATACCTGCAGGACGCCGCACAGGAAGCCGGGCATCAGGTGGTGGCGCGTGCCATCGTCAAAGACAATATTTACCAGATCCGTGCGCAGGTTTCTGCGTGGATTGCCAGCGAGACGGTGCAGGCGGTGTTAATCAACGGCGGCACCGGTTTTACCGCGGGTGATCACACACCTGAAGCCCTGTTGCCGCTGTTTGATCGCGAAGTGGAAGGGTTTGGTGAGCTGTTCCGCATGGTGTCGTTTGAAGAGATAGGCACAGCCACCATTCAGTCGCGTGCTTTGGCCGGTATTGCCAACCAGACGGTGATCTTTGCCATGCCGGGCTCCACCCGCGCCTGCCGCACCGCGTGGGAGCGCATTATTGAAGAGCAGTTGGATGCCCGACATCGTCCGTGCAACTTCCTGCCCCATATGAAGAAATAATTTATGACCCAGTTAACCCATATCAATGCCGCTGGCGAAGCCCATATGGTGGATGTTTCTGCTAAAGCGGAGACGGTGCGTGAAGCGCGCGCCGAGGCTTTTGTTGCAATGCATGCTACAACGCTGGCGATGATAATCGACGGCAGCCATCACAAAGGGGATGTGTTTGCCACCGCACGCATTGCCGGTATTCAGGCGGCGAAACGCACTTGGGAACTGATCCCGCTGTGCCACCCGTTGATGCTGAGCAAAGTTGAAGTGCAGCTTGAGGCACAGCCGGAACATAGCCGCGTGCGTATCGAAACCTGCTGCCGCCTGACCGGGAAAACCGGGGTGGAAATGGAAGCACTCACCGCCGCTTCGGTGGCGGCGCTCACCATTTACGACATGTGTAAAGCGGTGCAGAAAGACATGGTGATCGGGCCGGTACGGCTGCTGGTGAAAAGCGGCGGCAAATCCGGTGATTTCAAGGTGGAGCTATGATCAATATTCTTTTTTTCGCCCAGGTGCGTGAACTGGTGGGCACTGCAACCCTGGCCGTACCGGCGCAATATCCAACGGTCGAGTCGTTGCGCAAGGCGCTGTGCGAGCGCGGAGAGCGCTGGGCGCTGGCGCTGGAGTCTGGCAAGCTGCTGATGGCGGTCAACCAATCCTTGGTCGCGAGTGAACATCCGCTGCAGGCGGGCGACGAAGTGGCGTTTTTCCCACCGGTCACCGGGGGCTAAACGTGGAAAATACCCGTATCCGCGTGGGCGTGGCCCCGTTCAGCGTCGGCGAAGAGTACCTATGGTTGGCGCAGTGTGACGATGATGGTGCGGTGGTCACCTTCACCGGCAAGGTGCGTAACCATAATCTGGGGGATGGCGTCAGCGCATTGTCGCTGGAGCATTATCCCGGCATGACCGAAAAAGCGTTGGCAGAAATTGTGGCCGAAGCGCGCGCACGTTGGCCGTTGCAGCGGGTGACGGTGATCCACCGCGTCGGCGATCTGTTCCCCGGTGATGAGATTGTGCTGGTTGGCGTGACCAGCGGGCACCGCAGCCAAGCGTTTGAAGCTGCGCAGTTTATTATGGATTATCTGAAAACCCGCGCGCCGTTCTGGAAGCGTGAAGCCACCGATCAAGGTGAGCGCTGGGTTGAAGCCCGTGATTCCGATCGGCAGGCCGCAAAGCGTTGGTAAATCCCGTATCAACAGCGGAAGTATACTCTAAATAATTCGAGTTGCAGGAAGGCGGCAAGGGAGTGAAGCCCCAGGAGCATAGAACACTATGTGACTGGGGTGAACGAGCGCAGCTAACGCACATGCAACTTGAAGTATGACGAGTATAAATCAATACCTTTGCCGGTTCCGCATAACGTTTTCTGTGATACGCTTACTACTGGCAGGGGTGTTTCCCCAAAACTTAGTTCACATGTAAAAGGTAACCGTCATGGACCGATATCCACGTAATGGTTCGATCGTTGAGCGTGCCAACAGCGGCATTCAGGCATATATGGCGCAGGTCTATGGCTGGATGACCTGTGGTTTGCTGTTGACCGCTTTTGTGGCCTGGTATGCTTCACAAAGTGAAGCGATCATGTCTTTTATTTTCTCTAGCAAGATTACGTTCTTCGGCCTGATTATTGCCCAGTTGGGGCTGGTGTTTGTGATTTCCGGCATGGTGAACCGCCTTAGCGGCACGGCGGCCACCGGGCTGTTTATGCTTTATTCGGCGTTAACCGGGCTCACTCTGTCCAGTATCCTGTTGGTGTATACGGGCGCGTCGATCGCCAGCACCTTCGTGGTCACCGCCGGGATGTTCGGTGCTATGAGCTTATACGGTTACACCACCAAGCGCGATCTGAGCGGCCTTGGCAGCATGCTGTTTATGGGGCTGATCGGCATTGTTTTGGCTTCGCTGGTTAACATCTGGCTGAAAAGCCCGGCGCTGACCTGGGCGATTACCTATATCGGCGTGGTGGTGTTTGTCGGTTTGACCGCGTATGACACGCAAAAACTGAAGGCCCTGGGCGAGCAGTTGAATGCTGACGACCGCGACGGCTTTCGCAAATACGCCATCGTAGGCGCGTTGACGCTGTATCTTGACTTCATCAACCTGTTCCTGATGTTGTTGCGTATTCTGGGCAACCGCCGCTGATTCCTCTCGTCTTTCAAGCCGCAGCGTTGTTGGCTGCGGTTCGCAATCCATAGGGTATTCGGTGACAGCTCGCTGAATACCCTTTTTTCTTGGTTAAGCAATCTTCCTTCTGAACATCGCATACGCCGCGCTGCCGGTAGTGGCGGTGATCGCCAGCAGTGGCCACAGACTGTGCCAGATAATGCTGAAGCTGGCGTCCTTGAGGTAGATTTGTTTGGTGATATCGGTGAAATGGCGGATAGGGTTAGCCCAGGTGAGATGCTGCAACCACACCGGCATATTCTCTACCGGCGAAACATAGCCGGAAAGCAGGATCGCCGGCATCATAAACACGAACACGCCGATAAATGCCTGCTGTTGCGTGGCGCACAGTGACGAAATGAGCAGCCCGAATCCGACCAGCGAAAGCCCGTAAATCAGCATGGTGGCGTAGAACAGCAGCAGCGAACCGGCAAACGGGATCTGATAGGCAAAGATGCCGATAAACAGCACGATCGATGCCTGGAAAGTGGCGACGATCAGCGCGGGTACCGCTTTGCCGATAAAGATCTGCCAGGTGGTCAGTGGTGACACCAGCAACTGCTCCAGCGTCCCTTGCTCACGTTCACGCGCCACTGAAAGCGAAGTGACAATCATCACGCCGATGGTGGTGATCATCGCAATCAACGAAGGCACCACGAACCACTTGTAATCCAGATTCGGGTTATACCAGTTGCGCACCACCAGTTCGCTGTTATTAGGTTTGGCGCGCCCGCCGATCAGCTCGTTCTGATAATCCTGCACAATCTGCTGCACATAGTTGGCGGCGATCTGCGCGCTGTTGGAGTTGCGCCCATCCAGGATCAGCTGCAACGCCGCCGTATTGCCGCTGGCGATATCGCGCGAGAAGTTGGCCGGGAAGCGGATCAGCAGCAGCGCTTTCTGGTTATCGATGGTGGGTTTGATCTCCTGCGGGCTGCGCAGCAGCAGGACGTGTGAAAACGCTTTAGCTTTGGCAAAGCGCTGGGTCAGCTCGATCGATGCCTGACCGCTGTCCTCGCTGTACACCGCAATGGTGGCATTGGTCACTTCCAGCGTGGCGGCGAACGGGAACAGCAGCACCTGCAGGATCACCGGCATCACCAGAATGGCGCGGGTTTGCGGATCGCGCAGCAGCGATTGCATTTCTTTGACGATCAGAGTCCAGAGGCGGTGAAACATATTCTCTCCTCAATCCAGCCGACGTGGGGTTTTCCAGGCGGTCAGGCCGATAAACACTACCGCAGAAGCGATCAGAAACAGCAGGTTAACCAGCAGAACGCTGCCGATATTGCCCGCCAGAAACAGCGTTTGCAGCGTGCTGACAAAGTAGCGAGCCGGGATGATATAGGTCACCGCGCGCACGATCGCGGGCATGCTGTCGATCTGGAAAATAAAGCCGGAAAGCATAATCGAAGGCAGGAAAGCGGCGTTCAGCGCCACCATCGCCGCGTTGAACTGGTTACGGGTGAGGGTGGAAATCAGCAGCCCCATACCGAGGGTGCTGGCCAGGAACAGGCTGCTGATCACAAACAGGATCAGCAACGAACCCCGGTAGGGCACGCCGAGCACAAACACCGAAACCACCATGCACAACACCATAGCGATCATGCCGAGGAAGTAGTAAGGCACCAGCTTGGAGAGCAGCAGTTCGCTGCGCGTCACCTGCGTGGACAGCAGTGCCTCCATGGTGCCGCGCTCCCATTCACGGGCGATCACCAGTGAGGTCAGAATCGCGCCGATCACCGTCATGATGATGGTGATCGCCCCTGGGATAATAAAGTGCTGGCTGATCGCCGCCGGGTTAAACCAGTAGCGCATCTGGATCTCGATCAGCGGTTTATCTTCCCGCCCGCCATCGCTGGCGCGCTGCTGCTGCCAGATCTGCCAAACCCCTTGGGTATAGCCCTGCACAAAGTTGGCGGTATTGGGTTCGCTGCCGTCGGTAATCACCTGCAACGGAGCGCGATCGGACGGCCGTGCCATATGCTCGGCGAAATCGCTCGGGATCACCACCAGCCCACGAATGCTGCCCGCCTGCATCATTTGCATCAACTGCTGGCGGTTATCGCTAATGGTCGGTTGAATATAGGGCGAACCGGCAAAGGCGTTGGCCAGATCGCGCGCGTCTTCGCTGTGCTGCTCCAGCAGGATCCCCAAACGCAGTTTGCTGGAGTCCAGATTGATGCCGTAGCCGAAAATAAACAGCAGCATCAGCGGGATGACGAAGGCGATCAGGCCACTGCTTGGGTCACGCAGGATTTGCCGCGTTTCTTTCAAACACAACGCACGCAGGCGCCGCCAGGAAAAGCCGCTGTTATCGCTCATGAGGTTTCCTCCCGATCGTAACCCTGCACCAGCTCGATAAACGCCTGTTCCATTGAAGGATTGGGGTTGTCAGCACTGGCGATCTGCTGTTTGAGATCGTCCGGCGTACCGGCGGCGATAATTTTGCCACGGTACACCAGCCCGATACGATCGCAGTACTCCGCTTCGTCCATAAAGTGGGTGGTGACCATCACCGTGACGCCTTTATCCACCATGCCGTTGATGTGCAACCAGAACTCGCGGCGGGTGAGGGGATCCACCCCTGAGGTGGGTTCATCAAGGAACAGAATATCCGGCTCATGCATCAGCGCGCAGGCCAGCGCCAGCCGCTGTTTAAAACCGAGCGGCAGTGAGTCCGGCGTCTGGTTGAGGATCGGGCCGAAGTTGAAGGCGGTAGACATCTCATGGATTTTGTCGCGCTGCACCTTGCCGCTGAGGCCATACACGCCGGAGAAAAACT
This sequence comes from Serratia sp. MMO-28, assembly GCF_037199905.1. Classification (NCBI taxonomy): domain Bacteria; kingdom Pseudomonadati; phylum Pseudomonadota; class Gammaproteobacteria; order Enterobacterales; family Yersiniaceae; genus Serratia; species Serratia sp. MMO-28. Next base: position 170,408 of record NZ_JBBCVB010000007.1, read on the forward strand.
TCAGGTTCTGCGCCACCGTCAGGTTGCCGTACAGCGAGAACTTCTGTGCCATATAACCCAGGTGCTGGCGCGCTTTGCCGGAGCTGGTTTTCAGATCCATCCCCAGCACCAGCGCCTTGCCGCTGCTCGGCACCAGCAGGCCACACATCATTTTGAAGGTGGTGGACTTACCGGCCCCGTTAGGCCCGAGCAGGCCAAAGATTTCCCCGCGTTGCACCTTGAAATCCACATGATCGGTGGCGGCGAAGTGGCCGAATTTTTTGGTTAACCCCTGTGCTTCAATCACCGTTTCCGTGCCATCGCCTTCCACGTTGGGCATAATCTCCGCCAGCACCGAGGCGCTGTTGGGGCCGCCGCCGAGCAAGTCGATAAAGGCATCTTCAAAGCGCGGCTCCGCCTCGGTGAGTTCAGCCGTGGGCAGATCCAGATCGTGCAAGACCTGGCGGTGATCTTCGCCGGGTTTTAGGATCAGCCGCAGGTATTTCCCCTGGATCACGCCATCGCTGACGGTTGGCAGGCAGATCGCCCGTTGCAGCAGCGCCCGGTGGCTGCCTGCCGGTGCGCTAATCAGCACGGTGCGCCCGGCCATGCGTTGGGTGAGCTCCTGCGGCGCGCCGCTAAACAGTAATTCGCCCTCGTTCATCAGCAAGACTTCGCGGCACTGTTCCGCTTCGTCCAGATACGAAGTACTCCACAGGATCAGCATGCCGTCGTTGGCCAGTTCATGCACCATGCGCCACAGTTCGCGGCGCGAGATGGGGTCGACGCCGACGCCGGGCTCGTCCAGCAATAACACCTGCGGTTGGCCAAGCAGCGTACAGGCCAACCCGAGTTTCTGCTTCATGCCGCCGGAAAGTTTGCCCGCCAGGCGCTCGTTGAAGCGCGTCAGATCGGTAAAGGCCAGCAACCGCTCGAAGGTCTGCTTGCGCAGATCGCCGATGACGCCGCGCAGATCGGCGTACAGCGTCAGGTTTTCCATCACCGTCAGGTCTTCATACAGGCCGAATTTTTGCGGCATATAGCCGAGAATGGCGTGCAGTTGCCGGTCTTCTGCGATCGGATCCAGCCCGGCGACGCGCAGTTGGCCGCTGCTGGGCTTCAGCAACCCGGCCAGCATGCGTAACAGGGTGGTTTTGCCCGCGCCGTCGGGGCCGACCAGCCCGGTGACCGCGCCGCTGCGCAAAGTGGTGGTCAGGCTGGCAACCGCCGGTTTGGCGAGTGACGGGAAGCGCTTTTCCAACGCCACCAGTTCAATGGTATGTGCCTGTTCCATCACCTTTCCTCAGGGTTGTGTGAAGCGCAGGGTGACCGGCATACCTTGGCGTAACGCGTCGTCGGCGTCGGTGACAATCACCCGCAGGCGATAAACCAGATCGGTGCGCAAATCCGGGGTTTCGACGCTTTTTGGCGTAAATTCGGCGGTTGGGGAGACAAAGCCAATCTTGCCGTGGAAGGGCTTACCAGGGCGGCTGTCGGTATAAATACGCAGTTCCGTTCCCGGAACCGCTTTACCCAGGCTGGCCTCATTGATATAGGCGCGTACCCATACCGGCTGGGTCAGCGACAGGGTAAACACCGTGCTGCCTGCGCCGAGCATGGTGCCTGGCTCAACCGCTCGCGTCAGCACGGTAGCGGCAGAAGGGGAGGTCAGCGTGGTGTCTTGCAGATTCAACTGTGCCTGCGCCAAGACCGCTTCGGCCTGCGCCAGGTTGGCCTTGGCTTCGGCGATCTCCTGCGGGCGGTTACCGCTCAGGTATTGCGCCAGTTTATCTTTCGCCGCCTGCAGGTTGGCCTGCGCCTGATTGCGCGCGGTGCGGGCGTCTTCCAGTGCGTCGGCTGAGGTGGCCTTTTTCGCCCACAAACCCTGCTGCCGTTGGAAGAAGCTATCGGCATAGTTGAAGGCCGAGAGGCGCTGCGCCACTTCTGAGCGCACCTGGGCGATCTCTTCGTCACGATAACCGGCCTGCAACAGCGCCAGCTTGGCGGCCGCGCTGGCGACGTTGGCCTGTGCCTGCTGCAGCGCGTTAAGGTATGGGGCATCATCCAGCTTGCCGAGCAATTGCCCTGGCTGCACGCTGTCCCCTTCGTCGACCGCCAGCGATGCCAGACGCCCGTCAACGCGAAAGCCCAGGTTCACCGTGCGGATATCGACGTTACCGTACAGCGTCAGTGGTTTTTCCTGTTGCTGCTGGTAATGCCAAAAGCCGTAGACGGCGGCAATTAACAGGATAACGATGCCGATAATGCCAATTCTTTTCTTGTTCATAATGCTTCCTGTCGGTTGCAGTGTGAAAGAAGGGGGATTTATGCGCCGTAACGCTGGCGCAGCCCACAAACCAGAATCTCGATATGTTCAGCCAGCACGGCGCCGATCTGCGCGGCCTCATCGCTGCCGATCTGCTGCCAGCCCGCCTGACGGCGCACGGTTTCACGCGCGACGCGGAACGATAACACCTCGCCAATCAGCGCATGGGTGTGCAGCACAATCTTGGTCGATTGCGCATCAAGGCCGGTATAGCCCGCCAATAGGCGGCACAGCATCTGGTGCAAGGGGGCAATCACCTGCTGGTGGATCAGCGGATAGGCGTCGGTAGGGGAAAGCTGTTCGCGCGACATGATTTTGCTCAGGTTGAGCGTCTGCGGCTGGGTCATCAGCGCACTGAAATCCAGCAAACCACGCTTGAGGTGGTACAGATACTGTTCCGGCGTGCGTTGTGATGCAGGCAGCAGCCAGAAATGTTCGACTTCCTGGCTTGGCGAATGGAACGCCTGCTGAATAAAGTCGGCGATCCACTGTGCCACCGCCAGATACAGGCCTTCTTTCGAATTGAAATAGTAGGTGATGGCGGCGATATTCTGCCCGGCGCGCTGGGCGATTTCCCGGGTAGTCGCCCCTTGAATGCCGTATTCGCCAAACACTTCAATGGCGGCCGCGAGCAGTTGCTGGCGCGCTTGCTCACCGCGTGCCCGGCTGGGTATAAGCTGATTTTCCGCTGCTGACATGACTGACTCGCTAAAGTTAATCATATGATTGATTAACTTTAGGCCCGATGGTACGGAATGTAAACAAAATCTTAGGACTATTGTTGGGGGCTGGTCTTTTTTAGGCGATAATCTGCTCTTATCACGCAAAATTGCTTTTTTTTGTTCGACTTCTGTTACAATCCTCAGCTTGGTGCACTGCAGTTTGTGCCAATCCCTCGTGGTATGCCGAGGTTGTGCCGCTAACAAAAAACGCGAGCGCCGCCTTATGCCCCGTCTGATCATCCTCCCAGGAAACTGCACCGAACATTGTTAGGTTAGGGGGGATCTGGAGTTTTTCTCTACTATGTCATTTGAAAACCTCGGCTTAAGTGCCGAAATTCTGCGCGCTGTTGAAGAACAGGGCTATCGCGAACCTACGCCAATTCAACGTCAGGCAATCCCTGTGGTATTGGCAGGTCGTGACCTGATGGCCAGCGCCCAGACCGGTACCGGTAAAACCGCTGGTTTTACCCTGCCGTTGTTGCAGTTGCTGAGCAAGCATGATCATCCGACCAAAGGCCGTCGCCCGGTGCGGGCGCTGATCCTGACGCCAACCCGCGAGTTGGCTGCACAGATTGGCGAAAACGTGGATGCCTACAGCAAACACCTGCGCCTGCGTTCGCTGGTAGTGTTTGGCGGCGTCAGCATCAACCCGCAGATGATGAAGCTGCGCGGCGGCGTCGATATTCTGGTGGCAACACCGGGGCGTCTGCTGGATCTGGAGCATCAGAACGCGGTTGATCTGTCCAAAATTGAAATTCTGGTGCTGGATGAAGCAGACCGCATGCTGGATATGGGCTTTATCCATGATATCCGCCGCGTGCTGTCCAAGCTGCCGCCGAAGCGCCAGAACCTGCTGTTCTCCGCCACTTTCTCTGACGAGATCAAGGGGCTGGCCAACAAGCTGCTGCACAACCCAGCATCGGTGGAAGTTGCGCGTCGCAACACCGCTTCCGAGCAGATCGAACAGAGCGTTCATTTTGTGGATAAGAAGCGCAAGCGTGAGCTGCTGTCCCAGATGATTGGCGAAGGGGATTGGAAGCAGGTGCTGGTCTTTAACCGCACTAAGCATGGTGCCAACCATCTGGCCGAGCAACTGAATAAAGACGGCATCACCGCGGCGGCGATCCATGGCAACAAAAGCCAAGGCGCGCGCACCCGTGCGCTGGCCGACTTTAAAGACGGCAAAATCCGTGTGCTGGTGGCCACCGATATCGCCGCGCGCGGTCTGGATATCGATCAGTTGCCACACGTGGTGAACTACGAGTTGCCCAACGTACCGGAAGATTACGTGCACCGCATTGGCCGCACCGGCCGTGCCGAATGCACCGGTGAAGCGATTTCGCTGGTGTGCGTGGACGAACACAAACTGCTGCGCGATATCGAGCGCCTGCTGAAGCGTGAAATCCCGCGTATTGCCCTGCCAGGTTATGAGCCGGATCCGTCGATTAAAGCGGAGCCGATCATCAACGGGCGCCAGGGCGGTGGCCGTGGTGCGCCGCATGGCAACGGCGGTGGTCAGCGTGCCGGGCAACGCAGCGGTAATGGCGGCGGCCAGCGTGAAAATCGTGCTGGTGGCAGCGCCCGCCCGCAGGGCGATGGCAAACCGCGTTCCGGGGCACCTGCGCGCCGTCCGCGTAGCCGCAAACCGGGCGAGTGATTCGCCAACCCGTTGATCTATAATGAACCGCCATCGATTGGCGGTTTTTTTTCGCTTTTTTTCACGCGCTACAGATGACATTGAAGTGTGCAATTCTGGACGCCCAACTTGGCAGGAGGCTTGTCTGATGCTGCCTTTCGCCCGTATCATGGCGCGTCTTTTTTAGCTGGGGTAGTCATGCGCGTATTTTTAGCTCCGATGGAGGGGGTTCTCGACTCTCTGGTGCGGGAATTGCTCACCGAGGTGAACGATTACGATCTCTGCATCACCGAATTTTTGCGCGTGGTCGATCAACTGCTGCCCGCTAAATCCTTCTATCGTTTATGCCCCGAGCTTGAACATGCCAGCCGTACCCCTTCAGGTACGCTGGTTCGCGTACAACTGCTTGGCCAATACCCACAATGGCTGGCGGAAAACGCTGCCCGCGCGGTGGAGCTGGGATCTTACGGCGTCGATCTGAACTGTGGTTGCCCTTCCAAGCACGTTAACGGCAGCGGCGGTGGAGCGACCTTGCTGAAAGATCCTGAGCTGATCTATCAGGGGGCTAAAGCGATGCGCTCTGCAGTACCGGCCCACTTACCGGTTTCGGTTAAAGTGCGGCTGGGCTGGGATTCGAGCAGCCGCAGTTTTGAAATCGCCGACGCGGTACAGCAGGCAGGGGCCAGCGAGCTGGCGGTGCATGGCCGCACCAAAATGGACGGTTATCAGGCCGATCGCATCAACTGGCCCGCAATAGGTGAGATCCGCCAGCGTCTATCCATTCCGGTGATCGCCAACGGTGAAATCTGGGATTACCAGAGCGCGCAGGACTGTATGCAGGTGACCGGCTGTGACGCGGTGATGCTGGGGCGTGGCGCGCTGAACCTGCCTAACCTGAGCCGGATGGTGAAATACAATGAGCCGCGCATGCCTTGGCCGCAGGTGGTGCAGTTGCTGCAAAAATATGTCCATCTGGAAAAGCAGGGCGATACCGGTTTGTATCACGTGGCGCGCATCAAACAGTGGCTGGGCTATCTGCGCAAAGAGTATCAGGAGGCCAGCGCGCTGTTTACTGAAGCCCGCGTGCTGAAAACCTCAGGTGATATCGCGCGGGTGATTAACCGGGCGATCTGAACGAGTTACCCTTTCTCATACACCGCGAACCCGTTGTGGTAGCGCAGTGGCGAAACGTTCATCTTGTTGCGAAAGAAACGGCTGAAGGCACCTGAGATGAAAAGCCGAGTAATTCACTGATATCGCTGAGGGTAAGATGGCGCTGTTGCAGCAAGCGGTAGGCCTCTTCCATAAGCCTTTGGTGTAGCGCGCCCCAAAGCCTGCCCGTTGCGTTGTCGGGTTTGAACACAGGCCTACCTGATAGGTCTTTGGCACAGCGACGGCATCATGATCAATTGAAGGGCACTGCCTAGCCTAGTGATATTTCCCGTTGCTTTTGTAGTTACCTACGCGCAGATTTAAACCCAGGATTTCGTGGAGAACAGGGACATGATGAGCGAAACGATGTTGTCAGTATTGAGCATTACCGGCGCGATTACGCTGGGGGCGATGAGCCCAGGGCAAAGTTTTATTCTGGTGGCGCGCACCGCTGTGGCCTCGTCGCGTCGTGACGGCATTGCAGTGGCATTAGGCATGGGGACAGGGTGTTTTGTCTTCGCGCTGATTGCCCTGCTCGGCCTGCAGTCTCTGCTGCTGGCGCTACCCTGGCTGTACACTACGCTGAAAATGCTGGGGGGCGCTTATCTGATTTATCTGGCATTCAGGATGCTGCGCGCTGCCAGCCAGCCATTGAGGGTAGAAGCCACCGGGGGGCAGCAATTGGGTTTTCGCCGGGCATTTACCACCGGGTTGCTGACCCAGTTGGGCAATCCGAACACCGCTATCGTGTTCGGCAGCGTATTTGCCGCGCTGCTCAGCCATACAATTGAACCAGTGCTGTATATCGTGCTGCCGCTGATTGCCCTCGCGGTCGACTTGCTGTGGTATGCCTTTGTGGCATTTGTGCTGTCATCGCCACGCCCGCGCCGGGTGTATCTGCGTTTCAAAGCCTGGTTTGATCGCTTGGGCGGCAGCGTTCTGGCGTTGCTGGGCCTGAAACTGATGTTCAATAAATAGCTTAGGCTTTACGTTTGCGCCGCCACCAATAGCGCAGCAACAGGATGGCGGCGATCACCAGCGCACAAAACAGCAGGCTGTAGAGCTTTTTATCATAACCGCTGACGAAACTGCCGATAGCCTGGCCGCCAAAATAGCCCAGCAGCACAAAGAGCGTTGCCCAGAGGATTGCGCCAAGGATATTCAGCGGGATAAACAGCGAAGGGGGCAATTTGCTGGCGCCGATCAGCACCGGGCCGATAATGCGGAAACCATACATAAAACGCACGCCAATCACGAACAGCATCGGGTGGCGGGCAATCAGCCGTTGCGCGCGCTCAATGCGCTGCTGCTGATTCTTGATGCGTGCAATGACCCGGCCACCAAAATAGCGCCCGGCAAAATAGAGCAACTGATCGCCCAACGTGCCGCCAAGTGCCACCACCGCGATCACCAGTGGTAAGCGCAGAAATCCGTTGTGTGCCGCAATGCCACCCAGCAGGGTAATGGTTTCCCCTTCCAGCAGGCAACCGATTAACAGCGCCCAATAGCCATATTGCGTGATATAATGGGCCAGATCCGTCATATTTTCCCTTATCGATTGCGATCAGCTGCTGATATTAAGCGTGTGTTGCCCGTTTGGCCTCAATATATAAAATCTTTTACTCGTTATAAAGTTATCCCAGGATAACATGGAATTATTATGCTCAAGGTCGGTATCTGGTTGCTGTTATCTTTGCTCTCTGGCAGTGGGCTGATTATTTATGCTTTGCAGCAGCAATATGAAGAGCAATCCATCGATTTTCGTATTTTACATCGCGATATCACGGTCAAACTCGCGCAGCATGAAACGATTCTTTCATTGCTGTCCGTAACCAGCGATCCTTCAGTCATTCAAGAGAAATTCCCCCAGATCCTTGCCTGGAAACCGTTACCGTCTGCGGCGGCACCCCATACCCTGTTGCCCGCCGGTAAGGGCACTTATTGGCTCAATGATCAGCATTTTGCGTTGCTGATCGATCTTAACCTGCTGCTGGCCGAACTGCCGCAGAGCCACTATTTTCGGCATATTCGTCTTAGTTGGCAGAATGCTGAGCTGATCGAACTCGGCGGGCGCTGGCAACCTGCCTATTGGCAGTGGGATAAAGAGGTCGCCAGCGCTTTGCAGCCTTTTGAACTCTCTGCCAGTCGCGATCCTGATTGGGCGCGCTTACCGTGGCTGCTGATGTTGCTAGCGTCACTCGGTTGGGCGGGGATTATCTATTTTGTCAGCCAGTATCGTGTGCAAAAACGCCAGCGCAACATTGCCGTTCTGCGTGAACATTTCTCGGAATTGACCCGGCTTAATGCGATGGGCGAAATCACCACCGGCATTGTTCATGAACTGAACCAGCCGTTAACGGCGATTCTGAGCTATAACCAGGCCGCGCTGCGCCTGCTTAATCAACAACAGGCACACCAGGTGCCGCCACTGCTGGATGCTGCCGTGATCCAGATAAAGCGTATCAGCGCACTGCTGCTGCAGTTCCGGCAAAAGCTGACTCATGATCGGGTGGCGTTTCAAGCGGTAAATCTGGGTGAGATCTGGTCGCGTGTCACCATGCTGCTGGAAAATGAGATCCAAAGCGGGAGGGTTAATGTGATCAACCGCTTGCCAGCAACCTTGCCCCCACTGCGGGCTGAACCGCTGTGGATTGAGCAGATTTTTCATAATATTCTGACCAATGCCATTCAGGCGCAGCAACATCAGGCGGCGTCCTGGGTGGCCATCAGCGCCGTGGCCTCCGAGCAAGGCATTACGTTGCAGCTCAAAGACGGTGGGCCTGGGCTCTCTGAACAGGCGTTGCAACAGGTGTTTATGCCCTTTTTCACCACTCGCCCAGACGGCCTAGGCTTGGGTATGGCGCTGGCTGAAACCTTGATCCACCGCCTTGGCGGCAGTATTAAAGTAGAAAATATTGCCGGGCAGGGGGCCTGTTTCACCCTGTGGTTCCCCTTTAACGCTCAGGAGGAGTGATGGAGCCGTTTATCTATCTGATTGATGACGATCAGGCCATCCGCTGTTCGCTCAGCTCATTATTGGCTACCATGGGTTGGCAAACGCGGGCCTATGAAAGCGTGCTGGATTTCCAGCAACAGATGCAGGAGCCGCAGGCCATATCGGGTTGTTTGCTGCTGGATATCCGTATGCCGGGTAAAAGCGGGCTGCTGCTGCTGGAAGAGTGGCAGCGGCAGGGGCTGGCAATCCCGGTCATCATTATGACCGGCCACGGTAATATTGATCTGTGCCGACGCGCGTTCAAAAATGGCGCTTTTGAGTTCCTGACCAAGCCTATTGATGCAGATTTGCTGATCGAAACCGTCAGCGCAGCATTGGAGCATCAGTATTTGCTGCAGAAACAACGCGCAGAAAATGCCGAATTGACAGACAAGCTCAGCACGCTCTCTGCACGTGAATACGAAATCACTCTGCTGATTATGGAGGGTAAATCCAGCAAAGAAATTGCCCATGATTTAACCCTGTCACCGCGCACCGTTGAAGCGCATCGCGCCAATCTGTTTGCCAAACTGGACGTTAACTCTCTGGTTAAATTAATTACCATTTACGGTGGGCTGCTGACTAAAAATATGAACTAGGTAAAAACACCTACAAGATTAAGTAATCAACCGAATTGTTTCCTCGCGCTGGGCTGGCTATTTTAACGGAATCTGTTGCGATGATGTGAAATAAGCCAGATTGCGATGCTTTACATCATTATTAATTTATTTAGAGCGAGGAACGCATGAATATTAAACCTCTTGTGCTGGTTATTTCTTTAGCGGCTATTTCTGGCCAGTCTTTTGCTGATGATGCTTTGCAAGGCTATTACGGCTCACTGAAGTTATTGCACGTTGAGCAATCGGCAAAAAATATGGATACCAGTAGCCGTCCAGGCGTTGGGAGTTTTGTCAGCGGCAATGAAAGAGAAAATTTCTTTAATGGGGCTATTGCCGCAGGTTATCAGTTTGGTAATGGCTGGCGCACCGAAGGTGAATACGTTTTCAAGAAGAAGAGCGAATACACCAGCGGGTCAACCATCTTTGCCAGCAGCTTTAATCACCATAAAGTGGATGTGCAACGTTTAATGCTCAATGCTTACCGTGATTATGCGCTGGGTTATGACTTCTCGATTTATGGCACCCTTGGCCTGGGTATCGCTAAAGTTGAATCTGATGGCTGGCAGGGTAATACCTCACGTCAATATGGTTCAAACAGCCAAACCAATCTGGCCTACTCTCTGGGGGCCGGGATCAGCTATGCCCCTATTGAGCGCCTGAGCTTCGATCTGGGTTACCGTTACGTTGATATGGGCAATGTTGAAAGTGGTTACAACAACTTCAACAACGTCAGAGGGCTGAAGGACGAGCAAATGAAAGCCCGTCTGGTTTCCAGCGAAGTGGTGCTGGGTGCGCGTTATCTGTTCTAATCTTTGCTGAGTTTCATTTATTACTGCTGTGTCTGTTATTATCCTGTGTCTATGATAATTTCCCGCTTGCCAGATTGGATAAGCGGGAAATTATCCCCTTCTTTGTAAACGCCACCATAGGCTCTTTATTTCAATCCACGTCATTCCATTTGTCGGCGATCCGCAACTTGAAAGGTAATGGATATGCCTCTGTTGTAAGATAACGATGGAAATCCCTTTGGGTATAAATCTCAGTGATGGGAGAGTGCTAGGTTCGCGACAGATTAGCACATTTCCCTTAGCTATCCTGTGGTGTAGCGGAGGAGCAACAAATGTATCAGGATTTTGACGGTGAGTTGAACTGGGCGATGCGCCATATGCCGCGCACCCGTGCGGCGGTTGCGGCATTGCCGGATCTGCACGGTGTGCGTCTGGCCTGCAATATGCACTTGGATTTGAAAATGGCACCGCTGGTGGCGGGGTTATTGGGGAAAGGGGCGGCGATTTATCTCACCACCTGTAACCCGACAACGGTTCAGGATGACGTGGTGGCCTGGCTGGAGCGCCACGGTGCCGAAGCCTATGCCTGGCGTGATATGAGCGAGGCCGACTGGTCTGCGTCTTTTGATCGCGCGCTGGACTGGAACCCGACACATCTTTGCGAGATGGGGGCCGATCTCACCACGCGTCTGCACCAGTCAGCCAGCGGCCCGCAGATTAAGGCCGGGTTGGAAGCCACCGGTTCAGGCATCAACCGCCTGGGCGGCATTGCGCCGCGCTACCCGATTTTCAACTGGGATGACCTGCCGGTGAAAGAAGGGCTGCATAACCGCCATATGGTGGGGCTCACCGCTTGGCACACGTTCTTCCAGACTACCCATTTAACACTGCATGAAAAATGCGTGCTGGTGATCGGTTATGGTCTGGTGGGCCAGGGCGTAGCTGCCGCCGCCAAGGCCTATGGTGGGCAGGTGATCGTGGCAGAAATCGATCCGGCGCGGGCTTTACAGGCGCGTTACGACGGCTGGGCGGTTGTCGATCTGGCTGCGGCAATGGCACAGGCCGACGTGATTGCCACAGCAACCGGGGCGAAGAACGTGCTGTCTGCCGCGCATCTGCAACAGGCGAAAGAGGGGGTATTTATCCTCAACGTGGGCCATGTGGCGGAAGAGATTGATGTGGGTTTCCTGCAAACCTTGCCGTGCAGCGAACCGCTGCCGTTTGTTAATGCCTATCAATTGGCCGGAAAAACGCTGTATCTGCTGGCGAACGGCTCAATGTTTAACCTGACGGCGGGCTATGGTGACAGCCTGAATGCCTTTGATGTCACCCTGGCGGTAATGGCGGCGGGGATCGGCCATATTGTCGGTGTAGGCGCACAGCAGCCCGCCGGGGTGTATCTGTTACCGCAGTCGGCCTGGCAACCGGCACTGTAACTTTTGTTAAGCCGAGCGCACAGCCCCGTGCGCTCGCGGTTTGCCCAATTTTCGCTTCGACAGAATTTGTCACAAATAGCTGTTAACAATCACTGTGCTAAATTCATATCCCTCACTTATAATTCAACGCATTAGGTTTCCCCTTTCTCCGTGAAGAGTAATGCATGTGAAAATCCGTGTTTTGGTTCTAACCCTGCTCGCTTTGCAAGCGGGCATTGGCCTGGTGCCGCGGGCGCTAGCCAGTGAGAAAAAGGTTGCCGCGCACGCGACCCAGCCTGAGCTGGCTTCCGGCAGTGCGATGGTGGTGGATATGCAGAGCCACAAGGTGCTCTATGCACGTAACCCGGATGAAGTCGTGCCGATCGCCTCGATCACCAAGCTGATGACTGCGATGGTAACGCTGGATGCGCATTTGCCGCTGGATGAAGTGCTGGCCGTGGATATCAGCCATACGCCGGAGATGAAAGGAGTGTATTCACGCGTGCGCCTGAACAGTGAAATCAGCCGCAAGGAAATGCTGCTGCTGGCGTTGATGTCGTCAGAAAACCGCGCCGCCGCCAGCTTGGCACATCACTATCCTGGGGGTTACAATGCCTTTATCAAGGCGATGAACGCCAAGGCTAAATCTCTGGGCATGACTCATACCCATTACGTCGAGCCAACCGGGTTGTCGATTCACAATGTGTCCACCGCCCGCGATCTGACCAAGTTGCTGATTGCCACTAAACAATATCCGCTGATCGGCCAGTTGAGCACCACGACTGAACGTATGGCGACGTTCAAAGATCCTAACTACACCTTGCCGTTCCGCAATACCAATCACCTGGTCTATAACCAGAAGTGGAATATCCAACTGACCAAAACCGGCTTTACCAACCAGGCCGGGCATTGCCTGGCGATGCGCACCGTGATCGGCAACCGCTCGGTGTCGCTCGTGGTGTTGGACGCTTTTGGCAAATATACCCACTTTGCGGATGCTTCGCGCCTGCGTACCTGGATCGAAACCGGTAAGGTAACGCCGATCCCGGCGGCGGCGCGCGACTATCGCCGCCAGAAAGACGGGCGTTTGGCAAAAAACGACACGGAATAAGCCATCGGCATCACCTGCCGGGCTGCGGCAGGTGATTTTCTACTCAGGCTGAACGTCAGTAACCGGAAGCGTGTGGCTCCCTTCACCCAACGTGCGTTGCATGATGTGAGTATCCAACCAGCCACCAAATTTAAAGCCAACGCCACTTAGGGTGCCGACGCTGCTGAACCCCAGTTTACTGTGCAGCGCCAGCGAGCCTGCGTTGCTTTGCGCATTACCAATGACTGCCAGCATCTGCCGCCATGGGCCCTGCTCACAGCGGGCAATCAACGAGCTGAGCAGGGCCTTACCGATGCCGTGTCCTTGCAGGCCTTCGGCGATATAGACCGAATCTTCAACCGTATAGCGGTAAGCCGGGCGCGGCCGATATGGCGTGGCGTAGCAGTATCCCACCACGTGTCCGTCCAGTCTGGCCACCAGCCACGGTAACCCAGCCGCCAGTACTTTGTTGCGACGCTCCTGCATTTCATCCCGCGAAGGCGGGGTTTCTTCGAACGAAGCCACTCCATGCAGCACGTGATGGGCGTAAATCTGTTGAATGGCAGCCATATCCTCAATGCTGGCATCAGCGATAACCAGCGCGGCCGGTGGGGTTACAAGTGACATAGCGATCCTTGTCAGTGATGACGAATCCACACATTATACGTTGAACGAGGGATACATTCATTTCGGTAATACGTACCTGTAGAGCGTTAGAAGCAAATACCCTCTGAGTGCCTGGCCGCGCACTCAAAGGGGGTGTGATGGCGGTTATCTGCCAGCGCGAGACATCAGTTGTGCAATCACCGCCGGTAGAGACAGCTCGGAACGGGCCAGGAGTGCTGCGATTTCTGCCAGCGTGACTCCCATGCGGCGCAACGCCTGAATATGGTGCAGGCGGGTAATATCCGCGCGGTTATACAAACGATATCCGGCGTCGGAACGTGCCGAGGGGATCAACAAACCAATACTGTCGTAGTAATGCAGCGTTCTGAAGGTCATTCCCGAACGGCGCGCCAGTTCGCCCACTTTTAATAACATTGGGTTATCTCCTGCAGCTTCAGGTCATAAGAATATAAAGCCTGACGTGGCGTCAGGGTCAAGAGGAAACAGGAGTGATGGCTTGGGGAAGGTGCAGGCTCACGCAAGGAGCCTGCAACAGGCTAAGCGTGCGGTTACCAACCTTTTATGGCACCGCCGTTGAAGATTTTTTCTGCCGCTTTGGCTACCTCATCGGACTCGTAGGCCTTTACGAAGTTCTGCACGTTCTGCGCATCTTTGTTGTCGGCGCGGGCCACCACGATATTGGTGTATGGCGACTCTTTATCTTCAATAAAAATGCCATCTTTGGTTGGCGTCAGGCCGGTTTGGTTGATGTAGGTAGTGCTGATGACCGCAACGGCGACTTTAGGATCGTCCAGCACATGGGGAAGCTGCGCGCCTTCCAACTCCATGATCTGGTAATTATGCGGGTTGGCGCTGATATCCAATGAGGTTGGCAGCAAACCTTTGCCCTCTTTAAGATCGATCAGCCCAACCTTTTTCAACAGCAGCAGCGCGCGGCCGAGGTTGGTGGGATCGTTGGGGATGGCAATCACCGCCCCGTCCTGCAGCTCTGTCAGCGAGGTGATTTTCTTCGAGTAGCCCGCCATCGGGAACACAAAGGTATTGCCGACGGCGACCAGCTTGTAGCCGTGATCGTGATTCTGCTGGGCCAAAAACGGCCGATGCTGGAACACGTTGGCATCCAGTTCGCCTTTATCGGTGGCATCGTTAGGCAGCAGCGAGCCGCTGAAACCGACCAGTTCTACCTCCAGGCCAAATTTCTCTTTGGCTACCCGTTTGGCAACTTCGGCCACATCCTGCTCGGCACCGTTAATCACGCCGACTTTAATATGATTTGGATCGGTTTTTTGCTCACAGCCCGATAGCAGCAGCATGGCCGATAAGGCAGCGGCCAAGGGGGCGCAACGCCAGGTTGTTGTCATCAAGTTCTCCCTGAAAAAACAATAAAATCAGTGGTTTTATGCTGATAGATAACCGCGGCTTTAGAGTGAAGTCAAACGATTACTCAGTATACCCTTCATACTTCAAGTTGCATGTGCGTTGGCTTGCCTCGCTTTTGGCGTAAACGCCAGCCTGCGGAAAGTGGAGATTATTATTATGAGAAGATGCGCCTTATCAATTTGAGAAATTTAACAGGCAGCCAAGGAGGCGTGGGAAGTTATTAGGGGGTTTTTTCTCAGTCAATTAAAGCACCGTGTGGCAGAGGTAGCAAAAATAGAGCGTAAAAATCAGACATCTTATTCTTGGCATAAATATTGGATCTGTTAACGGTGAGAAGGCGTTGCCCTGGGTCGATTGCAATCGTTTGCATTGGCTAAACCGGGTTTGCCATCAACGGATGACAATAGGGGAATAGTATGTGTGCGTTACGTTCAGCGCTGCCAGGACGCGTAGATGGCATGGCGAAAGTTAAGGGAACTGCTGTTTACGGTGATGATATCGTGTTGCCAGGAATGCTATTTGGCGTTTGCCGCTATGCGGATATTCCCGCCGGTAAAGTAGAAGAGCTTGATCTCAGTGATGCACTGTCGGTCGAGGGGGTCGTTAAGATCGCCACCTACCAGGATATCCCCGGTACGCCGGTTGTCGGGATCATCGTTAAAGACTACCTGCCGATCATTAAAGACGAAGTGGTGTTTCACGGCGATGTGATTGCCGTGGTAGCGGCGACCAGCTATGCGGCGGCCTGCGAAGCTGCCGATAAAATCCGTGTGCGTTACACGCCCTATGCGCCGATCACCGACGTTGAGCAGGCCTTGGCTCCGGGAGCGCGCCTGATTCACCCAGAGCGGAGCGACAACATTGCGGCCTATCATCACACCCTCAAAGGTGATGTTAAGCAGGGATTCGCTCAGGCCCGCCACGTGCTGGAGCGCGAATATGAAGTCGGTTTTCAGGAACATGCCTACATTGAGCCGGAAGTGGTCCTCACCTGGCTGGATCCCACCGATGGCAGCCTGATTATTTCCGGTTCGATCCAGAACCCGCATCGTGTGCGCAGCTTTGTAGCGAAGTTTATGGGGTGCCCGCAGAGCCAAATTAACGTCAAACGCGCGGTAATGGGGGGATCGTTCGGTGGTAAAGACGACATCATCGACCATCTGGCATGCCGTTCGGCGCTGTTGACGCGCCTGACCGGGCAGCCGGTAAAGTTTGCCTATAACCGCGAGCAATCGATCATCGAAAGCTGCAAACGTCATCCCTACAAAATGAAGTACAAAGCCGGCTTCGATGACGAAGGCCATATTCTGGCGATGAAGATCGATATCCTGGCCGATAGTGGCGGCTATGCGGCGTCGACGCCGTTCGTCACCTGGCGCTCCTCGGTGCAGGCGGCGGGGCCCTACCGCATTCCTAATGTGCATATCGAGGTGACAGGGGTCTACACCAACAACAGCTATACCTCGGCGATGCGTGGCTTCGGCTCTCCACAGGTGGTGTTCGCCAACGAGTCTTTTATGGATGAGATCGCTGACTATCTGCAGATGTCACCGGTAGCGCTGCGCGAAAAGAACGCCCTGCGTCAGGGGGATACTTCGGTGACGGGGCAAGTATTTGATAAACATACCGTCTCGGCCGTGGAAGTGCTGAAAAAGGCGACAACCTCGGCGGAGTTTATGGCTAAGCGACAGCATTACCACGCGTTGAACCAGCAGGGTGGTGTGAACCGCTACGGCATTGGCCTGGCGTTAAGCTATCGCGGTTGTTCTATCGGTGCGGAAGGCGTTGATACTTCGACGGCGCTGATTCAGGTCAATGAAGACGGTAGCGTGAATATCTCGACGTCGGTATCGGAAAACGGCCAAGGCCTGCAAACCACCATGTCGCTGATTGCAGCACAGGCCTTTGGCATTGCACTGACGGATATCCACTTCAGTGAACCGCCGACCTCGGTGATTGGCGACGGCGGCTCCACGGCAGCTACCCGCGGGACCTTGGTTGGCGGCGGGGCTATTCTTGATGCGGCGGATAAGATCAAGCAGCGCATTCTCAGCGTGGTCGGCGATGGCATCGGCACGCAGGATCTTGCCAATACCCTCTGGCAGGGGGGCTATATCATCAACAAGCAGGATCAACGTCAGCGCATCGATTTTAAAACGGCGGTCAACAGCACCAAATGGGCCAGTGTCAGCCTGACTGAATATGGTTGGTTTGTGCCGCCGCCTATCCACTGGGATGAAGAAAAAGGGTGCGGCAGCCCTTATTTCACCTGGGTTTACGGTTGCCAGATAGCCGAAGTGCGGGTCAATACCAGTACCGGTAAGACCGATTTGTTGCATGTGACCGCCGCGCATGACGTTGGGCATGTCCTCAATCCCGTCGGTTTTGCCGGGCAGGTTTGCGGCGGGGTCGCGCAGGGGTTCGGCTATGCGCTGCTGGAGGACTTTAATATTGAAAATGGCCAGGTGAAGTCGGAAAACTTCGACAGCTATCTGCTGCCCACCATCAAAGATATTCCGCCGATTACGGTGATTGGCGTCGAGAACCCGGATATGGCCGGGCCGCTCGGGGCGAAAGGGATCGGTGAACCCGCAACGGAACTGGCGGCAGCGGCAATTAATAACGCGGTCAGCTTCGCGCTGGGCACGCGCTTCAACACCTTGCCGCTGACGCTGGAGCAGGTGATTCTCGGCTATAACCTGAAAAAACCGGCCCGCCAGAGTGAAATGATGCTTGAGGCGGAAAACAAAAAACAGGTATTGCGCCTGACTGACGTGACGGTGATGCGTCCGCAGAGCCTTGAGGAGGCGCTGGCGCTATTGGCAAATGATGGCGTCACGGCCATTGCTGGTGGTACGGACGTTATCGTGCAGGGGAGATTGCAGACCCGGCCAATGAAGCTGGTGGATATTTCTCGTCTGAAGGAATTGACTCAGATAAGCGAAGATCCCAACACCCACGAAATCGCTCTCGGTGCGGCGGTGACCTTCAACCGTATTACCGAACATCCTCTGCTGCGTGAGCGCTTCCCGCTGTTGGTGCAGGCGTGCCGGACTGTGGGTTCGTACCAGATTCGTAACCGCGCAACGATCGGCGGCAATATCGTCAATGCCGCTCCTTGCGGTGACTCGATCCCGCCCGCCATTATCTACGATGCGCGCGTGGAGTTGCGCTCCCGCACCGGCGTGCGCACGCTGTCGCTCGGTGAATTTTTGCTCTCTGGATATAAAACTCAGCGTCAGCCGGACGAATTGCTGACCAAGGTGATATTACCACCGCTGGCCAGGCCGAATGCGCAAGGCTTTTATCATCAGCTTGGGCGGCGTAACGCGCTGAATATTACGCGTCAGAGCCTGACCGCGCTGCTGGAGTTTGATGCCGAAGGTGCTGTGAGCTACTGTCGGCTGGTGGATGGTGCACTGTTCAGCAAGCCGCAGCGTATGCTGGACGTAGAGCGCTGCTTGCAGGGCCAGAAGCTGACGAGCGACACCATTGCCAGCGCCTGCGAGGTGCTGGATAAGCTGATTTATGCCGCCATTGGTAAACGTTGGTCAGCGGCTTATAAGCAGCCGGTGTTTATCAGTATGTTCCGCGACATGATGGCGCAGGCGCAGCAGGTGTGTCGGAAGTGAGACTGGCGTGCCCGCTCGTGGCATTTAACCGAGTGGGCAATCACAGGGCGAGGTAGCGTTCTGCATAATGGGAAAAATAATGAGCACAATCAAAGTGAAGGTGAATGGCAAACTGGTGGAAGCCAAGGTGACAGGGAATATGCGTCTGTTGGATCTGGTGCGCGATACTCTGCATCTGACTGCCACCAAAGAGGGATGTTCGATTGGTGAATGTGGGGCCTGTACGGTGATTATGGACGGCAATGTGGTCTGTTCCTGTCTGGTGTTGGCCGGGCAGTGCGATGAGGCGGAGATCACCACCCTGGAGGGGCTGAACGATAATCCGTTGACGCAAAAGCTGCAGACGGCGTTCGTTGAAAAAGGCGGTGTGCAGTGCGGGTTTTGTACCCCCGGTGTGCTGGTGAGCACCACCGCATTGCTGAGTAAACATCCTCAGCCGAGTGATGAACAGCTCAAGGATGCGCTGGAGGGGAATATCTGCCGCTGCACTGGCTATCAGCCGATTATTGACTCTGTTCACCATGCGTTGGAATCGTAATGAACGTTTCCCGGCCCAGCTAAACGGCGGCCGGGGAGCCCCGGTCGCCTGGTGATTTAACCCATGGCGCTTGCGCGCAGTCGGGCTTTCAGCTTGTTGTACTCTTCAACCACATACTGTTCGGCGGCGCGCTGATCGGCAATCCTCTCAATGTTAACGGCGCAGTACTTATACTCTGGCGTTTTGGTTATCGGGCTCAGGTTATCCGCTACCAGTTCGTTACAGGCGCCAATCCACCACTGATAGGTCATGTAGATCGCCCCTCTGTTCGGGCGATCGCTCACCTGCGCGCGGGTGATGACGCGCCCCTTACGCGAGTTGATCCACACCAGCGCTTCATCGGCAATGTTCAAGCGTTCGGCATCGGCGGTGTTGATCTGCGCGTAACCTGGTTCATCCGCGAGCATTGCCAGAGCCGCACAGTTGCCGGTCATTGAACGGCTGGAGTAGTGGCCTACTTCGCGCACGGTGGAGAGCACCAGCGGATATTCATCGGTGAGTTTGTCGATCGGTGCAACCCAGTCGCAGGTGAAGAACTGCGCCAGCCCGTTCGGCGTCGAGAATTTCTCTTTAAACAGATAAGAGGTGCCCTGATCCGCTGCGGATTCGTCGCGGCAGGGCCACTGTATATACCCCAACTCGCCGATTTTCTCATAGGTGGCACCGTAGAAGTTCGGGCACAGGTGCCGCAGCTCGTCCCAGATCTCCTGGGTGTTGTTGTAGTGCATCGGGTAGCCCATGCGGGTGGCGATTTCGCTGATAATCTGCCAGTCGGTTTTCAGATCCCACTTCGGTTCCACCGCTTTAAAGAAACGCTGGAAGCCGCGATCCGCAGCGGTGTAAACCCCTTCATGCTCCCCCCACGAGGTGGAAGGCAAGATCACATCCGCTGCCGCAGCGGTTTTGGTCATGAAAATATCCTGGACGATAACCAGCTCCAGATCGTCAAACGCCTTACGCACGGCTGGCAGTTCGGCATCGGTTTGTAACGGATCTTCCCCCATGATATAGGCGGCCCGCACTTCCCCCTGCGCCACGCGGTGCGGCAGTTCACTGATGCGATAGCCGGTGTGCGCAGGCAGGCTGTCTACGCCCCAGGCTGCGGCGAACTTTTCGCGGTTTTCCGCGAACTTGACGTACTGGTACCCGGGGTAGGTATCCGGCAGCGCCCCCATATCGCAGGCACCCTGCACGTTGTTCTGACCCCGAACCGGGTTTACGCCGACGTTCGGTCTGCCCAGGTTGCCGGTCAGGATCGCCAGGCTGGTCAGCGAACGGACGGTTTCCACGCCCTGGTAGAATTGGGTCACGCCCATGCCCCACAGAATAACGGCGGATTTCGCGTTGGCGTACAGGCGGGCGCAGGCGCGAATTTGCTGCGCGCTGACGCCGGTGACATCTTCCACCGACTCCGGCTTGTAGCCCGCGACGATTTTGCGATACTCCTCAAAGCCCTCGGAACGGTTGGCGACAAAGGATTTGTCGTACAGATCCTCTTCAATAATCACCTGCCCGATGGCGTTGAGCAGCGCGATGTTCGAGCCGTTGTTCAGCGCAATGTGCATATCGGCGATGCGCGCGGTTTCGATTTTGCGCGGATCACAGACAATAATTTTTGCCCCGTTGCGCTTGGCGTTAATCACGTGATTCGCCACGATCGGGTGTGAATCTGCCGGGTTATACCCGAAGATAAACACGAGATCGGTATGATCAATCTCTGTAATGGCATTGCTCATGGCGCCATTACCGACCGATTGGTGCAGACCTGCAACCGAAGGGCCGTGTCAGACGCGTGCGCAGCAGTCGACGTTATTGGTGCCAATCACGGCGCGCGCGAATTTTTGCATCACATAGTTGGTTTCGTTACCCGTTCCGCGGGAAGAACCGGTGGTCTGAATGGCATCCGGGCCATACTGCTCTTTAATCGCGCTGAGGCGAGTGGCAACGTAACTGAGCGCCTCCTCCCAGGAGACGGCCTCCAGCTTGCCGCCGCGCTGACGGCGGATCATCGGGGTTTTCAGGCGTGGCGTGAGGATCTGCGTATCATTAATGAAGTCCCAGCCATAATAGCCTTTCAGGCACAGGGTCCCCTGGTTGTTTTTGCCCATCGCCGCTTCGGCGCGGACAATCTTTCCTGCTTCAGTCACCAGTTTGATCTTACAACCGGCTGCACAGTAGGGGCATACGGTGATGACATCTTTCATGTGAACTAGGCTCCTTTTAATGTTTCAGCAACCCTGCGGCAAACCAGAATTGCCTTATTCGTCCTGTTGTTGCTGTTGTTTAACCTTACGCATCAGCAACCACATACGCACGGTACGTGGCTGACGCTTAACGGTGTGGCTATCGGGAATCAGGCCAGTGTGCTTGTTATAACCGTTGAAAAACAGATTCAGAGTCACGGCGCTGAAGGTGGCCAGCATGATCCCGCTGTGCAGCAGGGGTTGCAGCACTTCCGGGAATTTCGAGAAGAAATCGTGCGATAGCGTTGGCGTCAGGCCCACGCCAAGGCTAATGGCGACGATATAGAGGTTATAGCGGTTGGTGGAATAGTTGATACGGGCCAGGATACGGATCCCCGTTGCCAGCACCATACCAAACATCACCAGCCCAGCGCCGCCCAGCACGAACTGTGGGATGGATGCGACCAGGATCGCCATTTTCGGCACCATGCCGAAGGTGATCAGAATGCCGCCTGAAGCCACGCAAACCCAGCGGCTATGAACGCCGGTGACGCCGACCAGCCCGATATTCTGTGAAAACGAAGTATGCGGAAAACTATTAAACACGCCGCCGAATAGGGTGCCGACAGCGTCTACGCGCAGGCCGCGCACGATATCCTGCGGCGAGAGTTTGCGTCCGACAATTTCACCCAGTGCGAGAAACATCCCCATCGACTCAATAAACACGATAACCACCACCGCGGTCATGATCAGAATCGATACCGGGTCGAAAATCGGTGTTCCCAGAGCCATCGGCGTGACGATGGCGAACCATTTAGCGTCATTCAGGCCATTCAGGTTGACTTCATTCATCATCATCGACAGAACAAAGCCGAAGATAATCCCCAGCAGCACCGCCACGTTGGAGAGAAAGCCTTTGGCAAAGCGGGTCACCAGTAGGATAAACAGCAGCACGGCAAATGAGATGCACAGATAGACAGGGCTGCCATACTCGGGGTTGCCCTTACCACCCGCCGCCCAATCAATGCCGACCTGCATGATGCTCAGGCCTATAGAGGTAATGATCACACCGGTCACGAGCGGAGGGAACAGCGGCATCAGTCTGCCAATCAGCGGTGCGATAAAGGTGGTGATAATACCGGCGCCGATAGTGGCACCAAAAATACCCATTAACCCGATATCAGGACGGATACCGATAGCCAGCATTGGCGTGACGGCCGCGAAAGTCACCGACATGATAACCGGCAGACGGATCCCCATTATCCGCCCGATACCGATGCATTGCAGTAACGTCACCACGCCGCAGCAAAACAGATCGGAACTGATCAGTAGGGCGATCGTGTCTTTGCTTAAACCCAGCCGGTCACCAATCATCAGTGGGACGGCAACGGCTCCTGCATACATAACCAGAACGTGCTGTAACCCCAGAATAATCAGCTTTCCTGGGGGCAGGACACGATCCACCTCATCTGTCGCATGGGGGCTACCAGTGATCGAGGGGGGTTGAGAATCAATGGCGCTCATAATTTCCTTCTCCTTGAATATCCAACAGTGGGCCGCGTAGCGAATAAAAATGATGAAAAATCCGCTATATCCATGCTTAGGGAATGCCAGTTTTTTATTCTAAGGCGATAAATTTGTTGAAATGAGTCGACTATCACAGAAAGCGCCGTTTCTGGGGAGCGATGGGAGGGGAGATTGGGAGACGCAGGGATGATAGGTTTCTCATTATGAGAGAAGTCGAATCATTCTGGATCGCCATATGATTCTGTCGTGGTTTTATTGATACGCCCCGCGTCGCCGAACGGCGTGTTTTTTTGAGCCAATTCACAAAAATCAACTTAGGCCCGTGCGGGAGGTAAACATCGCCTGATTATTGCATCGCGACCTGATGTGAATGTCAGAATAATAAAAGGGAGCCAATGAATAAGTTTATTGTTGCCGATGCCGCGAACTGCATTGGCTGCCATGTTTGTGAGATCGCCTGCGTTACCGCACATCAGCAGGATACCTGGCCGCAGCTGCGTGGTGATTTCCTGCCGCGTATCCACGTGCTACCTCAGCGTAATGTCAGCAGCGCCACCACCTGTCGTCACTGTAACGATGCCCCCTGCGTCGCCTCCTGCCCGACGCAGGCGCTCTGGTTTGCTAACGACAGTATTCAGCTCAAGCAGGAGGCGTGTATTGGCTGCAAGAACTGCGTCATAGCCTGTCCGTTTGGCGCCATTGAGATGGTGGCTAATCACGAGGACGCGCCACCGCTGGCGCAGAAATGCGATCTGTGTAGCCAGCATCCTTCCGGGCTGCAAGCCTGTGTCGCGAGTTGCCCGACTTCGGCGTTGCGCCTGATGGATGACGCCGCGCTTAATCAGCTACGTCGTGAACGACAAACTCGCTCTGCTCAGGGGCAACCGTTGCAGGAGCGCCACGGCGCGCGGCGTGAGTCATTCCTGAGCAAATCGCCGCGTGTCGGGGCCAACAAGCGCGATGCCGAAACGCGAAAAACCCATTTCAATGAGATATACCACCCGTTGGCGGCATGCGCTGCCGAATACGAGAGTGAACGCTGTCTCTACTGTGCACAAAAAGCCTGGTGTAACTGGACCTGCCCGCTGCATAACGCTATTCCGGATTTTATTCGGTTGGTTAATGAAGGAAAGATTATCGAGGCGGCGGAGCTATGCCACCAAAGCAGCTCACTGCCAGAAATTTGTGGCCGGGTCTGCCCGCAGGATCGGCTGTGTGAAGGGGCCTGTACCTTGAAGCAGGTAGGCGGCTCCGTGGCCGTGGGTAATTTAGAAAGCTATATCACCGATACGGCGCTGGCAATGGGGTGGCGCCCAAGTGTCGGGGACGTTGCCCCGCGTCAAGAGCGGGTAGCGGTGATCGGCGCTGGCCCTGCCGGGCTAGGCTGCGCCGATATTCTGGCGCGTTCCGGCGTTCAGGTGGATGTCTTCGATCGGCACCCGGAGATCGGTGGGCTGCTGACCTTCGGTATCCCGCCGTTCAAGCTGGATAAAAGCCTGTTGAGCGTCAGGCGGGAAATCTTCAGCGAGATGGGCATTCACTTCTATTTGAATCAGGAAGTGGGGCGTGACGTGGCGTTCAGCGATCTGGTGGCGAACTACGACGCCGTTTTTCTCGGCGTTGGCACTTACGGCATGATGACTGCGGGTTTAGCAGGAGAAGACGCACCGGGTGTGATTCAGGCATTGCCGTTCCTGATCGCCAGCACCCGCGAGGTGATGGGGCTGGCAGAGAGCGCGGAATACCCACTCACCGAGCTTCATGCTAAACGGGTGGTGGTATTAGGGGGCGGCGATACGGCGATGGATTGCCTGCGTACGGCGATCCGCCGCGGTGCTGCCAGCGTGACCTGCGCCTACCGCCGTGATGAACTCAGTATGCCGGGTTCGAAGAAAGAAGTGGTCAACGCCCGGGAAGAAGGGGTGGAATTCCTTTTCAATGTCCAGCCGCAGTACATCCGGCGTAATCGTAAAGGGCAGGTGAGTGCCGTCGGGATGATTCGCACCGAGATGGGGGAAGCGGGGCCAGACGGGCGTCGCCGTCCGCGCGCGATTGCCGGTTCAGAGTTTGAATTACCGGCCGATGTGCTGGTGATGGCCTTCGGTTTCCAGGCACACGATATGCCGTGGCTACGTGGGCACGGTATCAAGCTCGATCGTTGGGGGCAAATCTGCACGGGGGGGAAAGGGCGCGGAACGATGCAAACCAGCAACGACAAGATATTTGCCGGCGGCGATGCGCGACATGGGGCCGATCTGGTGGTGACCGCGATGGTCACCGGGCGTCAGGCAGCACAGGAAATGCTGGCGATGTTTACGCAGAAGGAGGGGATATGACCAGTTTTATTGCTGCCAACCCGCAGGCCTGCATCGGTTGCCGCACCTGTGAAATCGCCTGCGCGTTGGAACATGTGGCCGAGGGCGCGGCGTTCCATCCGCGCCTGAAGGTGCTGCGTTTGGATAACCTCAGCGTACCGGTGATGTGTCATCAGTGTGAGAATGCGCCATGCGTGGCCGCCTGCCCAACCGGTGCGTTGACGATGGGAGCTGAACGGGTTGAGGCCGATGCCGGGCGTTGCATCGGCTGCCAGGGGTGCGCGGTGGCTTGCCCGTTTGGTGCTATTACTATTGAAGTCACGGCAGGGGTTCCGCCAGTGATGGTGAAATGCGATCTGTGTGCAACCCGTGAGCGCGGCCCCGCCTGCGTGGACGTTTGCCCAACGGCGGCATTAAGTAAAGTGACCGCGATACAACTGGCGGCATTACAAAAACAGCGGCAAATCGCTACCGCCAGTTTGGCGCATCCGGTGGTGTTTTATGCAGACAGATAAACCTGGCTCGAATTATCGCCAGACTCACCACCGAATACCGGGATTAACGCGGGCGCAGGACCAGAATGCCCGGCGTATTCATCACATAAGCGGCAAAGGGTGAATCCACCACTTGCATGTTTTCTTTGCGCGAAGAGGCATTGCGCAGCACCGGGCCGTCCTGCGTCATAATAAAGAAACCGATGTGGGTGACGTCTAACCCGGCGAGTTTGGTATAGATGCCGATATAGTCGCCGGTCTGTAACTGGCGAATCACGTTATCGTCAACAAACTCACTGGGAATATAGGTAACGTGGCGTTCCACCACCGGCAGGCCGGGCAGGTAAGCATCGCCATCCGCTTTACGATTGAGGTGCTTCACCAGGGTGACGGCATGCGGGCTAAGCTGCGCGGTAATGTCGTCGGCAAGAATATGCTCTTTTTGCGCCCAATCGGTGAAGAAATGCTTGCGATGCAGAAAGTCGATCTCACCCTTCACATAGCGGGTCTGAATCAGATTTTCAATAAACTGTTGGTCAGTGGTGGCCTCTCTGAGCGCCTCAACGTAATCCAGGTAGGTAAAACAGTCTAACCCGTGGAAGTCGATCACCAACTGTTCCGGCGTAGTGGCAGAGCCAATCAGCACATTGGCAACATAAGGGGTGCCGAGGAACGCCTGTGAGAGCAGGTCGATCGTCTGGCCTTTATCGGCCTCAGGCACCGCCGCGTGCAACGCCAGGATGGCATGCAGTTTGTTTACTGTTTCATCGTTCATTTTCATCGTCATACTTTGCTGGTGAGCCGTTTCCGGCGCTGATTCTACCGGGTTCTCGACAGATTTTTTAGCGCTACATCCCAACATTGCCGGGATCAACATCATTAAGGCAAACCTGCGCATCTTTATTCCCCATATCGCTGATGATTGATAACGATTATCAATATCACTATGGCGATTGGAAACTAAACTAAGCCTAAACATCAATACAGTTAATCAATGATCGCCTCATTCACCTAGGCAAGCTCTCGCAACAGCTTGGCCGGATTACCGGCATAAATGCCTTTTCGGCTGATATTTTGCAGACCACGGCACCGGCGCCGATTACGGCATCATCACAGATGTCAACGGCCAGGATGGTTGCGCCGGAACCAATCGCAACCCGGTTGCCGATCCTGGTGCGCCCCCAACTGGCCGGATCGGCATTGGGAGCGCCGCTTTTGAACAGATCGTTGGCGAACATCAAGCCGTGGCCGATAAAGCAATCTTCACCGATGGTGACGTATTCACAGATAAAACTGTGAGACTGGATCTTGCTGCGCGCCCCAATACTGACGTTTTTCTGGATTTCGACAAACGGCCCGACGAAAACATCGTCACCCAGTTGGCAGCCATACAGGTTGCTGGGTTCGATCACCATCACATTCTGCCCAGCCTGGACCTGATTGATCCCGCTTTGGCGGGTGCGAATTTTAGCGGACATGGTATCCCTCGATTAAGGTAGTGCAACAGCTTGACTATACACCGATTACTTAAATTTGCAGGGCGTGACTCAGCCCTGCGCTGGCGTGGCGTACGTTTTTTCCATCAAAGACTATAATGGATACAGGGGAAGCGCCCCGTGGCCGCACTCCTCATGCGGTGTTTTATCCGCCAGGGGGTATGTTTGGGTTCGCCGCTCGCGGTCTGCGGTGAAATGAGGAGGTGTTCCATGGTCAATCATGTTTGGGGGCTGCTGGCGCATCCCCGCACCGAGTTCAAAAACATTCAAAGCGAGAATGAAAGCATCTCGCACCTGTACACCCACCACGTTCTCTTGATGGCGTTGATACCGGTGGTTTGCACTTACATCGGCACCACGCGGCTCGGCTGGCTCTCGGGGAGTGGTAATGCCATCCGTCTGGATATGGTCACTGCCTTCTATACCGCCATTGCGTTTTACCTGCTGATGCTGGCCGGTGTGGCGGCGATGGGGAAAGTGATCCACTGGATGGCCCGACGCTATGAAACTCGCCCCAGCCTGCACCGCTGCATGGTGTTTGCCGGTTATGTGGCCACGCCGATGTTCCTCAGCGGCGTCGTAGCGCTGTATCCGGTGCTTTGGCTGTGCCTGTTGGCCGGTATTATCGGCCTCAGTTATTCCGCCTATCTGCTGTATATCGGCATCCCGAATTTCCTGGGGATCGACCGTAAAGAAGGGTTTATCTTCTCCAGCTCGACGTTGGCTATCGGCGTTCTGCTCCTTGAGCTGCTGCTTGGGCTGACGGTGGTGCTGTGGGGGTATGGTTCCTGGTTCTTCTGACGTTTGTCATACTGCCCCTTATGCCGTTATGGCATAAGGGGTTTTTGCGTTCAATGCCTGCGGCTGTCAGCTACGCTCGCCCCAGAACTTCTGCTTACTGGTTTTACCCAGGCCGGGGTTGAAACTGTTGGTCGGATCGGCATCTTTATAGAAGGCCTGCAAATCCGGTTTGGCGTGATACAGATGGCCAACGTTGTGCTCGGCAGGGTATTCCGCACCACGCCGATCGAGGATCGCCAGCATCTGCTCTTTTAAGGCATGGCAATCGGCGCCTTTCTTCAGCACGTAATCCTGATGGAACACATGGCACATAAAGTGGCCGTAATACAGCTTGTGTACCAATTGGCTGTCGATTTCCGGCGGCAGGGTTTCAAACCATTCGGTGTCGTTGCGGCGCAGCGCGATGTCCAGCGCCAGAATATCCTCCACCTGATTGGCATGCACGGCGTGGTAGCGTATGGCGGCACCCGCAGCGGCAAAGCGGTGCAGGAAAGCCTTCTTGCCCTCTTCCGGCGTGCAAACAAAGAAATCACCGTTGGCCTGTGCGAAGTAGCTTTGCAGATACTGCTGTGCTTCTTCCACCCCAGGGCCCGACATTTTCAGCAGCAGGTAGTGCTCAAAACGGATGCGGTACTCTTTCATCCGCTTCGGCAGATGGCTGGGGGCCAGCTTGCTGAGCTTCTGCATTACGCAGTCGGTGAGGTTGTGCGGCAGCAGCGGCAGTTTGTTGAGGCGGGCATCCACAAAGCCTTTCAGGGTGAAGAAGCGCGGTAGCTGGTCGGTGCCGAGTTTGTCGATCATCATAAAGGTGTCTTTGCCGTATACTTCGGCAATATCGAAGATATCGCGGTGCATGTACTCACCGGCCACCGGCAGGTTTTCGAACTGGCTGAGCATATGGCGGCGCAGCTCGGTCAGCACGGCGGTATCGTTGGTGCCGATATAAAACACCTGTTCTTTATCTTCTTTGGCAAAGGTATCCAGGCGCACGGCAAATACCGCCAGTTTACCGGCACAGCCGGAGGCTTCGTATAAACGGCGTTTATCGGCGTTGAAGCGCGAAGGGGTATCGGCATCCACGTCGCGCACCCGGCTGGCGTATTCGTTGTCCGAGGCGCGCAGCTCACCGTATTCGATATCTTCCGGGCGGTAATCCCCTTTTTCTAAACGACTGAGGATCTCTTCTGGCGTATCTCCGAGCTTGATGCCCAGATGGTTAACCAACCGCAACTGCCCGTCGGCATCCAGCTTGGCGTACAACGCCATTTCGGTATAGGCCGGGCCACGCTTGACCAGTGAACCGCCGGAGTTGTTGCACACGCCGCCGATCACCGAAGCACCGATGCACGAAGAGCCGATGACCGAATGCGGTTCACGGTTGTAAGGCTTGAGCAACTTTTCCAGCTTATGCAGCGTGCTGCCAGGGAAACCGACCACCTGCTTGCCCTGATCCAGCACCTGAATATCATCGAGCCGCAGGGTGCTGACAATTACGATCTCACGATCGTAATCATCGCCGCTGGGCGTCGAGCCTTCGGTGAGGCCGGTGTTGGCAGCCTGCATGATGACAATTTTATCGGCCGCCACGCAGGCTTGCAGGATCTGCCACAGCTGCAGCAGGCGGGTAGGGAACACCACCGCCAGCGCCTTGCCTTCGCCGGAACGGAAGCCTTTGCGATAACGTTCGGTGTTGCGATCGCCGGTTAGCACCTGTGTGTTGCCGACGATATTCTTGAGCTGATTGATAAATGCCTGGTTGGCGGACTGCGTCATGCCGAGCTCCCTGTTGTGATTGAGTAGCGATCTGTATACCCTGCCTGGCGCTCTTCGTCACGCAGCGTCAGGATTTCTACCCCGCTAGCGGTAACCGCCACGGTGTGCTCCCATTGGGCAGACAGTTTCTTGTCGCGGGTGACCACTGTCCAGCCATCTTTCTTCAGCTTGATGCGGTGATCGCCCTGGTTAATCATCGGTTCGATGGTAAACACCATCCCTTCCTGCAATACCGTTCCGCTTCCCGGCTGGCCGTAATGCAGCACCGCCGGGCCTTCGTGCATGTTGCGGCCAATGCCGTGGCCGCAGTATTCACGCACGACGCTGTACCCGGCCTGTTCGGCGTGGCGCTGAATCGCGTGGCCGATATCCCCCAGCGTTGCCCCTGGTTTTACCGCGCGAATGCCTTGCCACATAGCCTCATACACGTTATTCACTAACCGCTTGGCGACCGGAGTTATTTGGCCGATAGCATACATTTTGCTGGAGTCGGCAATAAAGCCGCCGTTTTCCAGCGTGATATCGACGTTGACGATCATGCCTGAACGCAGAATTTTACTGGCTGAAGGCATGCCGTGGCAGATCACTTCGTCGATCGAGGTATTCAGCACGTAGGGGAAATCATACTGGCCCTTGCTGGCCGGGCGTGACTTCAGTTCATCGACGATAAATGCCTCGGTGCGATCGTTAATCTCCATGGTGGTGATGCCTTCGCGAATGACCCCATCGAGCATAGCAAACACCTTGGCCAACAGCGCGCCAGAGTGGCGCATTTTGGCAATCTCCTCCGGAGTTTTGAGGACAATCTCTTTCACCCGATTATTTCCTTTCGTGTCAATCCATAAGCGATTTGTCGGTGAATTATATACGCTTTGTGGGGGAGGCGTTTGCTATTCCACGGCGCACGAACTTTCCTGAAGGTGATGATTGCTGGCACCCGCCAATGCGTTTATTGTGATGGGTGGCTTTCTTGCCATGACTTTTCAGAAGGATTTCGGGCGTGACTAAATTACGTGTTGGGGTGATCTTTGGCGGTAAATCGGCGGA
Source organism: Serratia sp. MMO-28 (assembly GCF_037199905.1). Taxonomy (NCBI): domain Bacteria; kingdom Pseudomonadati; phylum Pseudomonadota; class Gammaproteobacteria; order Enterobacterales; family Yersiniaceae; genus Serratia; species Serratia sp. MMO-28. Next base: position 200,944 of record NZ_JBBCVB010000007.1, read on the forward strand.
ACATGAGGTTTCGCTCCAATCGGCAAAAAATATTCTGGATGCAATCGACAAAGAGAAGTTTGACGTCACGCTGTTGGGGATTGATAAAACAGGGCAATGGCACATTAACGATGCCTCAAATTTTCTGCTGAATGCGGAAAACCCGGCGCTGATTGCGCTCAATCATTCGAATAAAAACGTCGCGCTGATACCGGGGCAGGAGAAGCAGCAACTGATTGCGGCCGACGGTGCCGGTGCGCTAGGCCAGCTCGACGTGGTATTCCCGATCGTCCACGGCACGCTGGGGGAGGATGGTTCGCTGCAGGGGCTGTTGCGCATGGCCAATATTCCCTTTGTTGGCGCTGGGGTGCTGGGCTCGGCGGTCAGCATGGATAAAGACGTCACCAAACGCCTGCTGCGTGATGCCGGGCTGGCAATCGCGCCGTTCGTGACGCTGACGCGCGCCAACCGCCAGCAACACAGTTTTGCACAATTGGCCGAGCGCCTGGGGTTGCCACTGTTTGTTAAACCGGCTAATCAGGGCTCTTCCGTTGGCGTCAGCAAAGTGCACGACTTGGCCGAATTTGAGCAGGCGATCGCGCTGGCATTCAGCTTTGATCACAAAGTGTTGGTGGAGTCGGCGATTGCTGGCCGTGAGATTGAATGTGCGGTGCTGGGTAACGATCGGCCGCAGGCCAGCGTTTGCGGTGAGATTGTGTTGAGCGATGAGTTCTATTCTTACGACACCAAATACATTAACGAGCAGGGCGCGCAGGTGGTGGTGCCGGCGGCGATCGATCAGGCAACCAGCGACAAAATCCGCGATGTGGCTTTGCAGGCGTTTAAGGCCTTGGACTGTTTGGGGATGGCGCGCGTCGACGTGTTCCTGACGCCAGATAATCAGGTGATCATCAACGAAGTCAATACGCTGCCAGGGTTCACCAATATCAGCATGTACCCGAAACTGTGGGGAGCCAGCGGGGTGAGTTATACCCAGTTGATCACGATATTGATCGAGTTGGCGCTGGAGCGCCATCAGCAGGATCGCGGGTTGAACAGCTCGGTGTTTGATCGGGCCTAGCATCTTCACATGCAGAGAGGGGGCCCTCTCTGCATTAATTTTTATTTTACTTTTTGATTCAATTAAACTTTTGGTACTTTATCAAACATATTCTTCATCTCTTCAGGAAAGCCAGTGGACAACGTGGTCCGTAAGTCTTTCATTGCCGTTTCGAAGTCTTTTGGCCGCTCTTCGCGTTGCATTTTCTGATGAGCGTCGACGTTATCCTGGACTCCATTCAGGATTTTGTTCATATCATCCATCATGGTCTGGCATGACTGATTGACCGATTGCATGATATTTCTGGCCGCATCGGCTCCCGACATCTCCATATTCTGCATACCTTTAACAAACGGCTTCTGTAATTCAGACTGGGCCTGCTGGCCCAGACCGGAACTGGATTGCATGACATCTTTTATGGTTTTCGGATCAAGCATTTCATCTTTCCTTCTTTTATGGTTACAGGTTTTTGGGGCATGAAAATTGGCTCAGCGCCTGCGACCACAGCGGGTAGTCCTTCATGGTTGAGCTGAGTTCTACTTTGAAAAATCCGCTGATCGCATTCATGGCGATCGTCAGTTCACGGCTATTGCTGCTGAGCTTCACCGGGTTACTGGCGTCGTACATGCGGAAAATGGCCCAAGGCCCGTCAAAACTGACGGTTTCAATCTTTCCGCTCTGTGTTTTAAACGTCAGGCGGATATAGACCCCGCCTTTCGGCCCTGGCCAGTCAACGCGCATCGGCTGGCTGTAGCCGTGGCTATAGGAAAGAACCTGGCCGTCCACATCCAGCACGGCTTCCAAAATGTTCGGAGACAATGAAATAGGGCGAATAATCATAGACATCGCCATCTTGCCTGAGGCGTCGAAGAAGGTGTCACGAATCAAAGAAGCATTCTCGAAGGCACCGAGCGTTTTGGCGCTTACCACGCCAGCGCTTTCTGGCTTCACCTGCCAGCGGTTGCCGCCGGTATCGACATAAGGCGCCAGATTCTGGTCAAAAAAGCTTTGCATTGCGCCATTCTGGCTGAACATGCGGCTGAAATCGGTGATACCAATTTCCTCTCTCGCAGCACGGTTGAAGGGGTAGCGCCCGCTGACGGTTTTATTACATAAGTCCGATGCAATAGAAGAGACGCCTTTGTTCAGGTTTTCTTTGCTTTGTTGCAGGCTTTGGTTTTGGCCGGTGGATAACAGATCCATCATCACGCTGCGTACCGGCTCTGGCTGGCGGGCCATATCAATCTGCAAGCGGTTAAAATCGCTGTTTTTAGGCAGGATCTGGCCTGCACGCAGCGAAACTGACAGCGTAATCAATTGGTTGTAGATCTGCTCAAAAGCGTTGGCGAGGGGATCGCTGTTGCTGGTTGAGGACTGCTGTAGCTGGTAGCCAAGCCGGCGCAGCAGTTCGAAGCGATCTTCAACGCTTTTCTCCGGCGTCAGCCGAAAGCGCGAGCGTTCACCAGACATCTGATCGATCACATTACGGCGTGCCTGATTCAGCTTGGAACGCTGGGAATCGAACCAACTGGTCATATCATCCTGGCTATTGGCGCTGAGCGTGGTTTCCCGTGTGGCAAAGCGCACCAGATTAGCGAGTGGCGAGGAGGGATCGGAGAATTGACGTGCTAGTAGCGCCGCATCATCCAGATCGTTGATGGGGCGTACGCGGATGTCATTCAGCAGCGCATCCCACTGGTTGGCGTACTCCATCAGATAATATTTCCGTGCTTCATCGGACAGCTTTTGCGCGGTGGCCAATAGATTGACCTGACTGACGGAGTCTTTACTGTCGCTAAGCACCCAGCTCTGCTCCTGAATCATGGCTTCGGAGGCTTCCTGCAACTGCGCCAGAAACACATCGTGATAGCTGGCCCGGGTGTAAAAACCTGGGATCGCGAGATCTGTCACGGTGCTTGGGCTTTTACGGCGCAACATCAGGGTCACGCTGGGGCCGGCCATATCTGCCAGCGTAATATTTTCAATCCGTGGCGGCAGCGGTTTGTCCTGAATGCGCTGCACTACCCGAATATGAATCGGGATCCTCATGGCTTTGATTCGCGCGGTACGGATCAGTTCGTCGTCCATTTTGGCTTTGGGCGCATTGGCCGAGGTATCAGCAAACAGCTCGCGCAGATGATAGCTGAATAGCTTGCGTTCGCTGAGGGTATAGCCCTGAGGAGCAAAGTCGTTCCAGCGGTTCATAAACCAGTTTTCCAGCGCTTCCGCTGAGCGGCGTTCCGGGTGGCCAAGCATCAGATAGATTTTCAGGGTGTCGTATCCGTCGTCATTGTCAGATAGCGAATCTTTACGCAACTCATTGGCGACGTAATTCTCGACCGCAGGCCAGAAGATCTTGTTCAGATGCCGGTGGTAGGTTTGCAGCATGACCTGATTGAGCAGACGGTGTTCAAAATAAGGGGTCAGAACGGGCGGGGAACTTTCCAGGAACTGGGTCCCGATATAACCCAGTTGTTCAAAGGCGGCCACCAGATCGTCATTGATTTGGTTGGTTAAAGGAATATCGCGCACGATACGCTTGGTTTCCTCAAAACGCGCCGAGGCATAGGCGATATAGTCATATTCCCAGAAATAGCGGCTGCCCAGCATCAGCAGCGTCAGGCACAGTAACAATGTGACCAGAAGGTAGCGGCCCACCAGCATCAGGCGGTTGCGTAATGGCAGCGGGCCTGAGGAATGCAGGATCCCGCGTTCGGTAATGGCGTTGCTGAGTGCCGGGTAGTAGATAGGCCCGATGGCACGGGTTTCAAAGCTGTCTTCCCAGCAGGATAGCGTCAGGGTGCTACCCAGCCAGAATTGCCGCAGACAGCCGGAATAACCGATCGGGGTGGCGGGAAAGACCTGCTCGAATAGACTGAACAACGGTTTGTGCAAAGCGCCCAGGCTTTCTGTAAACAGCAGGAGTTGCTGACGCACTTCTGCGCTGGGGGCGTCATGCAGGATTTCCAGGACGTAGCGGCTGACTTTAACCTGCAACTCACGGTAGCGCGCTTCATCGGCGTCGAAGTTATTGTGGCCCTGCGCGTCGCAGGTGAGGCTGATCCCAAGCCCTTCAGCGAGAAGATCTTCGCCGATCAGTGAAAGGAAGACTTCGCCGCCCGGCAGTCGGTCGATATTATTCAGCAAAAGATAGACGGCAATATCGGTGTGAAAACTGGCGGCCGTTTCTTGAATGCGAACGCGCAGCGTATCTGCCAACGACTTGCGTTCGGTCAGGGAAGCATGCAGCAGCATTTCGGCATCCAGGCAGAGAATGATCCCATCGATGCCTGGGTAACGTCGGTGCTTGCGGATCATGGAGAACAGTTTCTGTTTGGCGATGCCCGCTTCTTCACTCTGCCCGTGCAGCAGGATCCATTCGCCAGCCGTATCAATATAAACGGCGCGTTCGGTCAGCCACCAGTTACAGTCCTGAGTTGGGCCGATGTCGGTCGTTTGCGCCAGGCCATATTGCTCCGACAGCAAAAAATGTTCACCACTTTCATAGATCAGTGAGGTTTTCCCACATCCAGGCGGGCCCATGACCAGAAACCAGGGTTTCTCATCGATATATTGGCGTTTTCTGCGTTCGCGCCAGCGTTGCCAGCGCGTTTTTGAGCCTGCGAGGCTGACATGTTGCAGCGTGCGTAGCGCATCATAAAAACGTGCGGAAACGCGATCCAACTGCACGGTTTTTTTCTTGCGCTGCGGCAGTGGCGCTCGCAGATGGCGAAAAATCCAACCCAGACACACTGCGACAAAGGGCCATAACGCCCAGCACAGGATGAGTGTGATAATGATTTTTCGAACCCAAACACCGCCCAATGGGAAATAAGGACCAATTGCGATCAGTGGGCCTACCCACCAGACGGCATAGCAAAGTACCAGAGCGATCATCAAAATCAGAAGTCGGCGTATCATAACCATCCCTATTATTGTCTGTTGGTATCCAAGAGCGCGGGGGTACTGCTATCAATAAACTCCTGCATGGCCCGATCGGCATCGCGTTTGCCGATCTTCCAAAGAATGTCGACACGACGGTTTCGGCGGCGGCCTTCTTCGGTGGTGTTGTCGGCCAGCGGCTCACTTTCGCCACGCCCAATTGCATTGATTTCACGTTGATGCATCTGGTTGATATCGGTGGATTCCCGTAGCTTGTCGGCCACCACGATGGCTCTGGCTTCAGACAGTTTGAGGTTGGAGTTACTGGAGTTATTGCGGAAGGGCTGGCTATCCGTATGGCCGATGACCTCGAGATCGCCAGGCCATGGCGCCAAGGCTTCCCCCAAGCGTTCGATATTGCGTTTGTTGAGGAACTCTTCCGAAAGCTGGGCTTGGCCGGTGCGGAAGGCACCATCTGAAGTAAAAATCAGCAGCCAGCCGCGCGGGTCTTTTCGTACTTCCAACCAGCCTTCGTTCAGGATTTTCGACAAGGGGTTGGGCAGCGTCTCCATGATGTTGATCTTTCGGGGTTCTGGCGGTACCCAAGCCAGGATATCGCTGCGGATCTGGCGCGATTGTTCATGCAGATACCAGGCGCTGATAGCGTACGCGCACAGGCACAGGATCAGACCATAGCAGAATATTTTTAACGCCTTGACGTAGGGACGTCTTGGTGAACCGGTTTCGGCCTGCGCGATGGCCAGCGATTCGGTGGCATGTTGCCCGTAGAGCAGGGTATGCAGGCGGTTGCGCAAGTCCATCAAGAGCACGCCACCGTGTTCCACCATCTGGAATTTGCCCTCGAACCCCAGCGATAGAATGAGATCGTAAAACTCCAGCACTTGGCGGTTTTGCTTGGGTGATTCCAGATATTCCTGCAGATGCTCAAAGCAGTCCTCCCCACCCCAGGCATTGCGGTGAAATTCTACCAACAGACTGCGATTGAACGATTCTGACGTCTGCAGGTTAGGGAAAATGCCGTCGATGTAGGTACAACACAGGTAAGAGAGGTGATGAACATCCTCTGCCAGGCTGTTTTGCCGCTGCAGGCTCTGTTGGAAATACTGGATCTCCCTCACCAGTGATGGCCTGATTTCGCCCATTCTGCTGGCAGGGTTGGCGCGCAGGCGTTCTACCAGGAGCAGCAGAGGCATGGCCGCAGCGATATAGGGGTTATCCCAGGTGCCTGCTAACACCCCGGGGCGTTCGGTCGCTAATCGATAGGGCCTGTTTTGCGCCGGTGCTCTTCTGGCCACGTTGTCTGAGGCTGCATAATGGTGAGCAGGTGGATAACCCTCCGCCGTGGGTTCTAAGGCCTCGTTGGCAGGTTTGTCATAGTGGGCCTCCTGTTCCTCTGCCCGCGCCGGTGAGCCCGAGGCGGCAGCGTTGGGCAGAATACCGCTGAGAGAAGCCACGCTGCTTTTGGCCTGCCAAATAGGATTGGTCAGCGATTGTTCCGCATGCCGTACACCATTGCGCGCGGCAGAAATGGCCTCACGGATCTGGCGTTCAAAATCATTCATCCGACTCTCCCTTGCCTTAATCCCCAGGCTTCAAAACGCAGTTCGGGGAAGTCCCCGACGATGCTGAGCGCGATAGCGGTACCGGACATCATTTCCTGATAAATCGGATCGGAGTGATCGACCTCAAAATAGACACTGTTGGGGTAATAAGGGATATGCCTGGGGGGGGAGGCCATCGGCATCATCCTGGCCCCAGGAAGCTGCAGATCGATTAGCTGGACGATCTTTTCGACCGGGCCCAGTTTGGTTTGGGCTGGGAAATAGGTGCGTATGGTGTCCGCTGGTAATTTTGCGTTGACGGTAAAGATCAGTTTTTCCAGGCGCAGTTGGGCATCGTTCTGGCACAGATAAATGTTGTCGCCGCGTTCAACAAATGGCAGGGCGACGGCTGGAGCTTCGATCACCAGAGACAAGGCGCGGCGCAGCGCGGCAAACAGTGAGAAATAACCGTTGTGCGGCTCGTGGTGTGCGTAAAACAAGTCCTGGCGAGCCCAGGGTTTTTCTCCCCCGGGAATGGTGCTCAACCGGCCAAGCAGCCCCAGTAGCAGTTGGAACAAGCACTCGGGATGAACGTGGCGCTGGGTGACGAGATGCGAGAGCTTTAAATTGTATTCACTGAGCGTTTGCAGCAAAAGCAATTCCAGCAGTTCGGATAACCCCCCCATGGATAACGGAACGTCAGGGCGATAAACCGCTTCCAATCGTTGTACGATCAGGCCCAAAAGTTCGGTGGTGGCATTTTCCAGCCAGCCTGTGGCACGAAAATCCAGCATCGGTGGCAGAAAATTGTCATCCAGGATCAGGCGGCCGTCCCGGGTGCGCTCTTTGATAAGGGCGACGGGCAACACGGATTCCGCATCACTGACAGCGCCACGCAGATTTAATCTGGTTTGTAACTGCCCGAGCTGCAAGGTGGTGATCTGAGGAGTGCCTTCTGCAGTAATACCGTGGTTACGGTCCTGAACCTCGGCGTCGACTGCGCTAAAGCGGCACCCCTGCTTGCCCCCGGTCAGGTCGATGTAGGTATTGCCAGGGATATCCATCAGAACGGAAAGACAGAGGATATTGCCTTGGCAGTTCTCTCCGGGGTCAAACGGCAGCGGCAAGGGTTCACTATTTTCCATATGGAAGGGGGTGCCATCGGGGAATACACCGCTGGCTTTGTTCAGGGCGAATTTGCCCTGATCCAGCAGGCCCTGATTGATACTAAGCGTCTGGAAACCCCAGGCGAGGGCACTCATGCTACGCGCACGCATATCGATAAGATGTTCCAGATAGCGTTCCTGCTGTTGGAAATGCTGTGGTTCCATCAACATTCCCTCAACCCAGGCAACACGTTGTTTTGGCAGCATATTACTTTTCCTTTGAAACGACTGGGGGGGTGTTGGAGAGCAGCAAACTACAGCCATCCACCTTCACCACAGGGTTGAAATCAGTACGGGCAGCGGACTTCAGTTGCATCAGGTTTTTACCCTTACTGGCGTCTTGAAATTCAGCGGCAATCACCAGCCAGCGCTCTTGGTCGAAAGGGGCTTCACGCAGATACCGGCGTGTCTCTAACGGAGCCAGAATGTATTGGCTCACGCTAATGACTTCACCACCGACGTTGATATCGCTACAGGGTGTCCCTTGGTACAGGCCCGGTGGTGTCCAGCCATCGAGATTGGTTTCAATGACGCAGATTTTCACCGGCTGTGCCTGACCATTGGCACCAGGGTTGATCACTGGTGCGGCATTCAACTGCAGAGCAATCTGTCGCTGCTGCGGCGGGATTTCCGGTGCGGAGGAAAACCAGCTACAGCCGCTGAGCAGTGCCCATCCCATCAGAATGGGCAGAGAGTGATAATGGAACCGGCTACACATTGATAAAGCACTTAGTTTGGCTAGGGGTGATTTGGGTCGATGACGCATTGTGGTTATTGGTCATACTCATATCTCCTAAACGTGTCGCTGGGCTTCCATGAATAAAATATTTTGTCGAGCCTTGCATCGGGTCCAGCTTGGCGCAACTGGTCCCCGAGGCCGCCCCCAGAATGATGCCGGTATCAATGGTGCTGGTACGCAGAGTGCACGTATTCTGTTCGTTACTGGCGCCGTTGTAATAATTGCCGACGTTTTTCATACCGTTGGCATTCGGCGCGAAGTTGGGGCCTGGTATCGGGATCATCGCGTCAGATCCGGCAAGGCTCATGCCATCCGCGCAGGTATTGGCTGCTGTCATTTGATTTACCCCATATGGATTTGACCGCCGTCAATTCTCAGTACGGCGGAAGCGTTTAAGGAGCCGATACGGCTGTTGATCAGTAAGCTTTGCTCAGCGTGCTGGCTGATGTGGCGCGCTTGAACCTCGTCGGTGTTTTCTACCTGCCGGTGCGCATGTTTGGCCTGAACAAACAGCGTATCGACCACCTGATGCAGAGTTTGGGCGACCCACTGGCTGATGCGTGCCACCACGGAAAAGTGGCCGGTGTGAATTTCAACGCGCTCAGGGCTGTGGATCTCTAAAGCGGGTGCCAGCAGGTGCAGCGGGACATTACCGCTGTTTAACACCAGTGGTGCATCGGGCTGTTGGCGTTGCAGGATGGCGGTGACAAAAGCCTGGTGATGGTACAAAACCGCGCTGACCCTATCGCCCGGCTGTGGCGATACCAGGCAACTGGCTGCCGTGATGACTTCCAGTTCGGGATACTGTTGCAGGTAAAGGTGGCCCGGACCGTCGGCCATGACCTGATCGACGATGATGTTCGGCATCACATGCATCTGGCGTAGCGCGCGCGTCGATTGAGAAAAACGTTCAGCACTGCGCGCAGAGGCAGATGAAATAAGTTCAGACATAACGACTCGCTCCTGAAGGAATGGGGGAAACTGCTGTTCGGGTTTGTGGCCCTGGCTGATGCCGGTCGTACCAACTGTCGATTTGCATCAGTAAGGGGTCTGGTAAGGTCAAAGGGGTATCCAGCATTTGTAACTGGGCACCGTGCAGACGGGTGGCGTGGATTTTGCAGGCCTGAAGCGATGAAGTGCGTAGATCGCAACTGCGCAGATCGGCCCGGCTCAGGTTGGCCTGGGTGAGATCGCAGAGCTCTAACTGAGCGCGCAGCAAAGAAGCTTGTTGCAGATCGGCGGCATTCAGCTGGCAAGTACTCAGTTTGGCATCGGTAAAACAGGCTCCCTGCAATTTCGCCTGAGTGAAATCACAGCGATCGAGAGTGGCTTCACCGAAGTGTGCTGAACTGAGATTACTGTCGCTCAGATTGCATACACTCAACCGCGTTTTATGGAAGCTGGCGTTCTCCAAGGGGAGTTTGTGAAACTCGGTTTGCCTGAGTTCGCACCGGCTCCAGACCAATGTCTTACCGCTGATCTGCTGGTAGCGGCACTGATCCAGCGTGCAACAGCCCATAACCTGGCGGCTAATCTTCACCCGCTGCCAATTGGCTTGCGATAGAGAACAACCATACCAGCTGGCATCCTGCAGAGATCCGTCAAACATCTGTAGGTCGGCAATCGGGGTATTGGCCACGGTGAGATAAGAAAGCTGAAGCTCCTGCCAATCGGCATGTTCCATCTGGCAGTTGGCTAACAGCCAGCTTTCAATCTGGCAACGGTGCAGCGTGCATTGCCGCCATTCGCTCTCGACGTGGCTGATCTGGCAAGCCGAGAGCGCACTGGCACTGATATGGTGCAGATGGTTGTAGCGGAAAGAGCAGTTTTCCACGCTGCCAGCCTGCAGTGTAATCTGGCTAAAACGGCAGTTTTCAAAGTGACAATCGCGCACGCTGCCGTTATTGATGGCAAGATCTGAGAAGCTGCAATCAATAAAATAGACCTTGGAAAGAACCAGATTATTCAGGGTGCGCCCCTTGAAGTGTTTCCCCACGATCCGCCGAGGTTCTTTCGGTGGGATCGTGCTGTACTCTAATTCGCTCATCTTAATTCTCCTGTCAGAGGGTGACTTAAGCCGGGACTTTGTAGCGTCGAGGCAGCCAATGGGTTTTCTCAAGCAGGCATTGTTCAAAGCGAGTGGTCATATTCTGGCTGGTCATGCCCAGGTTTGCGCCCGCCAGGTTGCAACGCTGGAAACTGGCATCACGTAGGTCGGCGTTATAGAGAATGCCTTGCTGCAGGCTGGTTGCTTGCCAAACACTGTGCGTCAGGCAGGCATCTTTGAGGCGTAATAAGGCCATATCACAAAAAGTGATGGTGGCCTGATCCAGATTGGCATGATCGTAGACGCCCTCGATCACTGAGCAATGAATGAACGTACTGGCTTGCAGATTGGCTTTGCTGAATCCCACCTTATCCAGGCTGCATTGCTCAAAGTGGCTTGCGGAAAGATCGACGCCAAGGCCGGTGGTAAAGCTGTATATCTGACACTGGGTAAAGTGTATGCCCTGCCATTGACTGTCGATGAATGAGCTTTTCTCCAACGTGCTGTCGGCAAATTTGGCGTTCAAGCCCGTGCATTTTTCGAAAATGCATGATGTTAACAAGCATTGATCGTGCTGAGACTGGCTAAACAGCGTCTCAGAGTAGAAACCGCCGTCTGCGGTGCATTGTTCAAACTGGCTGAGACTCAGATCGCTTTGTTTGACGATACAGTGTTGCCAGCGTGAATCGGTGAAGCGGCATTGGACGAACCGGGTTGATTCCAGAGCGGTTTTTTCATACTGACAGCCGTTAAAACGGCTTTTACAGGCATCAGTGTGTTGCATAAAACAACCGTTCATCTGTACGTTATGCCAGTTGGCATTGTCGATCTGGCAGTAAAGAAACTGACAAGATTCAAAGGTGCAATCGCTCAGGGCGGTGTCAGAAAAGCGGCAATGATTAAAGGTGCAGTAGCGGAACTGCCGGTTTTTCAGCGTCAAGGCCGAAAAATCAGTGCCGTTGAACATGATATTTTCTGCGCTGCTCTCGTTGCGCTGCAGCCACAGGGTGCCCGCCTCATTGTCCTCGGCAGGAGGGGCTTTGGCAGCAGGGGGTAATTCGGGTTGCGGCTGCTGTTGCTGTTGTTTAATGGCCTCGTGCACTTGCTGATAAAAGCGCTGGCTCTCTTCTGCAGATTGCGGCGTGGCTCTGTAATTGCGGGAATAGGGGTGGTCAGCCAAATTGCGGATCACGTTCAGCGGCATGTCCACAGGCATCAGTTCGCAATCGTTAAGGAAGGTAAAATTGGGTGCTCCCGCCAGACTGCGGCGGGCATAGACCTGTTGATAATGTTCGGTTTCACGCAAGGTGCTGATGCTGTCCAGCCCCGCCAGCAACGTGTGTACCGGTTCATCAAATAAGTGGGTCAGCGGCACGCTGCCGGTGAAAACCAGCAGCCCGACGTTTTCATCGGGCAGTAACCACAGCGTTTTGCGCTGTAGCTGCAGCTCTTGTGGTGAGGATTGGTGTTGACGCCAAACAAAGGCTCGAGCCCGCACGGCAGGGAAAGTCCCGGCTAATGCCTCCCCATGAGGGCGAAAACCGTGAAGTTCATAAGGAATGATGTCCGGCCATTCTGCGGTTTTCAGCCACTGTGAAGGTGCAGCCATCTGGAAATAACGGCGATCAATATTCGGCGGTAAGCCCGGGAAATAGGTTTCCAGGTAATGTTTATCCGTCATGGCCGGGGCCACGTTATCGATGTGGCTTTTACGCAACTGAAAGTCATGGGGGATCGGGGTTGGGGCCGCCAGCGGAGAGCGGGCGATAGCCGCTCCGTCAAAGCCTATCGACATCAGAGTCGGATTACGGTTGTCGCTGTAGCCGCGCCCGAGGGGATTCTCTTTGCAGTCTTTTCCTCCCCAGCTCTGTGGGTGGTCCATGGGCATACGGCTAAATGGCATGGCGTGCAGGCCTGCTTTATGGCTTTCACCTTCAATACGCCAGCGGCGTGCCAATGAGCCGACTTTGGCCTGAACGTCTAACGTTCGGACCTCTTCCCCAATGCCTGCATGCCCGGCCAATAAGAATTCTGCGAACGGCTTGGGCTCCGCGCAATCCAGCATCTGGAATGAACGGGGGGCCGCCTGTATGGCATGCCAGATCTGGGGGGCCGTGATAAAGTGATCGGGAGTGGAGAGATAGCACCCCGCGACGATGCTGATCCCCAGAGAGCTTTCCCGTCCGATCTGGTAGCTGTTTTTCAGTACAACGAGTTGTTGTGGGCAAATGATGCGCATTCCGGATTCCTTTTGCTTAATTTTTCATCTGCATGCCGCGGGTTTTCAGATCGACCCCTTTGTCTGAGTACTCCATGGCGGTATAGCTGATACCCAACCCGGTAGTACCGATGCTGCAACCGGTGGTGCTGATGCTGTTGCCGGTGTTACTGATGCTGCTGCCAACCGCGCTGACGGTGCTGCCGGTGGTACTGATGCTGCTGCCGGTGGTGCTGACGCTGCTACCGGTGGTACTGACGCTGCTGCCGGTAGTGGAAATGCTGCAACCGGTCATGCCGACGCTGCTGCCGACGACGCTGGTCGAGGAGCCCGTGGTACTCATGCTGATACCGGTTTTGCTGGTACTGCTGCCCACACAGCTGAAGGTGACGCCGGTAAACGAGGCGCTCTCTCCCGTCATACTGGTGCTGGAGCCGGTCATACTGGTGCTTTTACCGGTGACGCTACTGCTGTAGCCGGTCTGGCTGTGGCTACTGCCGGTGATGCTGTTACTGCAACCGGTAAAGGAGTTACTGTTGCCGGTGAGTGACGTGCTCATGCCGGTCATACTGGTACTCATCCCGGTGAATGAGGTACTTAGGCCGGTGAACGAGGTACTCACCCCGGTGAAGGAGGTTCCTATACCGGTAAAAGAAGTATTGATAAGCGTCAGTCCGGTACTTAATCCGGTTAAACTGAAAGAGATACCGGTCGCCGAGAGGCTGAGCCCCGTTGCTGAAGCACTGAATCCGGTGACTGAAAAACTGACGTCTTTATACGAAACATGGTTGCTGAACCAGTCAGTCTTGGTGCGCTCTACCGTTTCGTATTGATCCTGACCCACGGCGGTGGAGCAGTTGCGTTCAATGGTTTTCTGTAAGTCACGCTCTGCGTGCAGCATGACGCGCTCGTTATTACGCTTGTCGTCAAAGGTCAGTTGGCTTGCATGCTGCGGCTTGCCAAAGCGCAGCGATCGGGAGACAAAACCGGAGTAATTGATCTGTTCCGGTAAGCGGTAGGGCGGCGGGTTTTCTCCGTTATAGACGATCCCTGTCACCATGGGGCGATCCAGATCGCCATCAACGTAGTTAATCAAGACTTCCTGGCCCACGCGCGGCATGGCGAGAACGCCCCAGCCTTTACCTGCCCACGCCTGAACGACGCGGATCCAGCAGGAGCTGTCTTCTTCTGTGGTCTTGTAACGATCCCAGTGAAAATGAACACGAATACGCGCAAACTCGTCAGTGTGGACTTCTGACTCCCGAGCCCCTACCACGGTGGCGCTCTGCACGCCGGGAACCTGTGGCCGCGGGGTGACACACAGTGGGCGATAAACGATATCGTCATTGAGCGCCATAAAGCGGCAGGTCACATTCCGCCCCTGGCTGCTGCTGTCAGGCCCGTCCTGTAAGAAGCTGTAATCACAAGCGATCAATTTGAATGCCCGGTTACGGCTATTGTCCGGGTGCTGCAGCAGCGTGAATGCTCGCCCTGCCATCAGGCCGGTGGCGTTACTTTCACCGGAAAGCAGTTGACCGTTGCTTTGCATCGCTTCCAAACGCAGGCGGGCAATGTTTTCCCCGTGCTGGGTATCGGTGTAGCCGGCAGCATAGTCGTACCATTCCAAAGGAACGCCTTGCAGATGCTGACGGGACTGTTCGATATGGGTCTGCAGCGTACTGCGTGGGTTAAGGAAATCGAAGTCACGTAACACAACCTCGCTGGCGTGGATGCGTTGGGAGCGCTGGAGACGTTGCACCCCTTCGCGAATTGCCCGCATCTCCTCACTGTCTGGCAGGAAGCTCAGTTGCGCATAGTTGCCTTCCAACGGGGCAAACTGCTGTCGGTCGGTAATCACTAGCGTATGCTTTTCATCGCTATGCTCGAAGTAATACCAAATCCCTTCGTCTTCCAGTAATCGGTTGATAAAGGCGAAGTCAGTTTCGGCAAATTGAACGCAGTACTCGCGCAGCGGGTAGTTGCCTATCAAGTCAAAGCGGTAATCAGCGAAGTGATAGCGGGTAAAGACCTGTTCAATAATGCTGATAATATTCAGATCCTGAAAGATCCGACAATTGCGATTCTGCATCAGGAACCACAGCCAGGTGCTTAGTTCCAGCCGATAGACGAACTGGTTTTGCCGCTGCCCTTCGTCATTACCAGCCACCACATAGGTAAAGAAAGTGCGGTAACCGGCAGAGTCAGGTAACTCTATTCTGACTTTGATAATCTCGCCTAATAGGCTGACCAGATCGATGTCTGAATCAGCCGCCTGAAACTCCAGACTATATAGTGGATTTTTCGACAGTCGCTCTTGGGTCGTAAAGCTGAGAGGGAAAGCGTCAAACCCCGATAACAACTTATTCTCTATTTCGATCAAAGGCATAATGACCTCGTTTTTAACTAAGAGTTACGCAATGGCCATAAACTGAGATTAAGAAAACTCCAGGCTCAGGTTGGCGTCCTCAATCATCAGTTTGATTTTCTGCAGTGGGGCGCTTTCCTGTTTTCGCCGCAACACTTCGTTGCCGATCGCCGGTAAGATGGTCTGGCGCAATAACTCTTCTACCGCGCGCCCCCGGTTTGGATGGCTTGAGATACGCTCGGCGATCCACAAAGGGATATCTCCTTCGGCAAGTAAAGTGGCGCCAATCTCATGCGCCAGGCGTTGCTGCAAGCGTGCGAGATAATGGGCCGCAATCTGTTCCAAGGCGTTTTGTTGCAGCGGCAGATAAGGAATGATGTTGACCCGGGCCAGCAATGCAGGAGCAAAACGGGGCAGGAGAGCGTTATAGACAATCGGCTTGAGGGCCGAAATTTTAATCGCGTTGTCGGCTTGGTAGGCCTGCTCAATGTCTTCTGCCCCCTGGTTGCAGGTCAACAGAATGAAGCACTGGCGGAAGCTGACGATGCGCCCTTCCGCATCTTCCATCCAACCTTTGTCGAACACCTGGTAAAAGGCGTCGTGAATATCGGGGTGAGCTTTGTCAAACTCATCCAGCAGGATCACAGAGTACGGTTTACGTCGCACCGCTTCAGTCAGTTTGCCGCCTTTGCCATAGCCGACATAACCCGGCGGCGCGCCTTTCAGCGTCGACAGCGTGTGCGCTTCCTGGAATTCACTCATGTTGAAAGTGATCAGGTTGTGAGCCCCGCCATACAGCAGATCGGCCAGCACGTTGGCGGTTTCTGTTTTACCGGTGCCCGTAGGCCCGGCCAGCAGAAAGATGCCTAACGGCCGCTCCTGAGGTTGAATACCGGCGCGAGCCGTGCGCACAGCCTGCGCAATTTCTTTGATGGCACTGCTTTGCCCGAAAATACACCTGCTCAGGTGCTGTTCCAGATTCAGGACGCATTCAATATCATCCTGCAGCATTTTGCCGCTGGGGATGCCGGTCCAATCCGACAGGACTTCGGCGATTGTCTGCTCATCCACCCACGGGTACACCAACGGTGCCTCCTGCTGTAGCGCAGCCAGTTCCGGCCAGCGGGCATGTTCCGTTATCGCGTGGCCCGCATCTGCCGTTGGCAGCAACGTTTTGACCAACTCTTGTTCGTGTTGATGACGTTGTTGTAATGCTGCCAACTCACCTCCCAGCAATGCGATATCGGCTTCAACTTCTGCCAACCGTTGATTGACGCTTGCCCCCAACTGATGCTCTCTTTGCAGATAAGAAAGCTCGGTGTGCAGAATGCCGAGCCGTGCGGCCCGCTGTTCGATGGCTTGGGGCGCGGCATGTTGACTCAGTGCAACACGGGCGCAGGCGGTATCCAGCAGGCTGATGGCTTTATCCGGTAGCTGGCGTGAAGGCAGGTTACGCAGTGACAGGCGTACCGCTGCCAGGATGGCGCTATCGCGAATGGTCACATTGTGATGTTGTGCAAAGTGTGGGGCGATGGCCCGCAACATATCTACCGCAGTCGGCTCATTCGGTTCACCAATCAGTACCCTTTGGAAACGGCGGGTAAGGGCAGAGTCCGGTTCGATGAACTGTTTGTACTCAGACCAGGTAGTGGCGGCAATCATCCGCAGTGCTCCCCTTGCCAGCATCGGCTTTAGCAAGTTAACCGCATCGCCCGTTCCCGCCTGGCCGCCAGCGCCCACCAACGTATGGGCTTCGTCACAGAACAGGATAATCGGGGTGTCAGATTGGCTGATACCGTCGATCAATGCCTTCAGGCGCGCCTCAAACTCGCCGCGCATACTGGCACCGGCCTGCATCCGGCCAAGATCGAGTGACAGCAGACGAGCTCCACGCAATAGCGGGGGCACTTCGCCACTGACCAGTCTTCTGGCCAGTGCTTCAACCACGGCGGTCTTACCTACCCCCGCTTCCCCCACCAGAATGGGGTTGTTCTGGCGGCGGCGTGACAGGATATCGATCACCTGGCGTAATTCGGCTTCGCGGCCAATAACGGGGTCAATCTCACCGGCAGTGGCCTGCGCCGTGAGATCGATACACCATTTATCCAGTGCTGCCTGGCCTTCCGCCGAGGGTCTGCTTAGGCCGGAGGCGGTATCTTGAGCGCCCTCGTCAGGCTGTGCCTCCTCATGTTCTATCGAACCGTTCAGCAGGCTTTCGTATTCCTGCGCAATTTGCGGGATGGGCAGCTTCTTGAACTCGTCGCACAAGCGGTAAAGCCAGCGCTGATGCTGCACATCCTGCAATAATCCAAGCAGGATGTGAGAGGTTCGGATCGAGCGCCGTGCTCCCATCACCTGATTGATCAGCAGGCCAGACTCCACGGCGGATTCCAGCCGCGATGAGAGGTCCTGTACTGCCGTATTGCGGTTAGGCATGCACTGAATAATGTGATCCAGGCGCGCCGAAATGACGGCCTGATTCAGCCCATAGTGCGCCAGAAGTGCAGGCACATCGCCCTTCTGCTGGTCCACCAAGACTTTTAGCCAATGCTCAAGCTCTACATATTCGTGTCGGTAACTGCGGCAGAGCCGGGTTGCCTCAACAAAGGTTTTATAGGCGAAGGCGCCGAGCTGGTTAAAAAGGCGTTCACGCTGATACATCTTTGTCGCTCCTAAAGTTAAGTAACCGTTCTGTAAAGCGGTTGAATACGTAAAGCCGAGCCTGGTTTTAACCAGCAGTGACGGCTAAGGTTGCCTTGACCAAGGCGGCAGGCCATGTGAGGGGACGTCTGGATAAGCAGATTCACATCCAGAATCATCCGGTGCCGCACGAAGTCATGGCACAGATGCACCAGGGTTTTCAGGCGCTCGCTGCCCCGTTGATAGGTAAAATACTCAGGGGCAGATAGCGGTCCGATGTTGACTACCAGGCTGTGTTGAGCATCAAAAAAGCGTCGTCCCATCCTGGTTGTTCCCAACGTTCCCAGACGCTGGTTTTCTGCGTGGCGGGCGTCATCGATCCATAATCCCTTATGGGGGATGAGGTGGATCGGAACGGAAAAGTAGTGCTTCAGGATTTCCTGTAGTTTCCATAGAGAGCCTTGGCCGGGCAGATAAGCACCGGGAAAAAGCGTACGAACGCGCACGATGTGCGGGTTCAACGGTTGCTTTGCGTTGACGCCCGCAATTTGACGGACATGCTGCAGGAAAGGGTTGGCTGCTGCCCGATCATGCCCTACCGCCACGTTGAGCTGTGCCCAGGCGCGGTAATGCAAAATAGCCATGCGTTGGCTAAGGATGCTGGCAAAATCCTGAAAAGCCTGATTGCGTTTGGCCAGCAATTCATTACGCGCCTGTTCTGTGACGTGAATGGGCAGCGGCCCATAAGGGGCAAACAAGCCGAAGTGGCGACAGGTGATGGTCACCTGCGGCGCATCGCCAGGTTCATTCGGCCGTTGTCTGACATCGGCCACTTCGCGCGGAGCAAAGGCCATATCTGCCGGCTGAACGATCTTCAAGCGTCGGTGGCTACGCACGCCCGCGGTTCCTAAGCGGGGTTCGTACGGCGTGGCCCGTTCAATACGGCGCAACAGCTCGAAGAAATCCTGGCTGGCAGAAAGGCCCACGATCAGGGCGGGTGTATTAGACATGGCTGATCGGCCCCCACTGTGAGACAGCTTCTCCGTCAACCTTGACGCACATGCGTAAGCTCTGCCCCAGCTCGCCGTATTCTGCTAAGGCGTGATGCAGGATCCTGGCGAACAGCAGAACGCCTTTATCACTGTGGTGCTGGCTGTTTAAGTCGAGAGTCGCCTCAACGCCACGTACCCAGGCCAGTGGCCCTGGGGCGGTATAGCGCTCGAAGCTGTGGCTGATGCTGGCATGATTGAGGCTGGTGATGCGTTTATATTGGCTAGCTTCACCGGGGGGGCAAAACAGCGATAACCAGTCTTTCAGCAATCCGGAACAGTCACTGACTTCTGGCTGGGCGTAACGTAATGGGTTATTGGCAATCAGCTGCAGGGCGCGCCAGGCTTGGGCGATATCGGGTACGCCTTGCGGTCGTGAAGGTGAGCGCAGCATTTCAACTGCGCCGATAGGCAGGGCAATATCCAATTGGAATTGCGCATGCTGCAACTGATTGGGGATCAGGTGGCGCTCACAGACCATGGCTTCGATCGACAGCGATTTCACGCGATCGATATCAAAGCCGGTGTTGCCAGGAGACAGAGAGATAAACAGGCTGTCATGGGGCATGGGCGACGCTTTCTGACCGTTGTTTTCTCTGAACTCACGCCGCCGGCGGATACTGTATCCCGCCAGATTATCATCGTCGTCAAAATGCCCATGTCCATGCAGCGGGGAGAAAGGAATATTGCCGCCATCGGTCAGTAATCCTTGCACGCTCAGCAGGTGATGGATTTCGTACAGACGCGGGTTCAACTGATCGACGATGATCGGGTATTCGATGTGCTCATTATTGATGAGTACCGGGCTGCAACGGCGCTTGTACAGGTTGATGATCGGTGTGGCAAACAGACGGAAATCCTGCGCATGTACCCGGTCGATCAAATGCAGCGGCCGTTGGTTCAAGACAAACAGAACTTCGAAGGCGTGCACTCGCTCACCTTGTTGCAAGAAGTCATTCAGGCCGTGCAGTTCAAGGCTGAAAAAGCGTGATGGTGCAGCAAAATATTCGCGTAGCAGACGGCTGCCGGGCAGTTCGCTGATATGGCTTGGGAGCAAGGCTTCATCCCGATTTAAGCCCCCCTGGCGCAGTTGCTGTTTAGTGAGCACCTTCATCAACGGACGCTGTTCCGTTTTTGCCCAGACGACAATGCGCAACGTGTGGTTGAGCAGCGTGCTCATCACCTGATTGGCATGCACCATATCCCCAGCCAGCGTCAGGTTTAAGGGCGCGAGATCCAGCTCGGATAATGCTGCGACCCCTTGAGTGCTGAGACGAAGCGCCAGGTGCGCTTGCCCATCGCGCAGTTGGCTGGCCACCGCGTGTGGCAAATTGGCCGGAGGGGTGCTGCTACAGTCGGCATGTTCAATGGTCACCGGCTGAATTTTCAGCGTGCGCCCGGTAGAGAAATTGGCCCGCCGATGGTTCAGCGACTGGTCGTTTAAGCTTACGCGGCTCCCTTTCGGCAGAATGACGTGTGAATGCCACTGGGGGGAAGTCAGATCCGGCGTCATGGCGATGGTGGCAATCGACGGCAACGGGGTGTACCACAAAGGGGCCAGACGGCCTAACATTTGCAGGGCGAACTCGGGGTGCTCGTTATTGAGGCGTTCTTGAATGCGCGAACTGAGGAATGCGGTGCCTTCAAGCAAGCGCTCAACGAAAGGATCGAGCACGCCATCAACATGCAGCCCCAGGTGCTGGGCAACCTGCGGATGCATTTGTGCAAAGCGCCGCCCGTCTTCACGTAGGTAACGCAACTCTTCGTTATATAAAGCGAGAAAATTTTCGCTTAGCATGATGACCTGTTCCTTTTATCCTGCATTGTTTAGATAACGCGTACCATTCCATAGGAGTAATCAAGGGCGATGCGCAGATTCATCAGCTGTTCTTCGCCGGGGAGATGGCATCTGGCATGGATATCAAACAGGATGGCCAACACCCAGGTGTGGTCTTTATCAATTAACGGAACCACCTTGATTGAGCGCGGATCCAGACGCGGTTCAAAAGTCGCGATGATGCGTTGTATATGGCGTGCGAGCGCCATCAGATCGGTGTTGATCGGCACCTGTTGGCTCAGCGAAGGCAGACCGAAATTGACCACTGAGGTTTCGCAATGAGGGTGATGCCCCAATTTCAGCGCAGCGCTGTGAGCGGAGTCATTCAGCAAACACTCAATATCCCGCAGCAGGACTTCACGCCAGTGTGGCAGGCGGGTGTGCTCATGGCGCAGGCTCAATTTGTCGAAAAGTATCGGGGCTGAAATGGTCATGATTAGCCTTCCCTAGCAGTACTGGTAGGCTGCTCCAGGCTTCTGGAGCAGCCTGATTAGCGGTGTTAAACCCGTGAGTTCAGTTTCAGGTCGTAACCCGATTTGATCACCGCGCCCATTGAGCCATCGTTCTTTTGCTCTTTGTATTCAAGCTCAATGCGAGCAAAGTTCAGACTGATCACATCCGTTGGCAGAACGGTGTCGACATCCAGCTTTTCTGCGATGCCCAGGGGCATATTGCCGACGGTTTTGAAAGAGGAAACCAGGCAATTACTGAAGGTGACGGTCAGGAAGTCTTGCTGGCCACTCCCTGATTTACGGCAAACCAGTTTGGCCTGTGGGATATGATCGCCAGTAGCACACATCAGAAACAGCTTGGGCGAAGCCTTGTTGCTGACCATGCGGAATTCAAAATCTTTCATCTCAACCTTACCGGAACCGCCACCGCTGCCGAATCCCCAGCGCCCGGCGTTCTCTTCTGACCATTGCCAAGCTTGTAACTGGATCCAGCCTGCATAGTTCTGATCCGGTGATTCGCCTTCTACCCCTTCAATTTTGAGAAAGTAATCTACTAACGCAGCCATTCTTTCACTCCTGAATTAATGTCATTAAATTCGTGTTGAAATTTCTCGGTAATAAACTGATTCTTATGGATAAAAATATTTTTTCCTTTGTTACACCTCCTTAATGGGGCCGATGAATTGCCATAGCGATGCCAGACCCTGCGTGGTGAGGCGCAGAATGGTTCCGGGCACGCGTTTTGTGGCCTATTGCTATTGCTATTGCTATTGCTATTGCTATTGCTATTGCTCTTTGCCTTCTTTGCTGGAAGGGAGTTTGGAAACTAGCCGTAGGGATACCGTCATCCCTTCCAACTGGTAGTGAGGGCGCAGGTAGAAATGAGCCCGGTAAAAGCCCGGATCGTCTTCCACGTCTTCAACCCGGACTTCTGCGGCAGCCAGTGGCCGTTTGGCTTTGGTGGCTTCCGTGGAGATGGAGGGATCACCATCCACATAGTTCATCAGCCAGTCGTTCAGCCAAACTTGCATATCATCACGAGAGCGGAACGAACCAATCTTGTCGCGCACAATACATTTGAGGTAATGAGCAAAGCGGCAGGTGGCAAAAATGTAGGGCAAACGTGCTGAAAGTTTGGCGTTTGCCGTCGCATCAGGGTCTTCATACAGTGCGGGGGAATGCAGCGTGCATGAGCCGATAAAGGCGGCAAAGTCCGAGTGTTTTCTGTAGACCAGCGGTAGAAAACCGGAATTGGATAATTCGTTTTCACGGCGATCGGAAATGGCCAGCTCGGTTGGGCAGGTCAGTTCGTAACCTCCTTCGTCAGACGGGAAGGCATACGCCGGGAGCTCTTCCACTGAACCGCCGGATTCGATACCGCGGATCCGTGAGCACCAACCGTATTCATTGAAAGCACGGTTGATATTGACCCCCATCGCATAGGCCGCGTTGGCCCAGGTAAAGTCGTCGATGGAGTAGGGGCTGACCACTTCCTCAAAGGCAAAATCGTCGATTGGCAGACTTTTGGCCCCGTAGGGCAAACGTGAAAGAAAACGTGGCAGCGTCAGTACCAGATAACGTGAGTCATTGCTTTCCCGCAGCCGCCTCCAGGGGGCATATTCTGGCGTGGTGAAGATTTTGCCGATATCACGTGGGTTACCGAGCTCCTGCCAGCTGTTCATCTGCATAATGCTAGGAGAGGCTGAGGCGATAAACGGGCAGTGAGCCGCAGCGGCCACCTTGGCTAATTCCGTCAGCAGGGCGACGTTTTGTGGGCTGTGATCAAATTCAAAGTCACCAATCATGCAGCCAAAAGGTTCGCCACCAAATTGACCATATTCATGCTCGTAAACCTGCTTGAAGATGGGGCTTTGATCCCAGGCTGAACCCCGATAACGGCGCAGCGTTTTCGCCAGTTCATCTTTGCTGATGTTGAGTACGCGGATTTTCAGCGTTTCACTGACTTCGGTGTTATTTACCAGATAGCTCAGACCACGCCAGGCGGATTCCAGTTTCTGAAATTCTTTATGGTGCAGGACATGGTTCATCTGCTCTGAAAGCTTTTCGTCGATCTCCGCGACTAAAGATTCAATGGTCAGCACAACATCTCGGTTGACCTTGACTTTCCCTTTGTTGGCGTAAGCCGCAAGCGTCCCTATTGCGCGGCGCACGGCGGATGATGCTTCATCAGTACGTGGGCGGAACGAGCGTTTGAGCAGTTCGTCCAACTCGTTGTCAGCAAAGGTGACCTCAACGTCCGGTAAACTATTGGCTGGTGCTTGTTGCAGGTTCTCCACTATTCGTCTCCCTCAGAGGCTTCACTATTGAGATCCTGGCCGAGGTGATTAACCGTACTCTGCGCATCGGCAGCCAGGCGTTGTAAGAAGTCGGGTTGCTCAAGAAGTTGTTTAACCACTTCTTCTGCACTGGCTTTGCCGTCCATGTAAGTAATCAGTTCCGCCAGGTGCGTGCGGGCTTCGAGTAGCCTGTCCATTTGAGGTATTCGGCGGGCAATGGCTCCGGGAGAAAAGTCATCCATGGATTCAAATTCAAGTTCGATATCCAGCAACTCTTCGTCATCACTCAAGGTGTTATCGACATAGAATTTGAGCCGCGGCTTAATGGCACGCATGCGGGCGTCGAAGTTGTCCTGATCGAAGGTCAGGAATTTGCGTTCTTCAACGGCGGCGAGCGGCTTATCACGATGGCCGGAAAGATCCGCCATCACGCCGGTAACAAATGGCAGCTCGACTTTTTTATTGGCCCCGTAAATTTCAACGTCATATTCTATTTGCACCCTTGGGGCATTATTTCTGCCAATAAATTTTTGTGAGCTTGAATCTTTGGCCATCTCGATGTCCTCATAAGATTATTCAGGAGTTACTTACCGGTAAACAGTTGTAAAGTGCTCGAAGACTCTGGAAGCAGATCCTCCACAATAGAAATGAAGTCCATCCCCATCATCTGCTTGGTCCGTCGTATAAATATCGGTGCCGGATGGCTAGGTTCATAGTTCTGGAAATACTCTAAAATGCGATCTAGCATAAAAATAATCTCTTGACGTGAGCGGATATTAATATCACTCGAATTCACTACCGAGGTGGATAGTGAAAGAGTTGCTATTTCATCTTGGTCTATACCATTACTATTTATGTTGGTAATTGACTGTGAAAGAAGCGTAATGTGTTTTGAGAGGAAGGCATGTAATTGATCACAATCTAACCGATACCCATCAGAATATTGATTAGCATAACTCTCAATTTTCTTAATGAAATTCCTAATGCTGATAAATTGCTCAAGCAAATCGGGGTAACCGTTCTGTTGGAAGTAAGTATTTACTGCCACTAACGAGTTGGATGAAGCTGTCAAAAAACGGTTCGATTCATTGGCCTCAAACTCGGAGTTAAATAAATCCTGTATGTTATATGCATGTTCCGCCGTTAAGCGTACGGATTTTAATTCAGCAATACATTGCGAGGTCGATAACCAACACAGCGCGGCCGCATGCCCAGTATTTATCGAGTTATCATCAGAAATAGGGTAGATAGGCTCCCGGTTTTCTTCGATTTTTTCGGCCAGTTTATTTAAACCGCGAAATAAGGCGCAGACTCCTTCCTGATGCATCTTGGCTCTAATCTGCCAGAGCGCCACTCGCAAATCGTAGCATTGTTCCAACAGCTTGGTTGATTGTTCCGCAATCAGCGGCCAATTGATTTTCGGCTGCTCATGTGACATAGAAAGCGGATCGGAAGATTCATCCTGCTGCGCCAGCGTTGCCTCTATTTCGCTATACAGTGGATCGAATTCAACACCGAATAAATCTTGAGGAGAGGTAAAGTCCATATTATTAACCCGGTCCTTTTATCCGTTGGTTAAATGAGCACTAATCTAGGGTAGAGCTATTTTTATCTAAGATAATTCCATTGGATTCTGATGAATTTCATTATTTTCCATAATATGTGGAAAATTTCGATGGAGTAATTAATAGTTTGTGTCTGGGGTAATGTGTAGGGATAAAATTTATCACCTGACTTTTCACCCTTCTAATGATCTCTTATCCTATCGTTACTATGATTTGCTTGAAATGGATATTGCAAATCGAAGGATGTCACCATGAAAAAGTTGGTATATACTGATTTTGCTTGGGAGTGTTTGCGGAGAAACCCACAGTACATAAGTGATTGGGAAATAGCTATGGAAGAGGGTTGTTATGTGAGTGGAATATCCGATGATACCGCAAGGACACAAAGTATTTTAGATCTTGAAGCTGAAAAAAAGTGGGGGCTAATGAAGTATGTGGAGCCTGGTAATCCTGATCCCATAGATGTCTTTTGGTCTCCCAGGCTCAGCAAGCGCTCTATCAGGCTCGCACTCAGCACTTACGGTGATTTTACCTGGGGGAGTATCACGGGTAAGCCAGGAGTCCATCAGCGCACGCTCAGGCTGATGGATGACACATGCTGCATAAAAATATTCAATAATAACAACTACTTTCAGTTTTTCGCTGATGGTGGTATTACCTTGAATGAGAACTCAAATTTATTCTTGTATATTCCGTTGAGCCTGAAAACCAACACAATAAACAGGAATATCGATATCATTAAGAATATCATCAACAATCAGTGTGAAACCGATGAAAAAGAGAAACAGTGTCTGGAACTGCTTAAGACTATTGATGATAGAAATCAAGGTTTTACGCACAAAGATATTGCCTCTGAGATTTTTGGTGAAGAAAGGGTAAGAAGTGAATGGTCATCAGACAGCTGGTTGCGGGCGAACATTCGTTATCGGCTCAAAAAGGCCAATGATCTGATTACTAACGGCTATCTCAACTACCTCTAGCTTTATAATTCGTGATTAAACCGGTCTTCACTGCTTCGCTAACATATTGATTTGCTATGGGGGAAAGGACTTCCCCCACCTTCACACTTCCTTCCTTTGAACGTTCATGGTGCACCAGGTTGGGGGTAGCAAGCACTAAATTAACGCGTGATTCAGCGTGGACTGGGGATTGTAGAGATGACCCTATGCTGGTTTTCGTTGGGTTTCACCTGAACCATCATACTTTCTGCTCGTACATTTTATGTTAGAAAATGTGTCTGATTTGTGGTGATAAAGCCCACCCCTGGGAAACATTTTAGTCCCTCGTCATTCATAAAATAACGATTGTGAGCAGGTGATTATGCTTTAATAGCTGCATCTATACCCGTCATACTTCAAGTTGCTTGGGTGTTGGCTACGTGACTCGGCCCGTATTGGGCCTCGCCCCTTCGGGGCCGCTGCAAGCAGCGTTCAAATCTGCTTAGCAGATTTGTCACTCACCCCAGTCTGATCTTGAGTAAGCTCCTGGGGATGATGAGCCTCTTCGAGGCTCACCCTACGGGCCAGCGCAAGCGCTGTTCAAATCGGTCAAAGACCGATTTGTCATTCAGTTGCCGCCTACAAGCAACTCGAATTATTTTGGGTATAAATAGGCTGCGGGATGCAGTTAGTATCCATATTAATTTAATGGATATTAACTGCGTAGGCAGGAAATACTTACTTCACCGTCACATCAATATCCCCAAAATACTTCTTCGACAGCGCGCTAATGGTCCCTTGCTGCTTCACTTTTGCGATAGCTTCGTTCAACTGCTTCAGCAGGGCGGCATCGTCTTTGCGTAAGCCAAACGCAATGCCTTCACCCAGAATTTTGCCGTCTTTTACCGCTTCACCGACAAAGGCAAAACCTTTGCCGTCCGGGTGCGCCAGGAAACCGCTCTGCCCGGCAGGGGCCATGATCAGCGTGGCATCCAGGCGGCCAGAGGTCAGGTCAAGGTACACCTGGTTCTGATCCTGATAAGACACCACGTCGACCCCCTGCGGAGCCCAATGCGCATTGGCATAGTTTTCCTGGATCGAGCCTTGTAGAACCCCGACGCGCTTGCCGGCCAGTGACTTGGCGTCTGGCAGCAGGCCGCTGTCGGCTTTGGCGATCAAACGGTTAGGCACCTGATAAATCGAGTCGGTGAAGGCAATCGCCGCACGGCGCTGATCGGTGACGTTCATCGCTGAGTTGATCGCCTCGAACTTACGCGCCTGCAGCGCCGGGATCAGGCTGTCGAACGAGGTTTCTACCCAACTGCATTCAAGCTTTGCCGCAGCACAGACGGCGTGACCCAGATCGATATCAAACCCTTCCAACTGGCCGCTGGCGGATTTGGATTCGAACGGCGGATACAGAGCTTCAATACCAAAGCGCAGCTTATTTTCCGCCGCGAAAGTCGAGCCAGCAGCCAACAGGCAGCCTGCGGCAATGAGCATGTTTAAGGTTTTTTTCATCGGTGTTCTTTCCTATGCAACGGAATCAATGGGTTACACCTGGCACAGGCGGCGTGCGCCTTCCAGCAGGGTGTCGTTATCTTTCGAGAAACTCAAACGGATAATGCCGGTATTGGTGCCATCGCTGTAAAACGCCGATAGCGGGATGGTGGCAACTTTGGCTTCACGGATCAAACGCACCGCAAAGTCGTTGTCACTTTCGTTACTGAAGCTGCTAAAGCGGGCCAGCATAAAGAAACTGCCATCGCTTGGCAGCAATTCAAAACGTGAATCCTGCAGTGCGTTGGCCAGCAGATCGCGTTTTTGCTGGTAGAAATCTGCCAGCCCCAGATAGCTTTGCGGGTTATTCAACGCGGCGGCAAAGGCGTACTGCATCGGGGTATCGGCCGAGAACACCATAAACTGGTGCACCTTGCGGATCTCCTCCATCAGCGCCGCCGGTGCCATGCAATAGCCGACGCGCCAGCCGGTGACGTGGTAGGTTTTGCCGAATGACGACACGATCACGCTGCGTTCCGCCAGAGCCGGATGGCGCGCCATGCTGTGGTGGATGCCCCCGTCGAATACCACGTGTTCGTAGACTTCATCAGACAGAATGACGATATCGGTGTGGCGCGTCAGCGCGGTCAGGCGCTCAATATCATGCTCGCTGAATACGCTGCCGGTGGGGTTATGCGGGCTGTTAACGATGATCATCCGCGTTTTGCCGTTGATCGCGGCGGCCACCTCGTCCCAATCGATCCGTAAATCCTGCAGTGAAAGCTTGATGGCGACCGGTGTTGCCCCTTGCAGACGGACGATCGGCGCGTAGCTGTCGAACGCCGGTTCAAAGTAGATCACCTCGTCGCCGGGGTGCACCAGCGCGCTGATGGCGGAATAGAGCCCTTCGCTGGCGCTGGCGATGACCGTGATTTCGTCATCCGCGTCGTAGCGCGTGCCGTACAGGCGTTCAACTTTTTCCGCCAGCGCAACGCGCAAGGCGGCCACGCCGCTCATTGGGGCATATTGGTTATGACCTGCGCGCATGGCTTGGGCGACACCTTCCACCAACTGCAAATCGCAGGCAAAATTCGGTGCCCCCTGGGACAGATTCAGTGCCTGGTGTTCGGCGCTCAGTTGGCCGATCACGGTGAAAATGGTGGTGCCGACGTCTGGCAGTTTCGAGCGTTGGGAGCAGGCGCTCTGCATGATGGGCTCCGGACAAAAGAATGAAGTGTGGAACGATTAAGCATGAGTTAGGATCGACGAACAAGAGAAAATTCGTCATGCTAGCCATGCGTTTAGATCATGTCTGGTAAGAGGTTTTTTTGCGTTAATAGAGGGTTAGCCATGCAGACAGCGTTACCGTCACTCGACGTGCTGAAAACTTTTGTGGTGGTGGCGCAGCGCCTTAATTTCACCCATGCGGCGCAGGCGTTGCACCTGACGCAGGGGGCGGTCAGCCGCCAGATCCTTGGCCTGGAGCAGCAATTGGGTTACCCGCTGTTCAGCCGCCGGGCGCGCGGATTGGTGCTGACCGCGCAGGGAGCATCGCTGTTGGCACCGGTGCAGCAGGCATTGGGGCAATTGGCTGAGGCGTTGGCGCGGGCCAGCGCGCAGCCGGGCACGCTGCGGATCAAATGCCCGACCTGTGCGATGCGCTGGGTGTTACCGCGCATTATTCGCCTGCAGAATGAGCGGCCGGAAATGCATATCGAACTGACCGCTTCGGTATCGCACGGCGTCGATTTCAGCACCGAGCATTTTGATGCCGCCGTGGTGTTTGGTGAGCCACAGCGCAAACGGCTGGTGGTGCAGCATCTGTTTGACGAGATCCTGACCCCGGTTTGCACGCCCACTTATCTGCCGGTGCTGAATCGGCCGCCGCAGCCTGGCGATCTGGCGCAGAAAACCCTGTTGCACCCAACGCGCGATCGCCGCGATTGGCTATTGTGGCTGAAAGCGGCTGGGCATGAGGCATTGCCTTCCGCCAAAGCACAGCATTTCGATACCCTCGATCTGGCGACCAGCGCCGCGCTGCAGGGATTTGGTATTGCGATCGGCGATCTTTGCCTGCTGGAAGAGGACATTCAGGCCAACCGCATCGTCACGCCGTTCCCGCTCAGCGTGGCCAGCGGCGCGGCCTACTATCTGGTATATCCTGAACGCGCGGTAATACCCACCGCCCTGAGCGAACTGGTGGATTGGCTGGGGGAAGAGGCGCAGGCCAGCCGCGCCAGATTGGAAAAATACCGCCCTGTAGCCTAATGCCGGTCAGTTAAGCGCAAAACGGTATAATTATGCAGCAGGTGCTAAAGGTATGGCCTCCCTCTCCCTGTGGGTGAGGGCCGGGGTGAGGGGCAAGTCGTGCGGTGCTCGTCCCCTTATCCTAACCCTTGTATGTTTGTAGTTGATGTAAAAAGATAGGTTGTACCGTGTTCTTACCCGGCGTGGCAGCACGTACGCCCTCTGGGACACCAAGCCCGTGGGAGAGCTTAT
>NZ_JBBCVB010000008.1:0-197343 GCF_037199905.1 Serratia sp. MMO-28
TGATATTGCTGAGGAGAGGGTGTTTTGAGCATGGCAGTCAGTCCATTTTTTGCACTGACCTTATTAGATCAAAGTCCTGGCCTCACGGCCAGGACTTTGTCATCAATCTGACCCGCCTAGAAGGCGGGTGGGTTATGACAATCTAAAAATCAACTACGCTCGGCGATGGTTATGGAGCCGCAAGCCCCCGCACCATCTCAGCCTTTAACAGCTCCGCCAGCAATCCATGCGTTTTGGTGGTCGGGTGCATATTGTCCCAGAATACAAACGCCGCATTACTGTTCTTACAGGCCGTTTTCGCACTGGCCCCTGCCGCATAGCTGAGCCCGCTTTGGGAAATATCCAGGCAGGTGTCGGTCTTATTCACAAAGCCGTATTTATCGCTATTTTCCAAGACCTGTTTAAACGCGTCATCCAGCTTCAGCGTATAGAACGTCGTTTGAGGATAGGTCGCATTGAGCTTAGCGATCAGCTTCTCGACCTGATCATTGAACAGCACGCTGTTCTCTTTCAGCTTGGCCTTATCAGCCGCCGTCCACTTGGCAACGTTCGGGATAACTGAAAAATCTGGCAGCCGGAAAACCGCAACCTGCTTCGCCCCCAGTTGGGCCAGGCGATCCAGTTGCGTGCTGTATTGCTCGATAACCTCGTTGGCGTTTTTCCCCCCGGTGATAAAGTCATTTCCGCCAAACAGCACGGTAAACAGCGTTTTGCCAATATCGTAACCTTGGGTTCGAGCGGCGTAATCCTTGAACGAATCGACCTGCTTGCTGAATCCGTTGAAGAAGGGTTTCTCCCCGCTTTCCGCATTGCCCGTCGCCCACACGTAGCTTGGCAGCTTCAATGCGTTAGCCAGGTATTCATGCCAAAGCTTGCCATTAGAGAAATGGCCCAGTAACCAGGTGGTACTGTTCGGCACGGTACCGTATGAGCCGTTATAGACGTTGATGGTGTCACTCAGGCTGTCACCAAAAACCACCATACGATCAAGCTCCCGAGCACCCACCTTGATAACCGGCTGTTTAACCCCTTGGTTCCAGATCACATAGTAGTAGGACAGGGTGTAATCAGAGGCGTAAGGGATAACAATAGGGGAGTTGACCCCTGCTGCCGCCAAGGTGCTATGACACAAGTTCATCACCTCCCCATGCGCTGCTTCGGTATAGAACATGTTCGCCAGTGGCATTGAGTTATACCAATAGCCCTTCAGCTTCGCGTAGTCGCCCCCCACTTTCGCCCATAGCCAGGACGAGGAGGGATTACTGTCATCCTGGCCGCCCACTTTATAGACGCACTTTACATAGGTGGTGGTATCACCGCCGAATACCCCCCTGGCTTGTTTGCTCGGGGCCTCGTACTGAGGTGGGGTAGACGTTGCCACAATACTGTCACTGGCAGCAAATGCGCCGCTTGATGTCATCATTGTGGCGAGCAGTGAATAAATCGCTATCTTTTTCATTGTGTTCCTCATCATTTCGTTAAGTTTTTGGGTTGTGGATACAAGGTTGTCGCAAGACGCTAGGGTCAAAAAAACCCGGGCTTATACCGGGCTGATGACTTCGCTTTCAACGCTTAACCACCACTTAATCCTCCTTTGCAGGTAGGTGCCGCTATCCCACTCCCTCGGTGCTAGCTACAGCGCCCTCTGCCAGATAAATCTTACGTCAGCGCCCCCAGAGCCTTCACCGGGTTGCGGTAGTGTGGTCGGCAACAGAACCTGTCTTGTCTGTTAGCGTGCATAAAAAAAGCGCCACGAATGGCGCTTAGTAAGCTCAGTAACGGGTCTGGCAGACCCCTAACGAAAAACGGGAAGCCCTTGGCTTCCCGTGATGATGCGGTGTTTAATCGCTTATTCGATCTGCTTGATGTCTACCCGCAGCTCTTTTGGCACTTCAAACACGATGTTCTCTTCGCGGCCGCTGATCTCATGAACATCCTGACCACCCAATGTCTTCAAGCGGCTGATCACATCCTGAACCAGCACGTCTGGCGCCGAGGCCCCAGCGGTGACGCCAATGCTGCTGGCATCTTTCAACCAAGACTCCTGGATGTCCGCCGCCGAATCAATCAGGTAAGCGGGTTTACCGACGCGCTGCGCCAATTCGGCCAGGCGGTTTGAATTGGAGGAGTTTTTTGATCCGACCACCAGTACCACATCGGCATCCCCCGCCAGATTGCGTACGGCTTCCTGGCGGTTAGTGGTGGCATAGCAGATATCATCCTTACGCGGCCCGATGATATTCGGGAAGCGCTTGCGCAGCGCATCGATCACCTCGGAAGTATCATCCACCGACAGCGTGGTCTGCGTCATAAAGCACAGGTTACCTTCGTTCTTCACCTGCAGCTTCCAGACATCTTCCGGCGACTCTACCAAGTACATGCCTCCTTTCGGGTTGCTGTACTGGCCCATCGTGCCCTCCACTTCCGGGTGCCCGGCGTGACCAATCAGGATCGCTTCCGTGCCCTTACGGCTGGCACGAGCCACTTCCATATGCACTTTGGTCACCAGCGGACAGGTGGCGTCGAACAACATAGTCAGTTCGCGGGCTTTCGCTTCGGCACGCACCGCCTGAGACACCCCGTGTGCAGAGAAGATCAGGATCGAACCGTCCGGCACTTCAGAGATCTCTTCAATAAACACCGCGCCGCGTTCGCGCAGGCTGTCTACCACATAGCGGTTGTGCACCACTTCGTGACGCACATAGATAGGTGCGCCGTAAATCTCCAGCGCACGCTCCACAATACTGATCGCACGATCAACCCCAGCGCAAAAACCGCGTGGGTTAGCCAGCAATATTTGCATGCGTTTCCTCCTGCTGCGGCTGCGGGTCAATCTCCAGCACTTCAATATCGAAGGTGACCGGATGCCCCGCCAACGGATGGTTGAAATCCACGGTGATGGAATCTTCAGCCACTTCTCGCACAACGCCGGGCATTTCGCTGCCGTCGATGGCGCTAAACAGCATGATGGTCCCCACCTCCGGCACGCCAGTTTCGGCAAAGTCACGGCGCGAGAAAAACTGGATCAGATCCGGGTTCTCAACACCGAATGCCGCTTCCGGTTGCAGGGTAAAAGCGCACTTGTCACCGGCCCGCAGGCCCAGCAGTTGCTGCTCCAGAGGTGCCGACAGGCTGCCATCCCCCAGGCGGAACAGCGCCGGTTTGCCATTACCGCGAGTGGATTCTGCGGTCGAACCGTCCGCCAGTTTCAGCGTAAAATGCACCAGTACCGCGCTGTTACTGCTAACCTGAGCCGTCATATTACTTACCTTCACTCTTCACGCGTTTCTTCGCCGGCAGAAAACCTTCCAGCACAATCATCGCTGCCCCGACGCAGATAAAGCTGTCTGCCAGGTTAAAGGTCGGGTAGTGCCAGTTGCCGATGTAGAAGTCGATAAAGTCGACAACAAAACCGTGCCACAGACGATCAAACAGGTTGCCGAGCGCCCCACCAATAATAAAGGCATAGGCAATATTGCTCAGCTTCTGCTGCGCGCTGTTGCGATACATCATCACCAGCAGCACTACCACGATCGCGATAGCAATACCGGCGAAGAACCAGCGCTGCCAGCCGCCATGATCCGCCAGGAAACTGAACGCCGCGCCATAGTTGCGCGCATAGTACAGGTTAAATGACGGGAACAACGGCTGGGTCTGGCCCAGCACGAAGTTATTCAGGATCCACTGTTTGCTGGCAAGATCCAGCGCCAGCACTACCACTACCAGCCACAGCCAGCGCAAGCCGGTCGAACTTATCGGTCTACTCATCAGGCGCTCATTCATCAGGCGTAGTTGCGTTTTTCACCGTCACCGGCGACGTTAGTGACACAGCGGCCACAGAGTTCTGCATGTTCTGCAACCTGACCGATGTCGGTGGTGTAGTGCCAGCAACGCGGGCATTTCTCACCTTCAGCGGTGCTGAAGGCAATTTTCAGCCCTTTTATCAGTTCGCTTGGCTGTGCATCCGCTGGCGCATCGGCCAATGGTGCCACCGCGGCGGCAGAGGTCAGCAGCACAAAACGCAGTTCATCCTGCAGGCTGTTGAGGCGTGCCGCCAGTTCGTTATCCGCATACAGAGTGACTGCGGCTTCCAGCGAACCGCCAATGCGTTTGTCCGCACGCGCCTGCTCCAGCACCTTGTTGACTTCCCCACGCACTTTCAGCAGTTCTTCCCAGAAGGCGTCGTTCATGCTTTCACCTTCGGCCAGCCCGAACAGGCCGCTGTACCACTCTTCGGTGAAGACATACTGCGCACGCTTGCCCGGCAGGAAGCTCCAGATCTCATCAGCGGTGAAGGACATGATCGGTGCCATCCAGCGCACCAGCGCTTCGGCAATGTGGAACAGCGCAGTCTGGCAGCTACGGCGAGCGACGCTGTCGCTTTTCGCGGTGTACTGACGATCTTTGATGATGTCCAGATAGAAGGAACCCATCTCAACCGAGCAAAACTGCATCAAGCGCTGCACCACTTCATGGAAATCGTAGTTGGCATATGCCTGTTCGATATCCTGCTGCGCCGCCAATGCACGCCCCACCGCCCAGCGATCCAGCACCACCATCTCTTCCGCAGCCACGCTGTCGGTGCTGGGATCAAACCCGTTCAGGTTCGCCAGCAGGAAACGCGCGGTGTTACGGATACGGCGATAAGAATCAGCGGCACGCTTGAGGATCTCGTCGGAAACCGCGATCTCGCCGGTGTAATCGGTAGAAGCCACCCACAAACGCAGAATGTCGCCACCCAGCTTGTTCATCACGTCCTGCGGACTGACGGTGTTGCCGATGGATTTGGACATCTTGCGGCCCTGACCATCCACGGTGAAACCGTGGGTCAGCACTTCTTTATAAGGTGCCTTGCCTTTCATGGCGGTCGAGATCATCAGCGATGACATAAACCAGCCACGGTGCTGGTCGGAACCTTCCAGATACATGTCGGCCCCGTGGCCGTTGAACTCAGGGCGTACATCCACGACCGAAGAATGGGTTGAACCAGAGTCAAACCACACGTCCAGCGTATCTGGCACTTTCACGTAGTCGGCCGCTTCAGCGCCGAGAATATCGGCGGCGTCCAGATCCCACCAAGCCTGAATGCCATCCTGCTCAACGCGTTTCGCCACTTCTTCCATCAGCTCAACGCTGCGCGGGTGAAGTTGCTCGGTGTCTTTGTGCACGAACAGCGACATAGGCACACCCCAGGTACGCTGACGCGAGATGCACCAGTCCGGGCGGTTAGCTACCATCGTTTCAATGCGCGCCTGGCCCCAATCCGGGATCCACTTCACGCCTTTGATCTCGGCCAGCGACTGCTGACGCAAGCCTTTCTGATCCATGCTGATGAACCATTGCGGCGTGGCCCGGAAGATGATCGGCGTTTTGTGACGCCAGCAGCACGGGTAGCTATGCAGCAATTTCTCAACGTGCAGCAACCCGCCTTTTTCACGCAGCAGCTCAACGATCAGATCGTTGGCTTTGAACACGAATTTGCCATCCAGTGACGGGTAGGTGCCCGGCAGATAGCAGCCGTTCGGGCCAACCGGGTTAGCCACTTCCAGGCCATATTTCTGACCGATGACAAAGTCGTCCGGGCCGTGGCCTGGCGCCGTGTGCACCGCACCGGTACCGGCATCCAGCGTGACGTGCTCCCCCAGGATCGCCGGCACATCAAAGCCCATAAACGGATGGGTGAAACGCATCAGTTCCAGATCGGCACCGTTACAGTCGCCCAGCACTGCCCAATGGGTAATACCGACGCGCTTCATCACGCTTTCAACCAGATCCGCCGCCAGGATCAGGCATTGGCCTTCTACCTGCACCAGTTGGTAAGCAGATTCCGGGTTGAGCGAGATCGCGCGGTTAGCTGGCAATGTCCAAGGGGTCGTGGTCCAGATCACCAGGGAGATCGGGCCATTAACGCTGTGCACGCCAAATTTGGCCGCAACCGCCGCCGCATCCACCGCGTGGAACGTCACGTCGATCGACGGGGAAGTTTTGTCGTAATACTCTACTTCCGCTTCCGCCAAGGATGAACCACAGTCGGTACACCAGTGTACCGGCTTGGCGCCCTTCAGCAGGTGGCCGTTGCTGATGATCTTGCCCAGCGCGCGAATGATGTTGGCTTCGGTTTTGAAGTCCATGGTCAGGTACGGATGTTCCCAATCCCCCAGGACTCCCATACGGATAAAGTCTTTCTTCTGGCCTTCAATCTGTTCGGCCGCATACTCACGGCACTTCTGGCGGAATTCCGCCGGGGTCAGTTTCTCGCCCGGTTTGCCATACAGTTGCTCAACTTTCAGTTCGATCGGCAAGCCGTGGCAGTCCCAACCCGGAACGTAAGGTGAATCTAAGCCGGCCATCCCTTTAGATTTGACAATAATGTCTTTCAGGATCTTGTTTACCGAGTGACCAATATGAAGGCTGCCATTCGCATACGGAGGGCCATCATGCAAAATAAAGGATTTCTTGCCCTTTTTGGCAGCACGAATCATCCCGTACAGATCCTGTTCATACCAACGGGCAAGCATGTCAGGTTCGCGCTTGGCGAGATCGCCACGCATCGGGAACCCTGTTTCCGGCAAGTTCAGGGTATTCTTGTAGTCACTCATTAGATTCTCGGTTCCGTTTTCGGCTATATACCCGTCATACTTCAAGTTGCAGGTGCGTTGGCTCTGTTACTCGGCCCATCCATGGGCCTCTCCCCTTCGGGGCCGCTGTAAGCAGCGTTCAAATCTGCTCCAGGCAGATTTGTCGCTCACCCCAGTTACTTACTCATGTAAGCTCCCGGGGACTCACTGCGTTGCCGCCTTCCTGCAACTCGAATTATTTAGGGTATAGACATTAAATCGGTGTCTGTAGCCCGAAGAATTTCCGGGCCGTCACCACATCATTGGCGATTTGCTGCTTCAGCGCATCGAGCGAAGCAAAACGCTGTTCATTGCGCAATTTCGCGCTGAGCACCACGTTAATATGGCGCCCATAAAGATCCATTGTGACATCCAACAGATGGACTTCCAGCTGCTGACGCACGCCAGCAATGGTTGGCCGCGTGCCAATATTGGCGACACCTGGCAGCGGTTCAGGGCCAAGGCCGTAAACATCGACCGCATAGACACCCTTTACCGGTGCCACCAGGCGCTTTAACGGCAGGTTGGCGGTGGGGAAACCGATGGTGCGCCCCAGTTCATCGCCATGCACTACGCGGCCTGAAATGCTGTACGGGTGCCCAAGCAGCGTTTCGGCAAGCGCGAGATCGTCATCACGCAGCGCATTGCGGATCGCCGTGCTGCTGATACGCAGTTCCCCTTCACGAAAGGTTGGCGTACTCACCACCGCAAAACCGTATTCTTCCCCCGCTTTCTGCAGCAAGGTGAAATCACCTACGCGGCCAGCGCCAAAGCGGAAGTCATCCCCCACCATCAGGAATTGTACGCCCAGTTTTTCCACCAGCAGTTCGGCGACAAACGCCTGCGCGGTATTGGCGGCAAAACGGGGATCAAACTTGACGCACAGCAGGTAATCTACCCCGGCCTGCGCCAGATATTTCGCCTTGTCACGCAAACGCGTGAGGCGTGCAGGAGCCTTGTCGGCGGCAAACAGTTCCAGTGGCTGCGGCTCAAAGATCATGACCATCACCGGCAGCCCGAGGCGTTGCCCCTCATGCTTCAACTGTTCCAACAGCGCCTTGTGACCGCGGTGTACGCCGTCAAAGTTGCCGATGGTGAGCACGCAACCATGGTGGCGTGCCCGGATATTATGGATGCCGCGAATTAGCTGCATAGCTGGCTCAAAACAATGGAAATCGGCGGATTATACCTTGTACAGCGGTTAAGGTTAACCAGCGATTGTTTCCTGTGAGATAGATAGTCATACCATACCCGAGGAAAATCGCCTTAACCACCGTTTATCCTGCGCAATGCGTGGTATATTAGCCAACTGATATCAAGCCTGCCTTCCGGCAGCAGCTTGAAAGACGGGGGATAATCCATGACCGCCAGCCGCTTGCAGAGTGTGATGTAAATCACTGGGCGATTTTTCTCGCGAAACACTGTATTCCCATGGCCGAAGCTGGTAAAATCCTGCGCCATCACAACGTAGCAAGTGCCGCCCGTACAAACGGCGCTTATTTGCACAAATCCATTGACAAACGAAGGCTAAAAGGGCATATTCCTCGGCCTTTGAATTGTCCTCAATAGAATATATTTGGGAGTTGGACCTTGGCTAATATCAAATCAGCTAAGAAACGCGCCATACAGTCTGAGAAACGCCGCAAGCATAACGCTAGCCGTCGCTCAATGGTGCGTACCTTTATCAAGAAGGTAGACGCAGCTATCGCATCTGGCGACAAAGAAGCAGCACAAAACGCATTCCTCGTAATGCAACCACTTGTGGATCGTCAGGCAGCTAAAGGCCTGATCCATAAGAACAAAGCAGCACGCCATAAGTCAAACTTGACTGCGCGCATCAACGCAATGCAATAAGCCTTACGTTGTCTGCTTGTTAAAAAAACCTGCTTCGGCAGGTTTTTTTACGCCTATAAGTAGCTGCTAAAGAGCAAACAGCGCCGAGAAGTCTTTGTTGCACACGCGCTGCACCGCCGGATGCTGGATCATGCGTTCAGCGAAAATGATGTAATACTCTTCCTGCACGCTGTCGATCCGCCCAATCTCCACCACGTTATCATCGTTATAGGTATCCTGCGCATACAGCGTGGGGGCAACGAAGATCGCGTTGTGGTACAAACCAAAAGCCTTCATCAATGCCGCATCGTCAAACTCCCCGAGTATTTCTACTTTAATCCCCTGAGTGTTGAACCAGTTGAGCAGTTTGCGCCCTAGCATCGAACGCCGCCCTGGGATCAGCAAACGCCGCTGCTCCAGACAGGCCGGGAACGGCAGATCCGGCACCGGCTGGCGGCAGAAGAAGCTGATACCGCACTCCCCCAGCTTCAGAGAGAACAAGCCTTCCTGCTGGCTGGAGTCCACCGGGCAATCCGACAGGATCATATCCAACTTGTGTTGGCTCAGTTGCTCAAGCAGCATCTCATGCGTTGACTCAAAACAGCGCAGATGAATTTGTTCGTTATCCACCACCACCGCCGTTTCCAATACCTGGCTGACCAGGCGTTTGGACAAGGCATCAGCTACGCCAACGTCAAACAGCAGGTTAGACTCCTTGCGATAGTTGACGATATCCAGCATTTCCTGGCTGAGCATAAACATTTTATCGGCATAGCGGAAAACCAGTTGCCCCAGTTCAGAAGGCACTAGCCCGCGCCCCTGGCGTTTAAACAATTTACCGTTAAGCCGCTCTTCCAACGCTTTGATTTGGCCAGTAATCGTCTGTGGGGTAAGGAACAATGCCTCAGCAGCGCCCACCACCGATCCTGCTTTACAAACCTGCCAAAAGTAATACAGGTGATTAAAATTGATATGTGACATTCTCACGAGGTGTTCTCCTTGGGCTGCTCATTGGCACACGTTCTGCCACGATGAGCGACAGCTTCCCTTTGCTTTATTTTAAGACAACACAAAGTTATAAATAGCTGGGGCAGCGCCGTGCTCATACGGCGCTGCCCCTACATGACGCTATTGTAATTCCTCAAAATCATTGAGGGATAACCCTGAAGAGTTATTTTCCTGACGGTAACGCAAGACGTAACAGGCCATAACCCACTACGGCGGCACTCGTTGAGCCCAATAGTATTCCCAACTTGGAATAAGTACTGAGAGCCGCGTCCGCATCCGCAAACGCCAATGAGGCAATAAAGATCGACATGGTAAAACCAATACCGCATAGCACCGCAACGGCAAACACCTGTTTGAATCCAATGCCTTGAGGCAACTGCGCGATCCCCAGCTTCACGGCCAGCCAGCTAAAGGCAAAAATCCCCAGCGGCTTACCGATAAACAAGCCCGCGGCAATTCCCAGTGGCAACAATGAGGTCAATCCGCTCAAAGATACCCCCTGTAACGACACTCCAGCATTGGCAAATGCAAACAAGGGCAAGATCAAGAACGCCACCCAAGGATGCAATTCATGCTCCAAGGTTTCAGACGGTGAAGGCTCACTCTTGGCATTCAACGGTATCATGAAACCGACAATCACCCCCGCCAACGTAGCATGCACGCCAGACTTCAGGATGGCCACCCACAGTACCAAACCGACGATCATATACAGTGAGGTTTTACCCACCCCACGCCAGTTCATCAGCGCCAGAACGGCAATGGCTGCTGCAGCTACGCCCAAGGCCACCATCGACACCCCATGGGTATAGAACAGCGCAATAATGATGATCACTCCCAAGTCATCAATAATCGCCAATGCCAAGAGGAATACTTTCAAACTGGTCGGAACCCGGTTACCCAACAGCGCCATCACCCCCAGGGCAAAGGCGATATCGGTTGCCGCCGGGATCGCCCATCCCTGGCGCGTAACTTCATCAGCACCGTTAAACAGCAGATAGACCAACGCAGGTATCAGCATTCCCCCCAAAGCGGCGATCGCCGGGAAAACGGCTTTATCACGGCCAGCCAATGACCCTTGTATCAACTCACGCTTAACTTCCAGACCAACCACCAGGAAGAAGATCGCCATTAGTCCATCGTTAATCCACAGCAACAGTGGTTTCGCGATCTCCAGCGATGAGACCCTAACCATCACCGGCAAATTGAGGAATGCCTGATACAGGCCCTGCATTGGGGTATTGGCCATGATCAGCGCCACTACGGCGGCCACGATCAGGATAATGCCGCCCGCCGCCTCTTGGCGTAAAAACTGACGGATAATATTAGTCACAGTACGTCACTCCGGATCTTAACCAGGCATACGCCTTGATTTTTTAAACAATGCACTGAGTATAGACGTCGTTTCATTTCGAAAAAAACAGTTTATAAGCGTTATTCAATTCGTAAAAAACGATCTACTGAGGATATTAATCACGTTTTTAATATGGGTATTAACAGTGTAGCAGCAACAAAAAAACCCCGGCGTTTCAAACCGAGGTTTTTCGTGGTGCCGACAGAAACAGGAAATCAGCGCGTCAGATCGTCAAAAAACTTTTTCACGCCGTCGAAAAAGCTTTTCGAACGCGGGCTGTTCTTATCCCCGGAAGGGCCACCAAGGCTTTCTTCCAGCTCTTTCAACAGTTGTTTCTGCTTATCGTTCAAATTCACCGGCGTCTCTACCACCACACGGCACAGCAGGTCACCCTGGCTACCACCGCGAACCGATTTCACACCTTTACCACGCATGCGGAACAGTTTACCAGTCTGGGTTTCAGCCGGGACTTTCAGCTTCACTCGGCCATCGAGCGTAGGGACTTCAATCTCTCCCCCCAGCGCCGCCATAGCAAAGTTAATCGGCACTTCGCAATACAGGTTGTTGCCTTCTCGCTCAAAAATCGGGTGCGCCTTCACCTGCACCTGCACATACAGATCGCCCGCTGGAGCACCGTGCTCACCGGCTTCACCTTCACCTGCCAGGCGGATACGATCGCCCGTATCAACACCTGCCGGAATTTTCACCGACAGCGTTTTGGATTTTTCTACCCGGCCATGGCCATGGCATTTGTTGCACGGATCTTTGATGATCTGGCCGCGCCCATGGCAATGTGGACAGGCCTGTTGTACGGTGAAGAACCCTTGGCGCATCTGCACCTGGCCCTGACCATGACAGGTTGGACAGGTGACTGGCGAACTGCCAGGTTTGGCACCGCTGCCGTGGCAGACATCACACTCTTCCAGCGTCGGGATACGGATCTCTTTGGTCACACCGCGCACGGCTTCTTCCAGCGTCAGATCCATGTTGTAACGCAGATCTGAACCCCGGCTGGCACGCTGACGGCGTCCACCACCGAAAATGTCGCCAAATACGTCACCAAAGATATCGCTAAAATCGGCCCCACCGCCGCCGCCCATGCCACCTTGCTCAAAGGCGGCATGACCATACTGATCGTAAGCAGCACGCTTTTGATCGTCGGTCAGGATCTCGTAGGCTTCTTTAACCTCTTTGAATTTGATTTCGGCGTCTTTTTCCTGGTTGCGGTCAGGGTGAAACTTCATCGCCAGACGTTTGTACGCCTTTTTGATCTCACGCTCATCTGCCGTTTTGGCGACACCGAGCACCTCGTAATAATCTTTCTTCGCCATTATTTCACTTACCCTTAACATGCGTGCACGGGCGTAGAGTTGCCTCGACGCCCGTGCTGGTTTCCGGTTACGACCTCTGGCCGCACCGTGCCCGCTTAAGGGCGATTATTTTTTGTCTTTAACTTCTTCGAACTCGGCATCAACCACGTCGTCGTCTTTCTTCGCCGCGTTGTCGGCACCGGCATCAGCACCCTGAGCCTGCGCCTGAGCTTGTGCCATTTCCAGCAGCTTGCCGGAAACCTGCACCAGAGCCTGGGTTTTCGCTTCGATCTCGGCTTTATCTTCGCCTTTCACCGCAGCTTCCAGATCTTTCAGCGCCGCTTCGATAGCCGTTTTGTCTTCCGCAGGCAGTTTGTCGCCCGCTTCTTCCAGTTGCTTACGGGTACCGTGGATCAGGTGATCCGCCTGGTTACGGGTCTGCACCAGTTCTTCGAACTTACGGTCTGCTTCAGCGTTCACTTCTGCATCGCGCACCATTTTCTGGATTTCTTCTTCGTTCAGACCAGAAGAAGCCTTGATGGTGATCTTCTGCTCACGACCGGTGTTCTTGTCTTTAGCAGACACATGCAGAATACCGTCGGCATCGATATCGAAAGTCACTTCGATCTGAGCCATGCCGCGTGGCGCTGGCTGGATACCGTCCAGGTTGAACTGGCCCAGTGACTTGTTATCGTTAGCACGCTTACGCTCACCCTGCAGCACGTGGATGGTCACCGCCGCCTGATTATCTTCAGCGGTTGAGAACACCTGGCTATGCTTGGTTGGGATGGTGGTGTTTTTGGTGATCAGCGGCGTCATCACGCTGCCCATGGTTTCGATACCCAGCGACAGCGGGGTTACGTCCAGCAGCAGAACGTCTTTCACATCACCAGCCAACACGCCACCCTGAACCGCAGCAC
The DNA here is from genome assembly GCF_037199905.1 of Serratia sp. MMO-28. Lineage (NCBI taxonomy): Bacteria > Pseudomonadati > Pseudomonadota > Gammaproteobacteria > Enterobacterales > Yersiniaceae > Serratia > Serratia sp. MMO-28. Next base: position 13,040 of record NZ_JBBCVB010000008.1, read on the forward strand.
CTACCGCCACCGCTTCGTCCGGGTTAACGTCTTTACGCGGTTCTTTGCCGAAGAACTCAGCCACAGTCTTCTGAACCAGTGGCATACGGGTTTGGCCGCCCACCAGGATCACGTCCTGAATATCGGAAACCGACAGGCCTGCGTCTTTCAGAGCCACTTTCAGTGGTTCGATAGAACGCGCAACCAGATCTTCTACCAGTGACTCGAGCTTGGCGCGGGTCACTTTGATGTTCATATGTTTTGGACCGGAAGCATCTGCAGTAATGTACGGCAGGTTGACATCGGTCTGCTGAGCAGAAGACAGTTCGATCTTCGCTTTCTCAGCGGCTTCTTTCAGGCGCTGCATCGCCAACGGATCGTTGCGCAGATCCATACCCTGATCTTTCTTGAACTCTTCAACCAGGTAGTTGATCAAGCGGCTGTCGAAGTCTTCACCACCCAAGTGAGTATCACCGTTGGTTGCCAGTACTTCGAAGGTTTTTTCACCATCAACGTCATCGATTTCGATAATAGAGATATCGAAAGTACCACCACCCAGGTCGTATACCGCGATGGTACGGTTACCCACTTCTTTGTCCAGGCCATAAGCCAGAGCCGCAGCGGTGGGTTCGTTGATGATACGTTTAACTTCCAGGCCTGCGATGCGGCCGGCGTCTTTGGTAGCCTGACGCTGAGCATCGTTGAAGTAAGCGGGAACGGTAATAACCGCTTCGGTTACCGGCTCACCCAGATAATCTTCCGCCGTTTTCTTCATTTTCTTCAGCACTTCAGCAGAAATCTGCGGAGGTGCCATCTTCTGGCCTTTCACTTCCAGCCAGGCATCGCCGTTATCAGCCGCAATGATGCTGTAAGGCATGATCGCTTTGTCACGCTGTGCTTCTTCGTCCTGGAAGCGGCGGCCAATCAGGCGCTTGATCGCAAACAGGGTATTCTGTGGGTTAGTGACCGCCTGACGCTTAGCAGGCTGGCCAACCAGAATTTCACCATCCTGGGTATATGCGATGATTGAAGGTGTTGTGCGATCGCCTTCGGCGTTCTCCAGCACACGTGCCTTGCCGCCATCCATAATTGCTACACAAGAGTTGGTAGTACCCAGGTCGATACCAATAATTTTGCCCATCTAAACGTCTCCACTAATAAATTCATAATCGGTCAGGTTGCTAACCTATATGCGGGCGATTCTTTATTTTTCAACTGCCCGACATTCCCGTCTGATCCTTTTCACCTTGAAAACTGCAGGCAGATAGCCATTGGCAAGGTGAAGAGGATATCCGCGGTTGGCAACTGCGGTTGTCAATAAGATGGGGCCATCCGAACCAGCATCAAGGGCCAGAGCAAAAAAAAATTTCGTTTTTACCACCCGTCAGATCATTGTTTCCTTTGGTGGGGATCATTATGATGCCGCGCGCTCTGATGGAAGTGAGATTTTTACAGCCATTCAGACCAACTATGAATTTATCGATACCCCAAATATTTCAAGTGGCTTGAAAGACTGCGGGCCTATCCATTTCCGTTAATATTCTGTTATTGCAGAGGACATATGCACACCAACAAGCTGGCGAATCCAGGCCCTCTCGGTCTGATGGGTTTCGGGATGACCACCGTCTTGCTGAACCTGCACAATGCGGGCTTTTTTCCACTGACCTCCGTCATCATCAGTATGGGGATTTTCTTCGGTGGCATGGCACAGATTTTTGCTGGCATTCTTGAATTCAAAAAAGGTAATACCTTCGGCCTGACCGCCTTTACTTCTTACGGTTGTTTCTGGCTGAGCCTGGTGGGGGTCCTGCTGCTGCCACGCATGGGCCTGGCAGACCCTACCGATGCCATCGTTCTCGGTGTGTATCTGGCGCTGTGGGGCATCTTCACCCTGTTTATGTTCTTTGGCACTTTGCGCGCCAACCGTGCGCTGCAATTCGTGTTTGCCAGCCTGACCTTGCTGTTTGCCCTGCTGGCCGTTGGCAATATGACCGGCAACCACGCCATTCTGACCTTTGCCGGTTATGAAGGGATCATCTGTGGTGCCAGCGCCATTTATCTGGCGATGGCAGAAGTGCTCAATGAGCAATTAGGCCGCACCGTGCTGCCTATCGGCAGCGTAACGGCAGCACAAGCGGCACCGGTTGCCGTAACCGCCTGATCGGTAGCGCTCTGCTAGCAAAAAGCCCTGTCGTTGCAGCAACGACAGGGCTTTTTTTGGCTTCTCAGGAAGCGGAGCGCTACAGGTTGCTCTCACTGTTGAGATCGCGACGCAGGTAGATCCCCAACAGCAAGCCGATCATCGACAGCGCCAGCACATAGTAAGCCGGGGCTAACGGCGTTAACTTCATGATTAAGGTGACAAAGATCGGGGTTAACCCACCAAAGATGGCGTAAGCCACATTGTAAGAGAATGAGATCCCGCTAAACCGCACCTCTGCCGGGAAGGCCCGCACCAGCACGTAAGGCACCGCCCCCACGATCCCGACGCTGAAACCCACCAACGCATAGGTCGCAAACAGCATTTCCGGGTGGGTTCCTATCGTCTGGTAGAACAGCCAACTGCAGGCGGCCAGCAGCAGACTGCCAACGATAAAGGTTTTACTGGCACCAAAGCGATCGGCCGCCAGGCCTGAGGTAATACAGCCAATAGTCAGCATCACGATCGCAATGCTGTTGGCCTGCAGCGACAGCGCCGGGGCAATGCCGAACTGTTTCTGCAGATAGGTTGGTGTCATCAGGATCACTACCACAATCCCGGCCGACAGCAGCCAGGTCATCAGCATCGAGACCACCACTTCTTTTTTGTGATTCACTATCACCGATTTCAGCGGCAGCTCTTCCGCCAGCGCCTTACGTTCCTGCATCTCGATAAAGATCGGCGTTTCCTGCAGCCAGCGGCGCAGATACATGGCGAACAGACCAAAAATACCGCCGAGGAAGAACGGAATACGCCAGCCGCCGTTGAGGATCGCCTGTTGGCTGAGCGTGGTATTAATCACGGTTGCCACCACTGAGCCCAGCAGGATACCGGCGGTCAGCCCGGCAGTAAGCGTGCCGCAGGCAAAACCAATGCGCTTGCGCGGCACGTGTTCGGCCACAAACACCCAGGCCCCTGGCACTTCACCGCCAATCGCCGCACCTTGCAGCACGCGCATCAACAGCAGTAACAGCGGTGCCGCAATACCGATACTGGCATAGGTTGGCAACATCCCCATCGCCAACGTCGGTAATGCCATCAACAGAATACTCAGGGTGAACATCTTTTTACGGCCAACCAGATCGCCAAAGTGCGCCATGATGATGCCGCCCAGCGGACGAGCCAGATAACCCGCCGCAAAGATGCCAAAAGTTTGTACCTGGCGTAGCCATTCCGGCATATCTGCCGGGAAGAAAAGTTCGCCCATTACCGCAGCGAAGAAAACAAAAATGATGAAATCATAGAACTCTAACGCACCGCCCAGGGCCGCCAGGGTCAGAGTTTTGTAGTCTTGCCGGTTCAACCGGCGATTATTGTCGTGGCGCATAAGATACCGTCAGAGGAAACAAGAATAAAAAAAAGCACGCCGCTTTTTGTAAACGAATCCTTACTATAACGGCAAACTATTTTCACACCAAATCCGTTGAACGCGATTTAGCAGGCGGTTGACGCTTAGCTATTTGTCTCGCGGCGCGCGTTTTTAGGGCGAAATGCGGCAACTACGGCCTCATGAGTCTCCACGTACGGCCCCTCGAGCAGTTGGATGCAGTAAGGCACGCTGGCGAAAATCCCATGCACCAGCACTTTGCCCTGATCGTCTTTCACCCCTTCCAGCGTTTCCTGGATCGATTTTGGCTGCCCTGGCAGATTGATGATTAGGGCCTGCTTGCGGATCACGCCAACCTGGCGCGAAAGAATCGCCGTTGGCACGTAGTGCAAGCTGATTTGCCGCATCTGCTCCCCGAAACCGGGCATCACACGATCGGCGATCTCCAAGGTGGCATCGGGGGTCACATCACGGCGCGCCGGGCCAGTGCCGCCGGTGGTCAGCACCAGGTGGCAGCCCATTTCATCGACCAGTTCGCACAATGTATGCTCAATCAGCATCTGTTCATCGGGGATCAGCCGGGTTTCCAGTTCGAAAGGCGTTGCCAACGCACGGCTCAGCCAAGCTTCCAGGGCCGGGATCCCTTTATCCTGATAAACGCCGCCGGAAGCGCGATCGGAAATAGAAACCAAACCAATACGTAATGTGTCCATGCTTAACCTCTGTTGCTAAAGTACTGCGGGTGGGGTATCCCCCATCCTGCTACTCATCCCGAAAGTATAGGGTGTTGGCCCGTTGCCGGGGAAAACGGATATAAAAAAGGCGGCCTAAGCCACCTTTTCCATGCAGATTGCCAGTAATTACAGCAGATCGGCGATCATTTTTTCCAGCTTGCCCTGGTCTACCGCAAACTTGCGGATACCGTCGGTCAGTTTCTCAACCGCCATGGGATCCTGGTTGTGCTGCCAGTAGAACTCGGGCTCAGTCAGCGGTGCAGGACGGGCCTTCACCTCACCGGTATAGGACAGTTTACGCTCCAACGCCCCTTCGCTCTCAGCCAGTTCTTTCAACAGCGAAGGTGCGATGGTCAGGCGATCGCAACCAGCCAACTCGATGATTTCACCGATGTTGCGGAAACTTGCCCCCATCACAACCGTTTCATAGCCGTGCTGCTTGTAGTACTGATAAATTTCAGTCACGGAAACCACGCCTGGATCTTCATGCGGGGCAAACTCTTTCTTGTCGCCATTGGCTTTGTACCAATCAAGGATACGGCCAACAAACGGAGAAATCAGATAAACACCGGCTTCAGCGCAGGCACGTGCCTGGGCGAAGGAGAACAGCAGAGTCAGGTTACAGTTGATGCCTTCTTTTTCCAGGCGTTCCGCCGCACGGATGCCCTGCCAGGTAGACGCCAGCTTGATAAGGATACGCTCATTGCCGATACCCGCTTCATTATAAAGTTTGATCAGGCGTTTAGCTTTGGCAACGCTGGCTTCGGTATCATAAGACAGGCGCGCATCCACTTCGGTGGAGATACGGCCCGGAACCAGTTTCAGGATCTCCAGACCAATGTTGACCGCCAGTTTGTCTGCCGCATCGGCAACCTGCTGCTGACGATCGCTGCTCTGCTCGCGCGCCCAGGCGATAGCTTCATCAATCAGTTTACGGTATTCAGGAATTTGGGCTGCATTGAGGATCAGCGAAGGGTTGGTGGTGGCATCTTGCGGTTGATACAGCTTCATCGCAGCGATATCACCTGTATCCGCAACCACCGTAGTGAACTGGCGTAGGGAAGTTAATTTATCGGTCATGTTGGCATTATCTCATCGTTTGTGCATGAACTTTTGGCATCGTTCAACCATGCCTCGTCCTGATAATAACATGCGCAAGGCCCGGCGCAAGGCTGGAAAATCAGCGCTCAGCGGCGGATGTTTCATCCTTGCGCAGGCAACCGTTTACATCAAAAATCTTCGGAATTTACGATGAAATAGCGCGACATTACCGTACACTCGCAGCTATAAATTATGTTAAATTCGCGCCGAACGATATATTTATGTCTACAATCCAAGCAAATTCTCACCCCGTAATACCAAGGCGATTTCAGCTAACTGATTGTAAAGATTAGCAAGGCACCTTTTCACTTTGAGTAAAGGGAGCGCAATGCGCTGTAGAGCTTAACAAGGAGTGATCTGTGACAGATCTCATCAACTTTATCAGCAATATCCTGTGGAGATCGGTGCTCATCTATCTGCTGCTGGGCGTCGGCATCTATTTCACTTTGCGTACCCGCTTCATTCAGCTCCGCCACTTCAGCCACATGTTTTCCGTGTTGAAGAACAGCACCAAGAGTGACAGCGCCGGTATCTCCTCTTTTCAGGCACTCTGCACGTCGCTGGCCGCCCGTGTCGGCACCGGCAACCTGACAGGCGTCGCAATCGCCCTCACCGCCGGCGGCCCAGGAGCCATCTTCTGGATGTGGGTGGTGGCCTTTATCGGCATGGCGACCTCTTTCATTGAAAGTACCCTGGCCCAGTTATACAAAACCAAAGACGATAACGGCAACTACCGTGGCGGCCCTGCCTACTATATGGAAAAGGGGCTGGGGATGCGGTGGATGGGTGTGCTGTTCTCCATTTTCCTGATTATCGCCTTTGGTTTAGTATTCAATGCCGTGCAGGCCAACTCCATTGCGCAGGCCAGCGCCGTTGCCTTTAATTTCAATCCCATCTACGTGGGAATGGCACTGGTTATGCTGAGTGGCGTGGTGATCTTCGGCGGTATTCGTTCCATCGCCCGCGTGGCCGAAAAGGTGGTTCCGCTGATGGCGGCCGTTTATCTGCTGCTGGCGTTATGGATCATCGCTCAGAACATTGAGCACATGCCAGCGATCCTGGCGCTGATCGTTAAAAGCGCCTTCGGCCTGCAGGAAGCGGCGGCAGGCGCCGTCGGTTATGGCATTTCCCAGGCGATGACCCAGGGGGTGCAACGGGGGTTATTCTCCAACGAAGCCGGTATGGGCTCAGCCCCTAACGCGGCCGCTTCCGCTACCCCGTATCCGCCGCATCCGGCTTCACAGGGTTATGTGCAAATGCTCGGTGTCTTTATCGATACCATCGTGATTTGCAGCGCAACGGCCGCCATTATTCTGTCTTCCGGCGTGCTGGACCATCCTCAGGGCCATATCAGCGGTATTGATCTGACCCAGCGGGCACTGAGCAGCGCTGTCGGCGACTGGGGTTCTCCTTTTGTGGCGGTGGCCATTTTCTTCTTTGCCTTTACCTCTATCATCGCCAATTACGCCTATGCCGAAAGCAATCTGATTTTTCTCGAGCATAATCATCCGGCCGGATTGCTGATTTTCCGTTGCGTGTCGTTGGGCATGGTGATGTTCGGTTCGCTGGCTGAATTGCCGGTGGTGTGGCGCCTGGCCGATATCTCTATGGCGCTGATGGCCATCACCAATCTGACAGCAATTCTGTTGCTGTCTGGCGTGGCTTTCAAACTGACCCGGGATTACAACCAGCAGCGCTCGATCGGCAAGTTGCCGACCTTCGACGCCATCCATTACCCTGAGTTGCAGGCCCAGCTTGAGCCTGGCATCTGGGAACGCAAAAAGCCGTAATAACCATTCAGGGCGTGCGCCAGGTGCGCCCTATTACAGCCATTTATCCCTTCTGCCGCGCTTTTTGTTACAGTATCTGTTCTTTGATAAACAGGATGTGGCCATGCTCGTTATTATTTCACCTGCCAAGACCCTCGACTACGCAAGCCCACTGGCGACCGAACGTTTTACGCAACCCGAGCTGCTGGACAAATCGAAGGCGCTGATCACTCTCTGTCGTAAACTGACGCCCGCACAAATTGCCAGCCTGATGAGCATCAGCGATAAGCTTGCCGGCCTGAATGCCGCTCGTTTCAGTGAGTGGCAGCCGGCGTTCACCCCGGAGAATGCCCGCCAGGCTTTGCTGGCGTTTAAAGGCGATGTGTACACCGGGCTGCAGGCACAGGATTTCAGCGAAGACGATTTCGACTTTGCACAACAGCATCTGCGGATGCTTTCCGGCTTGTACGGCGTGCTGCGCCCGTTGGATCTAATGATGCCTTACCGCCTGGAAATGGGCATTAAGTTGGAAAACCCGAAAGGCAAGGACCTGTACAGCTTCTGGGGCGATCGGATCACCAAGAAACTGAACGAAGCGCTCAAGCAGCAAGGTGATGACGTGATCGTCAACCTGGCTTCTGACGAATATTTCAAATCGGTACAACCGGCCAAGCTGCAGGGTTCATTGATCAAGCCGGTATTCCTTGATGAGAAGAACGGCAAGTATAAGGTGATCAGTTTCTATGCCAAAAAAGCGCGTGGGCTGATGAGCCGCTTTATCATCAAAAACCGCTTGACCAAAAGCGAGCAACTGGTTGATTTCGATCTGGAAGGCTATGCCTTTGATGAAGCAGCATCGGCGGGTAACGAACTGGTGTTCAAACGCCCGGAACAATAAAGCCGCCTGTCAGCAAGCGGCTCATCGGTAGCTCAAGGGGCGCTGAGCGCCCCCTCCATCAGGCCGGTAAGTCCATCAGGAATTGACGCAGCTTGGCAAAATCAGCCGACATGTGATGCGACAGCAGCGGCAGATTGGCACGCGCTGCCAGTGCCTCTGGCAACGGCAATTCCTGATCCAGGATCGCTTCAACACTCTCTTTGAACTTGGCAGGATGTGCAGTGCCCAGGAACAGGCCGAATTCCCCTTCTTTCAGTTGATCGCGCAGCGCGCGGTAGGCGATCGCCGCGTGCGGTTCGGAAAGGTAGCCCAACGCCGCCAGCGCTTTCATGGTGTCTTTGGTGGTTTCATCGCTCACCGCTGCGTGGCCCAACTCTTTAAGCTGCCAGATTTTGCGGCGGAACAGCTCTTCCACCCGTGGCCAGTTGTTAGGCTGGCTGACGTCCATGGCATTGGACAGCGTCGCCACAGTTGCATGCGGCTGCCATTCACCGTTGCTCAGGAAACGCGGCACGGTATCGTTGGCATTGGTGGCGGCAATAAAGCGCTTCACCGGCAGCCCTAAAGACTTCGCCAACAGCCCGGCGGTCAGATCGCCAAAGTTGCCGCTCGGCACGGAAATCACCAGTTGGTTGCGGGCTTCCTGCGGCAGTTGTGCCACCGCTTCGAAGTAGTAACAGATCTGCGCCAACAGGCGGCTGATGTTGATCGAGTTAGCCGAGTTCAGATGTACAGCATCTTTCAGTTCCTGGTCGTCAAACGCCTGTTTGACCAACGCCTGGCAGGCATCGAAGTCGCCATCGATCGCCACGGTGTGAATATTCCCCCCCAGGGTACAGAACAGTTTTTCCTGCAGCGGGCTGATCTTGCCCTGTGGATACAGGATCACCACCCGCACGTTTTTCAGCCCGTAGAAGGCATGAGCCACGGCGGCACCGGTATCGCCAGAGGTGGCGGTCAGGATAGTGACCGGCTGATCGCCTGCCACTTCCGCCAGCATCTGTGCCATAAAACGGCCACCGAAGTCTTTAAACGCCAGCGTTGGGCCATGGAACAGCTCCAGACAAGCCACATCGCTCTCAACCGGTGCGACCGGTGCCGGGAAGGCAAAGGCGGCTTTGACACGCTGATACAGCGCTGCTTCAGCGATCTCATCGCCGATAAAGGCTGACAGGATTTTAGTGCTGCGAGTGACAAAATCCATCTCCAGCAGGTGGTCGATCTCGCCCAGTTCAAACTCGGGCAATTCCAGCGGGAAAAACAGCCCCTGCTGCTTACCCAACCCCTGTTTGATCGCCTGTGCGAAGCTGACCTGTTCATTATGGTCTTTAAGGTTGTACAGTTTCATGCGTTATCCCAATAGTCGTGCGCCGGTGGTATCCAAGCGGCAAATATGAACAAAACCTTCATCGTTTTGCAGATAGTGATTAGCCAGCCAATCGGCCATGCGTTGTGCAGTCGCGCCGTCGTCACAGATCGCAAACAGCGTCGGGCCGGAACCGGAAATGCCGCAGGCCAGCGCACCGAGTTCCTGCGAGGCTTTGCGCGCTTCGGCAAAGCCCGGCAGCAGGCGAGTGCGATAAGGTTCGGCAATCACATCCTGCATCAGCTTGGCGGCCAAGCGCGGCTGCTGCGTGTGGCACGCGTGAATAAAGCCCGCCAGATAGCGACCATGGCTGATGCAGTCCTGACGGCGATACTGCGCAGGCAGAATGGCACGCGCCTCTGCGGTGGAGACTTTGATACCGGGGTAAGCCATCACCCACAGCCACTCCTTGAAGCAGGGTACTTCCTGGCAGATATTGCCCTCTTCTTCCAGCATCAGTTGTAAGCCGCCGAGATAGCACGGGGCAACGTTGTCGTAATGCACGCTGCCGGAAATGCGCCCTTCCAACTCGCCCATCAGCGCCAGCAGTTGCATGTTATTCAACGGGCGCTGGCAAAACTCGTTCATCGCCATCAGGCCCGCCACTACCGAACAGGCGCTGGAACCCAGCCCTGAACCGATCGGCATATTCTTCTCCAGCCGCATCGCCACCGGAACCACGCGGCCGATTTCCTGGCAGAAACGCTCCCAGCACTGGTAGACGATGTTCTCTTGCGGGGCCGCTGGCAGCTTGCTGACAAAGCGCCCGGCATTTTCCAGGCTGAAGCGGGAAGCCGCTTCTACGCTGACGCAGTCGCCCAGCAATGAACCGTCGATAGGGGAAACCGCCGCCCCCAGCACGTCGAACCCGACGCTGACGTTGCCAATTGAGGCCGGTGCATACACCTTAACCATATTAAACTCCCAACTTCCATGACAGTGTGCGCAACAGATCGGCAAATACCCCCGCCGCCGTCACATCATTACCCGCGCCATAACCACGCAGCACCAGCGGCAATGGTTGATAATAACGGCTGTAGAAGGCCAGGGCGTTCTCACCGTTCTTCACTTTATACAACGGATCGTTGTCATCTACCGCATCAATACGCACCTGGCAACGGCCCTCCTCGATCGCCCCCACGTAGCGCAATACCTTGCCTTGCTCAGCGGCAGCGGCCACGCGACGGCCGAATTCGGCGTCCAGCTCAGGCAGACGAGCCAGGAAGCTCTCTACGTCCCCCGACGCGTCAAAGGACGCAGGCAGCACCGACTCAACCTCAATATCGCTCAGCTCAAGCGCATAACCCGCTTCACGTGCCAGAATCAGCAGCTTACGTGCCACATCCATACCGGAGAGATCGTCACGCGGATCGGGCTCGGTGTAACCATTCGCCTTGGCCTTCAGGGTGGCGGCCGACAGCGACATGCCTTCATCCAACTTGCCAAAGATAAACGACAGTGAACCAGACAGGATACCGGAGAATCGCGTCAGTTCATCACCGGCGTTAAGCAGATTCTGCAGGTTTTCGATCACCGGCAGGCCTGCACCCACGTTGGTATCGTACAGGAACTTGCGGCGTGAACCCGCAGCCGCGCTGCGCAAGCGCTGGTAATAGTTCATTGACGAGGTGTTAGCCTTCTTGTTTGGCGTCACCACGTGGAAACCATCGGCGAGGAAATCTGCATACTGATCGGCCACCGCCTGGCTGGAAGTACAGTCGACGATCACCGGGTTCAGCAGGTGGTACTCCTTCACCAAGCGGATCAGGCGGCCAAGGTTGAACGGCTCCTGCGCACTGCCCAGCTCATCGCGCCAGCTTTCCAGCGCAATACCGTGCACGTTGGTCAGCATGGCGCGCGAGTTGGCGATGCCACAAACACGCAGATCGATATGTTTTTGCTTCAGCCAGGGTTGCTGGCGATAAATCTGTTCGATCAACGCCCCGCCCACGCCGCCCACGCCAATCACAAACACTTCAATCACCTGATCGGTGTTAAACAGCATCTGGTGGCTGACGCGCACGCCGGTTGTCGCCGAATCATTATCAACCACAACAGAAATAGAACGCTCAGAAGAGCCCTGGGCGATGGCGACGATGTTGATGTTGGCGCGCGCCAGTGCCGAGAAGAAGCGCGCAGAGATACCGCGCAAGGTGCGCATACCGTCACCCACCACCGAGATGATCGCCAGGCGTTCCATCACGTCCAGCGGTTCCAGCACGCCGTCTTTCAGTTCCAGATAGAACTCTTCTTCCAAGGCACGGCGCGCACGCTGCAGCTCGCTCTGTGGCACACAGAAGCTGATGCTGTATTCAGAAGAGGATTGCGTAATCAGCACCACGGAGATCCGCGCCCGCGACATCACGGCAAACACTCGCGCCGCCATGCCCACCATCCCTTTCATGCCTGGGCCGGAAACGTTGATCATCGCCATATTGTTCAGGTTGGTGATGCCCTTCACCGGCATCTCGTCGTCCACGCTTTGACCACCGATCAGGGTGCCGGGAGCTTGTGGATTGGCGGTGTTTTTAATCAGGCAGGGAATTTGGAACTGGGCAATCGGAGTGATGGTACGCGGGTGAAGCACTTTGGCGCCGAAGTAAGAAAGCTCCATCGCTTCCTGATACGACATCGACTTCAGCAATCTGGCGTCAGGCACCGTACGCGGATCGCAGGTATAAACGCCGTCGACATCGGTCCAGATCTCACAACAGTCGGCGCGCAGGCAAGCGGCCAGCACGGCGGCAGAATAATCAGAGCCATTACGCCCCAGTACCACCAGTTCGCCCTTGTCGTTACCGGCGGTAAAACCGGCCATCAGCACGATGTGATCCGCTGGAATGGCGGCGGCGGCAATGCGCTTTGTGGATTCGGCGATATCGACGGTAGATTCCAGATAGTGGCCTTGTGCGAGCAGTTTTTCCACCGGGTTAATCACGGTGACCGGATACCCTCTGGCTTTGAATACCCCCTCCATCATAGCGATGGAAAGCTTTTCGCCACGGCAGATGATGGCAGCATTCACGCTATCCGGGCACTGCCCGAGCAGCGCCACGCCGTGCAGCACCTGTTTCAGCTGTGCGAATTCCTGATCGACCAGCGCTTTCAGGCGATCGTACTCAAAGCCCGGTAATGCCTTGGCCAAACCGCTCAGCAGCTCGGCAAAAATGCGCTCGGCATCGCTCATCGTGGGCTGAATATCCTGCCCGGCTACCGTTTTTTCTATCATCGCCACCAAGTGATTGGTGATCTTGGCGGGTGCGGACAATACCGTGGCTACCTGCCCTTGACGCGCGTTATTCTCCACGATATCGGCAACGCGCAGAAAGCGTTCCGCGTTTGCTACCGAGGTCCCACCAAATTTCAGTACTCGCATTTCTGTTTATCTCCTGAATTTATGACGAAAAAAAAGCCCGCACTGGTTAGGTGCGGGCTTTTTTCTTCTCTTTCCTGTGCGCGTCAGCCCGCCCCGTTACCTGTGGTATCGGTGGTGGTAATAATTGTGGTGTTCAGGCTGATGGTTCGCATTTGGTCTGTCTGTCTCATTAGAATCCTGTCCCCTCTATTGGTTAAAGCAATCACTTTCCCAAGTCAAATTATTTCTTCAACTTGCTCATTTAACACCCAACCCAGACTCTGCGCAATGAGACAGACTAAAACCAAAATTGCAGAATAAAAAATCAATAAAAAGCCTAATTCACAGTGAATTAAACTAGATTATCAAAAAATAACCTTAACATCACTTCATCAATTTTTTTTCGATGTCATGCAGCAGCGTATGCAACATCACGAGATCGCGCTGTTGCAAAACCCCCAGCCGCTGGTGGAGCCAATCGCGCAACTTTTGGTCATCGCTAACCTCCAGAGTGTTCAGCAGCCGATCGGTGCGCTGACGCAACGCCTTCAATTGTCCAGCATCGGCGGCAGGTTCCAGCGGTGGGCTGATCTGCATCAATTGCGCAAGCTGATAGCAATACACCATCACCGCCTGACCAAGATTAAGCGAAGGGTAGTCAGCAATCATCGGCACGCCGGTCAGCAAGTCCGCCAGTTCCAGCTCTTCATTGGTCAGGCCAGAATCTTCGCGGCCAAATACCAACGCCGCCTGCTGCACCCACTGTTGGCGCTCTATCAATTGCCCGGTCAGTTGCTGCGGCGTGCAGTAATAATGAAAACGAGCGCGGCTGCGGGCGGTGGTGGCCACGGTAAAATCCACATCGGCCAGCGCCTGTTGCAAGGAAGGGAACGTCTGTACCGCATCCAGAATGTCACCCGCGCCATGTGCCACCCAACGCGCAGCAGGCTGCAGATGAGCCTCGCTGTCGACAATGCGCAACGAGCTGAAACCCATGGTTTTCATCGCCCGCGCGGCTGCACCCACATTTTCCGGCCGCGCCGGAGCCACTAACACGATATGAAACTGCATCATTACTCCAGCAAAAAGTAAAAATAGTTCTTTGACTGTTGGGGGTAGCCTGATTATATTTACAAATGATTAACATAACCAAGCACCTCCAATAATAGGGATAAACAGCACTTTGGCCACATAAATCAAATGAAAGCTTAATATCTACAAGGCTACAATTAATTTATTTATTTATCATGTAATTAATAATTTCACTTCGTAAGTTAATCCGCGATTGTAACGCATCGCACCGGGCAATGCTGAATCGTTCACAGAATTTGTTAATCTATGGCTTAAGCTTGCATTTCTGTAAGTGTTTTTCACAAATCTGTTAACGTGCTAGAATTGAATTTGATATATGTCAACAAAGCGTAGTTTTGTTGGGTGATGAATTCGGTACGCGCTGTTATATTGCTGTTAACAGGGTTAGGATATGCGCCGTTTTGGCATCATTTGGGGATGCTGGTAATAGCGTCTCCTCCAAGCTAGCGATCTTGTTGACATTGATGGAAAGTGCATCAAGAACGAGTTTACGTACTTTAGTCGTTTGGTCATTAGAGGGAACGTGAGCGGTATCTCTGCCCTCAACGAAGAATACAAAGACTTCTGTACTTCCTATTTTCTATTTTGTTGGCAATTTTAGGTAGCAAATATGCAGACCCCGTACATTCTGATTGTCGAAGACGAGTTAGTCACTCGTAACACCCTGAAGAGCATTTTCGAGGCGGAAGGCTACATTGTTCATGAAGCCAATGACGGTGCAGAAATGCACAACATCCTGTCTGAAAATGATATCAACCTGGTTATCATGGATATCAACCTGCCGGGCAAAAACGGTTTACTGCTGGCACGCGAACTGCGTGAGCAAGCCAGCGTGGCGTTGATGTTCCTGACAGGCCGTGATAACGAAGTGGATAAAATCCTTGGCCTGGAAATTGGTGCCGATGATTACATCACTAAACCCTTCAATCCGCGCGAACTGACTATCCGTGCGCGCAACCTGCTGTCACGCACCATGAATCTGGGTAGCGTCGGCGAAGAGCGCAAGCTGGTTGAAAGCTACAAATTCAATGGTTGGGAACTGGACATCAACAGCCGTTCTCTGATCAGCCCGGCAGGCGAGCAATACAAACTGCCGCGCAGCGAATTCCGCGCCATGCTGCACTTCTGTGAGAACCCGGGCAAGATCCAGTCCCGCGGTGAATTGCTGAAGAAAATGACCGGGCGCGAGTTGAAACCGCACGATCGCACCGTCGACGTCACGATCCGCCGCATTCGTAAGCACTTCGAATCCACGCCGGATACGCCGGAAATCATTGCCACCATTCATGGTGAAGGTTACCGCTTCTGCGGCGATCTGGAAGAATAACTTCCGCAACGCTTTACCTAGGGGGCCAGCATCATGCTGACCCCCTTTTGTTTTATTTGGCTTCACCCCAAGGGATGATCGGCACCGCGCTCAAGGCATTCTTCGGTGAACCGTCAATCACTTTGTCTGAATAGGTCAGATAGACCAGCGCATTACGTTTGGCATCATAAAAACGCACTACCTGCAGCTTTTTGAACACCAGCGACGTCCGCTTCTGGAACACCACGGTGCCTTCTGACTTGCCATTTTTAATCTTGTCATTCAGCACGATAGGCCCAACCTGCTGGCAAGAAATCGCCGCATCCGAGGTATCTTCCGCCAGCCCGAGCCCGCCTTTCAGCCCGCCGGTTTTTGCCCGGCTGATATAACAGGTTACATTTTTAACATCCGGATCGTCGAACGCTTCAACCACAATTTTATGGTCTGGACCAAACAGTTTAAATACCGTATCCACTGAGCCAACCAGCTCCGCCTGCGCACCGCTGATCGTTGCACAAACGAGGCCAAACAAAAATATCCATCCTTTTTTCATTCACTTAACTCCAAGAAAACAGCCTAAAGGAAAACGGGGCGGTAATTAAGAATGCATATGTTTTAGATCACAGAACAGGGATTTCCTCGACCCGAGCTGCCATTTTTAGCACAGCGCGAGGGAAAAATCTTTGGGAGTCGCGGAAGAAAAAAATTGCTATTATGCGGACATCGTCATTTCTTCATGTTTGTTAATGTGTGCCTCCCCCGGTTGTTGCCCGGCGCATTGAGAGGGGGCATGGTGTGTCATGCAACTGATTGATGGATAAGTCAGTTAGCATCTGGTACCAGCGTGATTAATGAAATCGTTCGGGTTCCGACCCTACAGCTCTACGAGGAAGATCTATGGATCAAGCCGGTATCATTCGTGATCTGCTTAGCTGGCTGGAAAGCCATTTGGACCAACCTTTGTCATTGGACAACGTGGCAGCAAAAGCGGGCTACTCTAAATGGCATCTGCAACGGATGTTCAAAGATATCACCGGTAACGCCATTGGCGCTTACATTCGAGCCAGGAGATTATCCAAAGCCGCAGTCGCGTTACGCTTAACCAGCCGCCCGATTCTGGATATTGCCTTACAATACCGCTTCGACTCGCAGCAAACCTTCACCCGCGCGTTCAAAAAGCAGTTTACCCAAACACCCGCCTTGTATCGCCGTGCCGAAGACTGGAGCGCATCCGGCATCTGCCCACCGATACGCTTAGGGGCCTTTACACTGCCGCAGCCGGAGTTTGTCACCCTGCAAGAGCAGCACCTGATTGGCCTGACGCAGAGCTATTCCTGTACTTTGGAACAGATATCCAACTTCCGCAACGAGCTGCGTGCACAATTCTGGCGGCAATATTTGGGAGAGGCAAAAACCCTGCCCCCAGTGCTGTACGGCCTGCACCATTCACGGCCAAGCCAGGAGCGGGACGACGAGCAGGAGGTGCTCTACACCACCGCGCTGGAACCGCATCACGTGCCAGCCAACGTTCAGGAAGGCCAGCCGGTAGTACTGCCAGGCGGTGAGTACGCCATGTTCTGCTATCAAGGGCCGAGCTCAGGCCTGCAAGATTTTATCCTGATGCTGTATGGCACCTGCCTGCCGGCGCTCGAACTGACGCGCCGCAAAGGGCATGACATCGAGCGTTTTTATCCGCAAGGTGACCGCAGGCCACCTCAGGCACCCACCGAGATCAGGTGCGATTACCTGATCCCGATCCGGCGTTAACGCTGCAGTTCGTCTAACGCGGGCATGTCCAGATGCGAGACATCGCCCGCAGTTTCCACGATCCAGCCGGAAGCCAGCCACTGGCTTTGCTGATAGTCAACCCGCGACAGCGAACAGTTACGCAGGCGCAGGCGGCGCTCCGCATAGGCTGGCAGCCCCAGCACCGTGCTAATCAGGCAACCCAGGGCAATACCGTGGCTGACGATCAGCGGCTTGCTGCCCTGCGGCAACGTCAGGCAGTTTTCCAGCGCAGCGCGCACGCGTTCACCCAACTCCACCATGGATTCGCCTTGAGGGATACGGGCGTCGGCAGTACCATCAACCATCTGTTTGCGCCACTGCTCTTCCTGCAGTGTCAGGCTGTCGATAAAGCGTTCCTCCAGAACGCCCATGTGCAGTTCACGCAGCCGCGCGTCGTTAATCACGTCACAACCACACGCCTCTGCAATAATTTGTGCGGTGCGACGGGTGCGGCCCAGATCGCTGGTAATCACGTGCGTAATGCCTTCAAAACGCATGCGCTTGGCAACCTGTTGTGCCTGATATTCGCCTTTAGCGGTTAACGGGCTATCGGACTGGCCTTGAATACGACGGGCCGCGTTCCATTCCGTTTCGCCGTGGCGAACAAGGTATACCTGTAACATGTTTGTTTTCCGTTATACTGCGTGAAACTTGAGTTTATCTGCGCCCGGCGGCCACTGACACCAACGCCTGGCGTGTTGTGACAGAAGGATATTAAACCCGTTATGTACCATGTTATTGCTGCAACTACCAACCCGGCAAAGATCAAGGCTATTCAATTGGCCTTTGCCGATACCTTTGGCGAGGACCAGTGCCGTATTGAATCGGTAGACGTCGCCAGCGGCGTCTCGATGCAACCAATAGGCAATGTCGAAACGCGTACCGGTGCGCGGCAGCGGGTGATGGAAGCACGGCAGGTGCGGCCAGAGGCCGACTTTTGGGTTGGCGTCGAGGCCGGGATCGAAGAGAACATGACCTTCGCCTGGATGACGATAGAAAACCCGCAAACCCGGGGTGAATCGCGCTCTGCCAGCCTGATGCTGCCAGAAACTATTTTACAGGGAATTCGCGCTGGCCGCGAACTGGGGAGTGAAATGGCGGAGCTGACGGGCAATACCGAGGTGAAACGTCAAGGGGGCGCGATCGGCATTTTTACCGATGGCAGGCTGAGCCGCACCAGCGTTTACCACCAGGCTCTGCTGCTGGCCCTGGTGCCGTTTCACAACCCGATTTACCGCAGCTACGCTAACAATACGCCGCCTCAATAATCCGCTGGGGTGATGCTACTGCGCATCGCCCAGCAACTGCTGCTCCAGCCACTGCTTCAACGCCGGGGATGCGGCTTTCAGGCTGTTCGACCCACGGGTAATGGTGGCAATCCCTGCACCCAGTTCATTCTTCAGCTCACGCTGGCTCATTTCGCCACGCATCAATTCCTGAATAATCCGCACGCGCGTCCCGAGTGCGGTCCGTTCGTCCGGCGTCAACAGCAGTTGCATCAATTGTTGGTGCAGGTCTTGGGTAAACGAACTTTGCAGCAGTGCCACAAAGCGCAGCCAATCGTCGTTGCCGGCCTCTGAAATAGCGGGATCGTTAAGTGATAATTGCGTCATGGCAGCCACCATACTATTTAACTAGTACAGCAGCATACCATATCCCTACTGGCCCGCAAAATTCAGGCCAGTAGAGCTGTACCTTTAATCTCAATAGCGCCGCTGCCATTCCGCATCGGTCAGCACCTTCGCCGGGCGATGCATGAAGTGGCGATAAAACGCGTCATAAGCCAAAACGTTCTTCACGTAAGAACGGGTTTCCGAGAAAGGAATACTTTCTACAAACGCCACCGCGTCAACGCGGCCATCGCTATTCCCCAGCCAGGTATTCACCCGCGATGGGCCAGCGTTATAGGCAGCCGAAGACAGAATACGGTTACGGCCAAATTGCTGGTAGACCGATTCGAGATAGCTGGTGCCAATGTTGATGTTGGTTTTGGGATCAAACAATTGGCTTGGGCTGGAGTAGCCCGGGATGCTGTACATCTCCACCGTATGCTGGGCGGTACGCGGCATCACCTGCATCAGCCCAGTGGCGCCGACTGGCGACTGGGCTTTCGGGTTCCAGGCGCTTTCCTGGCGGGCAATGGCCATGGCATAACTCGGCGTAATGCCTTTATCCTCGGTGGCGCGATGGAACTCCTGCGACCAGGCCATCGGGAAGCGCTCCTCCAGATGATCCCACAGCTTGGCGACGATGGTTGCCTGCACGCTCAGATCGGCCCATTTCTGATCGAAAGCATAACGAGCCAAGGCTTCCTGCTCCGGCTGGCTGCGGCTGGCCACAAACGAACTCCATTCGCTGCGCGCCAGGTTGTCCATATTCCAGTACATCAGCTCACGCACGCGGGCAATTTCCGGGCCATTCACCAGCGCAGCGCTGGGCTTGGTGGCAGCGAGCACCTTTATCGGATAGGGTACATTCAGCTTTTGGGCCGCCACCATCGGATAAAAACCGCGTTCATTCATCAGGCTACGCAGTATCTGCTCCCCTTCGCTGCGTTTACCTTCATCGATCAATTCACTGGCGCGCCAGTAACGCCATTCGTCTTTATTGCGGGATTCTTCCGGCAAACGCGCCAACCAGGTTTTCAACCCTGCACGATCGCCAGCCCCCAGCGCCATACGCACCCGGCGTTCCAGCAACGCAGGGGACTGACTGCGCAAGATCACCCGATCGCGCCATTGAGTCTGCTCAAAAGTGGCATCGCTACCCATCAACCGCCAGGCCACCGCCTCTTCCAGTTCCAGCTTCTCGCTGTCGCTCATTTTCTGCAGACGGGCAAGGGTCGGGATCATCGCACGGGCACGTTCCGCATCCTGGCGCGCCAAACGGGCGAAAACGATGCTGGTAGCAGAACGGGTAAAATCGGTCGGGCCAACGCTGCGGGCAAACGACTCTACAGTGGCCGGGTCGTTTTGCAGGCGTACCAAGGCATCACCCATGGTCTGATAGCTGGCAGGCAACTGGCGATACAGGTAGTTCACCAGGCTGCTGTTACCCTCGGCCAACGCCAGTTTCATGCGCGCCAGCGTGTTCAGCGGCGTCTGCTTGCCAGCCGCCTGCCACACAGCAAACAGCTTGTCGCAGGAACCCGGCAGGGTTTTGCCGCTCAGCCAGACCTCGTCTGCCCCGCTCCAGGCGGCCTGCTGATCGCCGGTCGCCCATTTGGCGTAATAGTAATTACAACGCGCGGCAACGGGCTTAGGGGCCTGCGGGCTGAACGCCAGCAACGTGCGCCAGTCTTCACGGCGTGCCAGTTCATTGACAAAACGGGAGGAGAGCGATTGGGCTGGCGGCAGCGTTGGGTTCTTCTGGAGAAATTGGCTTATCTGCGCCACGCTGACGGTGCTGAGATCCTGCGTTAACTGGCGGTATTCCAGATACGGGTACAGCGGATAATCCTGCAGCGTCGGCAGCAGTTGCTGCATTACGTCCTGCTGATTGCTGTCCCAAGCCTGCTTGATTTGCAGGTAACGCTGACGCTGGGCATCCAAAGAATCTGCCAATGCTGCACCAGAAAATGCTGTGAGGCACAGGCCTACTGCCAGAAGCCGCCATTTGTCCATACTTACTCTTTCCTCACTGGGTTGTCTTGCCAAGAAGCCTATGCACCACGTTCAGCAGCACTTGATACTTATCATAGACAGCAGAAACGTATATCCATTCATTAGATTATAAGAAGTTTACTGTCACAGTGTATTTCATTGTACGGCAACCTGGTTTCGAATTGAGGTCTTGATAACTCACATGATTATCTACACTTTTTTCATCACACAATATCCGGGATGTTCTATAGTTTTCTTTGCTGGCACCTTGTTTTCCTCTACACAAAATGACAGCAAACAGACGTAAAAACAGAAACATTCACATGCATAATGAAACAATGGTTATTAATTTTATTTTATTATTCCAGATCAAAATCCTAAGCTAGCGATTACTTACTATCATGCGGCCAATGACTTACCCACAGGGTTATTGAAAATTACTCACATTCACGCCTGTATGACAGCAAAACCATGGACATCAACCCGGCAAAAGGGCCGCCGACACCAGTGGGAATACAGATTCAATTTACTTTTAGGAGAGGCGTTAAATGCCAACACATACCCCCCATGAGCCTCATGCTCCCATTACGCCGGAGAAAGCCTGGTATCAGTATGATATCAAAGAAACTCTGCAGCATTTAGACAGCCAGCCCGAAGGCTTGAGTGAACAAGAAGCCGCCGCACGCCTGGCAAAATTCGGCCCGAATGCGCTGCCTGAAAAGGCCGGGAAAAGCGCCATCATGCGCTTTATTGCCCATTTCAAAGATGTGCTAATCTATATCCTGCTGGCCGCGGCCTTTCTTAAGGCGGTGATGGGTCACTGGATCGATACCGTAGTGATCCTTGGCGTGGCCGTCATCAACGCGCTGATCGGCTTTATCCAGGAAAACAGCGCAGAGAAATCGCTGAAAGGCATTCGGAATATGCTTTCCAGCCAGGCGATCGTAGTACGTGACGGGATTAACCATACGGTGAATGCCGAAGACCTGGTGCCCGGCGATATCGTGTTGCTGCGCCCTGGCGATAAAATCCCTGCCGATCTGCGGATGTTGGAATCGCACAACCTGCAGGTTGAAGAGGCGATCCTGACCGGCGAATCGACCGTTGTCTCCAAGCAAACCGATGCCATTGCTGAAGAAGCGATGATTGGCGATCGCACCAACCTGCTGTTCTCTGGCACCACCATCAGCGCCGGGAATGCCAAAGGCGTGGTGATCGCCACCGGTGGTCATACCGAGCTCGGCCACATCAGCGAGATGATCTCTACCGTTGAAACCCAGCGCACACCGCTGCTGCAACAGATGGACCGTCTGGGCAAAGGGATCTTTATCCTGATCCTGGTGATGATGGTGCTGTTGGGCCTGTTTGCCTTGACGCTGCGCGATATGCCGATCGGTGAATTACTGTTGGCCTTGATCAGCCTGGCGGTGGCCTCGGTGCCTGAGGGGCTGCCCGCTATCATCTCGATCATCCTGTCGCTGGGCGTGCAGGCGATGGCGCGCAACCGCGCGATCATCCGCAAACTGCCAACGGTAGAAACCCTCGGTTCGATGACGGTGATCTGCTCGGATAAAACCGGCACCCTGACCATGAACGAAATGACGGCGAAAAACGTCATCATGGCCGATCATGCCTTCCGCGTAGAAGGTGAAAGTTATCAACCCACCGGCGGTATTTTCTTCGCCGATAGCAACAAACAGGCGCGGGTGCAGGACATCCCCACGCTGGCGCAGTTCATTACCGCCATCACCCTGTGTAACGACAGCCAGGTGAAGCAGGATGACAGCGGCCGCTGGATCATCACCGGCAGCCCGACGGAAGGTGCGCTGAAAGTGTTGGCAATGAAAGCCGAACTGGCGATCGGCGAAACCCGTCAGTTGGCGAAGATCCCGTTCGACTCCAGCTACAAATACATGGCAGTACGCAGCCAGGTAGCAGGCAAAAATCAGGTGTTTCTCACCGGCGCCCCTGACGTGCTGTTCTCGCTGTGCGAATTGGAATTGACCGAGTCCGGCATCAAACCGTTCCGCCGCGACTACTGGGAAAAAGAGATGTCGCGCTTTGCCGAACAAGGCTTGCGCATGGTGGCTGCCGCCAGCAAAACCACACCTGACGAAGAAGTCGAGCTGGATCATGACGATATCCGCCAGCAGATGGTGTTTATCGGCATCGCCGGGGTGATGGATCCACCACGCCCTGAAGCGATCGCCGCCATCGCCGAATGCCAGCAGGCCGGTATCCGCGTGAAGATGATCACCGGCGATCACCAGACAACCGCTATGGCCATCGGCGCCATGCTCGGTATCGGTAACAGCCAGGACTCCATCACCGGCAACCAGCTGGAACATATGGATGATAAAGCGCTGGCAGAAGCCGCCGTGCATTACGATATCTTTGCCCGCACCAGCCCGGAACATAAGCTGCGTCTGGTAAAAGCCTTGCAGAACAAGGGGGAAGTGGTCGGCATGACCGGCGATGGCGTTAACGATGCGCCAGCGCTGAAACAGGCCGATGTCGGTATCGCCATGGGGATCAAAGGCACCGAGGTCACTAAAGAAGCCGCAGATATGGTATTGACCGACGATAACTTTGCCACCATCGCCAGCGCGGTGAAAGAAGGCCGCCGGGTATATGACAACCTGAAGAAAACCATCCTGTTCGTGCTCCCCACCAACCTGGCGCAGGGCCTGTTGATCATCATCGCCATTCTGGCAGGGGCGATACTGCCGTTAACCCCGATCCAGATCCTGTGGATGAACATGGCTACGTCAACCACCCTGTCGTTCGGCCTGGCGTATGAGCCTGCGGAGAAAGGGTTGATGCACCGTAAGCCGCGCGTACCGGGCAGCCACGTGCTGGATCTGCACGCCATCTGGCGCATCGGCTTTGTTGGCATTCTGATCGCCATCAGCGCCTTCATTCTGGAAGCCTGGATGGCACCGCGCGGTTACAGCAGCGAATTTATTCGTACCGTGCTGCTGCAAACCCTGGTCACCGCGCAGTGGGTTTATATGTTCAACTGCCGCACGGCCGATCGCTTCCCGCTGAATCGTCAGGTGTTTATGAACAAAGGCCTGTGGCTGGTGAGCGGCGTGCTGCTGCTGTTACAGATGGCCATCATTTACCTGCCATTCATGAACTCGCTGTTCGGCACCGAACCGCTGCCGCTGTTCTACTGGGGCATCACGCTGCTGATTGCGGTCGCGCTGTTCCTGATTGTGGAAGCCGAGAAGTGGGTTATCGTGCGCATCAAGGCAAACCGCAAAAAAACGGCGTAAGCTGTGCGCCAATTTTTATCCAGCGCCCGGCTTCCCTGCCGGGCGTTTTTCTTTATCGGCGGCAAATTCCCCTTCCGCGCACATTAACGGGTATACTCAGCGATCGTCGTGGGAGGTCTGGGATCTGTTGCTGAAACGGGCTACACTCGTGCCGCCAGACATCCTATAAAAACTGATAGAGAGGCTCGGAGCAACGTGGCTCAATACGTCTATACCATGCATCGCGTCGGCAAAGTGGTTCCGCCGAAGCGTCATATTCTGAAAAACATCTCCCTGAGTTTCTTCCCTGGGGCCAAAATTGGCGTACTGGGCCTGAACGGCGCCGGTAAATCCACCCTGCTGCGCATTATGGCCGGCATCGATACCGATATCGAAGGGGAAGCTCGCCCACAACCGGGTATCAAGATTGGCTACCTGCCACAGGAACCGCAGCTCAACCTGGAACACACCGTACGCGAGTCGGTAGAAGAAGCGTTGGCAGAAGTGGTGGGTGCCCTGAAACGCCTTGACGAAGTGTACGCACTGTACGCTGAAGAAGGGGCTGATTTCGACAAGCTGGCCGCAGAGCAAGGCCGCCTGGAAGAGATCATTCAGGCGCACGATGGCCACAACCTCAACGCCCAGCTTGAGCGCGCCGCCGATGCGCTGCGCCTGCCGGAGTGGGACGCCAAAATCGCCAACCTTTCCGGTGGTGAGCGCCGCCGCGTTGCGCTGTGCCGCCTGCTGCTGGAAAAGCCGGACATGCTGCTGCTGGACGAACCGACCAACCACCTGGATGCAGAATCCGTGGCCTGGCTGGAGCGCTTCCTGCACGACTTCGAAGGCACCGTAGTGGCGATCACCCACGACCGTTACTTCCTGGATAACGTTGCGGGTTGGATCCTCGAGCTGGACCGTGGCGAGGGCATTCCGTGGGAAGGCAACTACTCTTCCTGGCTGGAGCAGAAAGACGCTCGCTTAGCGCAGGAAGCCTCTTCCGAAGCCGCTCGCCGTAAGTCGATCGAGAAAGAGCTGGAGTGGGTGCGTCAGGGCACCAAAGGGCGTCAATCCAAGGGTAAAGCCCGCCTGGCACGCTTTGAAGAGCTGAACAGCACCGAATACCAGAAACGTAACGAAACCAACGAGCTGTTTATCCCACCGGGTGCACGCCTGGGCGATAAAGTGGTGGAAGTCAGCAATCTGCGCAAATCTTATGGCGATCGCGTGTTGATCGACGATCTCTCCTTCTCGGTACCTAAAGGCGCGATCGTCGGCATTATCGGCCCGAACGGTGCCGGTAAATCGACGCTGTTCCGCATGATGTCCGGTCAGGAACAGCCTGATTCCGGCAGCATCACGCTGGGTGATACCGTCAAGCTGGCCTCGGTCGATCAGTTCCGCGACAGCATGGATAACGCTAAAACCGTGTGGGAAGAAGTCTCCGGCGGTCAGGACATCATGCGCATCGGCAACACCGAAATGCCAAGCCGCGCCTACGTCGGCCGCTTTAACTTTAAGGGCGTCGATCAAGGTAAACGCGTGGGTGAGCTGTCCGGTGGTGAACGCGGGCGTCTGCATCTGGCCAAGCTGCTGCAGGTTGGCGGCAACGTGCTGCTGCTCGATGAACCGACCAACGACCTGGATATCGAAACCCTGCGCGCGCTGGAAAACGCCCTGTTGGAATTCCCAGGCTGCGCGATGGTGATCTCGCACGACCGTTGGTTCCTTGACCGTATTGCCACCCATATTCTGGATTATCAGGATGAAGGCAAAATTGAATTCTTCGAAGGTAACTTTACCGAATACGAAGAGTACAAAAAGCGCACTTTGGGTGCCGAAGCGTTGGAACCACGCCGCATCAAGTACAAAAGAGTCACCAAGTAATCCGATTCAGCCCGCATTCTGCGGGCTTTTTCTTATCCCTTAGAGTAAATACCTATACCCAAAATAATTCGAGTTGCAGGAAGGCGGCGACGCAGTGACAAATCGGTCTTTGACCGATTTGAACAGCGCTTGCGCTGGCCCGCAGGGTGAGCCTCTTTGAGGCTCATAATCCCCAGGAGCTTACTCAAGATCGTTCCTGGGGTGAGCGAGGAAAGCCAACGCACATGCAACTTGAAGTATGAAGGGTATATTCAAAGGAGCAGCGCCATGTCAATCAAAGCCATTGCCGTCGATCCGCAAAACCCTACCCGCTTTATTGAGATCGCCCCAGAGCAACCCACGCCGGGCCAGTACGATCTGCTGGTGGAGGTGAAAGCCGTTTCCGTCAACCCGGTGGATACCAAGGTTCATGCCAACTTACAGAAGAATGGCCTGCAGCAGCCACGTATTCTTGGCTGGGATGCCAGCGGCGTGGTGCTGGCGGTCGGCAGCAGCGTGACGGGTTTCAAACCGGGTGACGAAGTGTGGTACGCCGGGGATATCACCCGCCCAGGCAGCAACAGCACCCAGCAACTGATCGACTCACGCATTACCGCGCATAAACCGCGCACGCTGAACTGGGCCGAGGCCGCCGCCATGCCGCTGACCGCGCTCACCGCCTGGGAAGCGCTGTTTGAACATCTGAAGATCCAGGATGCCGCAGCGGGTAAAACCCTGCTGATCATCGGCGGAGCCGGTGGCGTGGGTTCCCTGGCGATCCCGCTGGCAGCGCAACGCAGCAAGGTGAAAGTGATTGCCACCGCTTCACGCCCCGAATCTGCCGCCTGGTGCCGCGAGCGCGGTGCCGAACTGGTGGTGGATTACCGCGATCTGCAAGCCAATCTGGCCAAAGAAGGCATTAAGCACGTCGATTATATCCTGTGCCTGAATGATACCGACGGCCACTGGCCTGCCATCAGCGAGCTGATCGCCCCGCTGGGCGATATCTGCACCATCGTGGAAAACACCCAGCCGCTGGATCAGAACGCGCTGAAGCTGAAAAGCGCTGCGCTGCATTGGGAATTCATGTTCACCCGCAGCATGTTCACCACGCCGGATATTGCCGAGCAAGGGGAGATCCTCAAGCAAATGGCGCAGTTGCTGGATGCCGGGCAACTGAAGACCACGCTGAGCGAAACGCTGCATGGCCTGACGGTGGAAACGCTGGCCGCCGCACACGCCAAGCTGCTGGAAGGCCATATGCAGGGTAAGTTAGTGATTGTTTACTGATAACGTCAGGGCGCAGTCTGCTGCGCCCTCATCCTTCAGCGCGGTAGAGGGGAAACCCCTACCAACCGGCTGGCATCTGCCGCCAGCAATTGCTTGACCAGCTCAACGCAGCGCAGGAAACGCTCTTCATAATCGCTGGATTCAACGTGCACGTATTCGATGTTATTGGCACGCAGCATCTCTTCCAGCAAGTGCTGAAACGCTTTGCGATCGACCGGGTTACCCAGGCTGCGCAAACCATCAGCCACCCACGGTGTATTGTTCTCCAGCAGGATCACCAGGTCGAAACGATACTCATCGATCAACGCCTGCACAAACGGGTGCTCTCGACCTTCGTATTTCTTGCAGAACGCCTGAGTGGTGACAAAATCGGTGTCGATAAACGCCACTTTGTTGGCATATTTCACCGCAAAATCCACGTACTGTGCCTGCCCGAGCGCAATCTTGTCGTAGTCCGAGTACTGCAGCGCCATCTCGTCACCGCCCAAGTGGGAGAACACGTAATCACGGCCATATTCCCAGGCACTGGTGGTGTTGAAGATATTCGCCAGCTTGTTCACCAGCGTGGATTTGCCGCTGGATTCACCGCCCAAAATGGCCACGGTACGCACGAAGAACGGCTTCACTTCGGTCGGGATATAGTCCCAGTAACGGAACGGATCCTGGCGGATCTGGCGGCCGCTGATGTTCATAAAGGAGCGTTCGGGATCCACCAGAATGGTTTCGATATCCAGATGCTCACGGTAGCGCGGCGCATCCTGCTCTTCGCTGGAATAGATAAAGCTCGGCACGATGCCCTTCTGCTCCATGAAATTCTTCATACCGTTGCTCCAGACATCCCAACCGTGCGGGTAAGGTTCGATGCCTTTCTCGTCGAAGGAGTGGATATGGATGTTTTTCTGGTATTTGAAGGTTTGCAGCAGCCAGCGCAGGCGATCGCTGACCGTCGGTTGCTGTGACATCGAGCTGTTCTCGAACAGTTCGCGATCGCGCGGCTCGTCATGACACAGAATCACGTGCAGCTCGTCCACTTGGCTACAGGCACGTTGGATCAGGTAAATATGGCCGGTGTGCAGCGGGTAAAATTTACCAAACACCACGCCGACTTTTTTCTCGCGGCGCGGGAATTCCAGCCCGAGAAAACGGTGTACGGCTTCCAGCTTCTGCGCACTGGGGCTCTTGATTTTATCGTTCAACAGTTGGCTGAGATAGCCTTTGGTCATGCTGCTGGCATCGGCCACCTGTTGTAATGTACAACCCTTTTGCTTAATCGCCGCTTTCAGGTAATCGAACTGCCGCATAACCCCTCCAAGTTTATATATCCTTCATCTTTCAAGCCGCAGCGTTGTTGGCTGCGGCATAAAAGCTAACGGGTATAATAGACTAAACAAGGCAATATTACGGCTCACTTAAAGCTCATCCAGAATGCTCAAGGCATCCGCCAGCTTCTTCACGCCAAACACCTGCATATTGGCCGGCGGCTTCTTCGGCACGTTGGCATGCGGCACGATGGCGCGCTTGAAGCCGTGTTTTGCCGCCTCGGAGATACGCTCCTGGCCGCTTGGCACCGGGCGGATCTCCCCCGCCAGCCCGACTTCGCCAAACACCACCAGGTCGTCAGGCAGCGGGCGATCGCGGAAACTGGACACCAGCGCCAGCAGCAGCGCCAGATCGGCGCTGGTTTCGCTGACCTTCACCCCGCCCACCACGTTGACGAATACGTCCTGATCCGACATCTGCAAACCGCCGTGGCGGTGCAGCACTGCCAGCAGGATCGCCAAGCGGTTCTGCTCCAACCCCACCGCTACGCGGCGCGGGTTGGCCATCATCGAGTGATCCACCAGCGCCTGAATCTCTACCAGCAGCGGGCGCGTGCCTTCCCATACCACCATCACCGAACTGCCGGAGGTGACTTCATCGCCACGGCTGAGGAAGATGGCGGAAGGGTTGCTGACCTCACGCAGGCCCTGCTCGGTCATGGCAAATACGCCCAGCTCATTCACCGCACCGAAGCGGTTCTTGTGGCTGCGCAAGGTACGGAACCGGGAGTCGGCATCGCCGTCGAGCAGCACGGAACAGTCGATACAGTGCTCCAGCACTTTCGGCCCGGCCAGCGAACCGTCTTTAGTCACATGGCCGACCATCACAATCGCTACGCCGCGGGTTTTGGCAAAGCGCGTCAGGTAAGCGGCGGTTTCACGCACCTGCGCCACGCTGCCCGGCGAAGACTGGATATCCGCCATATGCATCACCTGGATCGAGTCGATCACCATCAGCCTCGGCTGCTCCTGCTCGGCGATCAGGCAGATCTGTTCGATGCTGGTTTCCGACAGCATATTCAGGCCACCGGTTGGCAGCCCCAAACGGTGAGCGCGCATCGCCACCTGCTGCAACGACTCTTCGCCGGTGACGTACAGGGTTTTCATCTGTTCGGAAAGCTTGCACAGCACTTGCAGCAGCAGGGTACTTTTCCCCGCGCCGGGGTTACCGCCGATCAGAATAGCGCTGCCTGGCACCACCCCACCGCCCAGTACGCGGTCAAATTCGAGGAAGCCGGTAGAGAAACGCGGCAACTCTTCCAGGCTGATGTCCGATAGCTTCTGCACCCGGCTGACGCCCGCATCACCCGCATAACCGCTGAAGCGTTCGGTGCGGGCAGAAGATGAAGACACCGCAGCCAGGCGCACTTCCGTAATGGTGTTCCAGGCATTGCAAGCGCTGCACTGCCCCTGCCAGCGCGGATAATCGGCACCACATTCATTACAGACAAACGCCCGTTTTGCTGCTTTAGCCACGGTTACCTCACCTCATGTTTCAAGCTGCCGGTGAGCACACAGAGCACCCCCAGCAGATCGGCATGGCGAATCGACACCTGCGCCTTTTCATACACCTTGGGCTTCGCATGATAGGCAATGCCCAGCCCGGCCACCTGCATCATTTTCAGATCGTTGGCGCCGTCGCCGATCGCCACGGTTTGCTGCAACGGAATACCCAGCTTTTCCGCCAGTTTCACCAGCGTGTCGGCTTTATGTTGCGCATCCACCACCGGCCCCAGCACTTCGCCCGTCAATTTACCGTTGCGGATTTCCAGTTCGTTGGCGGCGATCGCCACCAGTTTCAGCTTGTCGCGCAGATATTCAGCGTAATAGGTAAACCCGCCAGAAGCGATCGCCACATGCCAGTCCAGCGCCTGCAGTTTATGCACCAGGCTGGTCAGCCCTGGCATCAGGGGGAGTTCATCGCGCACCTGCTGCAGAATCTTGGCATCGGCCCCTTTCAGCGTGCCAACGCGCTGGCGCAGGCTGGCAGTGAAATCAAGCTCACCGCGCATCGCGCGTTCGGTGACTTCCGCCACCTGCTCGCCCACCCCGGCCAGCTTGGCGATCTCGTCAATGCACTCGATCTGGATCGCGGTAGAATCCATATCCATCACCAGCAGGCCCGGGGTACGCAAATGCGGGATCTTGCCGAGCGGCGCCACGTCGAGCCCGTTCTCGGCCGCCAGCAGTTTGGCGCGCGCCGTCAGCGTGCCCGCCAGGCGCACCACCTGATAATCCTCCACATTCCAGGCGGTGACGATCACCATCGCCGCGCCCAGCTTGCGCTGGAACTGGGTAATGCGCTCTTTATCCAGTTTTCTGCCATATAATAGCCAACCGGTATGGCCCGCCCGATAATCCAACGGCATAACTTCATCACCGCTCAGTGAAAGGGGAAGCCCCGGCCATTGAGAGATCTCCGCAGGGAGATCGCAATAGGTCAGACTATTCGACATCATTGACTCCTGAATAAACTGCAGCTTGAAAGACGACGGGTAAAGCTATCCTATCGCCCTTGGTTCTGGCAACATAAAGCGTCCAAAAGACCAAGGAAGCCGTATGGCTAAAGCTAAACTGAAATTCCGCCTGCATCGCACCGCTATTATCCTGATTTGTCTGGCTTTGCTGGTGATGTTAATGCAAGGCGCCTCCTATTTTAGCCTGAGCCACCAAATGGCGCGATCGGAACAGGTAGAAGAACTGGCACAAACGCTGACCAAACAGGTGGCTTTCAGCCTGGCTCCGCTCATGGATGATGACGGCGATATAGACAACCAGCGTGTTGACCACATCCTGCAACAGCTCACCGACCACAGCCGCATCCTCGATGCCAGCATCTATAAGCTGGATGGCACTGTGGTGGCCCATGCCGGTGAGCAGATCAGCGTGCGCGATCGTCTGGCGCTTGATGGCAAACGCGCGGGCAGCTATTTCAACCACCAGCTTGTTGAGTCGATTCAGGGTAAAGATGGCCCGATCGGCTTTATCCGCGTCACGCTCGATACCCACGTGCTGGGCACCGAAACCAAACAGGTGGATAACACCACCAACCTGCTGCGCCTGATGATCCTGCTGGCGCTGGCCATCGGCATTATTCTGGCGCGCACGCTGCTGCAAGGCCGCCGCAGCCGCTGGCAGCAGTCGCCATACCTGTTGACGGCTAATACGCCGCTGGCAGAAAGCGATGACGACAAGGCAGAGACAGAAGAGAAAAAAGACTGAGCTAAGCCAAGCGCTGAATGCGCTCATTCAGCGCTTGGAGCTGTTTATGCATTTTTACCGCAATGGCGCGGAACGGTTTGCCGATCTGCGGATGTAGCGCGGTGCGCTGCCAGAATTCCAGCGCCATCAGTTCTGCCCGCCGCCAAATGGCTCCGCTGACTTCGTTGCTCAGGCCGATCTCCAGCGCGTCCTGCCGCATGTTGCCGCTATTGGCGGGCGCAAACGCCATCGGCAGCATGTCATACAACGGGGCCAACGCTACAGGTTGCTGCTGCGGGCGCAGAAACGACAGATTCCCCTGGTGCATATCGCTGTTGGCGATCAGCCGGCCAAATGCCCAATACAGCGCGATTCTCTGATAAGTATGGCGTTCGATCACTCCCCGCTGTAATAGCCTTTCCGCCGCCTTGACCCAGTTAGCACTACCGCTGCCGCTGAATTCGGCATCCAGAGCCTCCAGCGAAACCATGGCGACGCGGCCATACTCACCAACGCGATCGAAGCGTTCAAGCTCCAAAAAACACTGCCGATCGTCACCAAACAGCACCTTCGCAGGAGCAGCAGGCAACCCGGCCTCCGTGACCACCTGCAACGCTAATGACTCGGCGATCAGCAAATCACTCCAGCGCTGGGCAATAATATTCTCCGGGGCGGCGCTGAACTTCACCAAAACATGGCCATAGCGCGCGCCAACCAGTTCGGCATAAACAGTAAACTTGGGTTGCTCACCACCGGCGGAAGAACCAACCAGCTCTCCCGCTAACGCACGGGCAGAAAGGGCCGCGTAATGCGCGGCTTTGTCCGCTAACGGCACCGGATGTTCAGGCTCACGCGTCAGCCAGCGTTGATAGCTGCCCGCCCCTGGTAACAGATCGCCACTCATATCTTCACCATAGTGAGCAAGCACCAGCAGGCGCTGTTCTTCATTCCATCGCAGGACATCTTCCGGCAGCCGGAGTTGCCGGGCAGCGGCTTTCCCCCAGGCGCGACCAAGAAAACCTCTTGGGCGCAGATCGTTCAGATACCAAGGCAAACCATCGTAAAGCTGCCATTCTCCGCTTTGCTCATGGTGCACTGCGCAACTGTCAGCTGGATACAGGGGATAGAGCGTGGCAAACCCATGTGCCTTACCCAATTCATCGATGCGGTACAGCGGGAAGTGTGACTCACCGCTGACATCACGCCTTAACGCATAGCGCGTCGCCCGGCCTTTACCAATGGCCAGCACCGCCCCCGCCAAAGCGCGGATCCGGCGCGATAGCGTTGGCTGGCTGATGCCCAGTGCACCGGTAAGCTCCTGGGCCGTGGCCGGGCCATGACGCAAGATTTGTTCGACACTGCTCATCGTTGAATAGCATAGTGAATAGATTGGTGAATAAAGTAATAGCGCTAATTAGCGGAAAGGTAAAGGATTAGTAAGATAGGCTTGCGGAGAGATGAATAGATTAGTGAAGGGGCGCAGCGTCCTGCGCCCACGAGGTATTTACGCTTTATCGCCCAGCAGCACAGATTCCAGCGCGATAACGATCATTTCGTTAAAGGTGGTCTGGCGCTCTGCGGCGGTGGTAGCTTCGTGACGCAGGATATGGTCGGAAACGGTGCAGATGGTCAGCGCTTTACAGCCGAACTCTTCGTACAGTTCTGCGGCCACGCCGTAAATCCCCGCCGCTTCCATTTCCACACCCAGAATGCCGTACTTCTTCATCACCTGGAACATATCTGGATCTGGCGTGTAGAACAGCTCGGCTGAGAAAATATTGCCCACGCGCGCCGGGATGCCCTGCGCCGCCGCAGCGTCTACGGCGTTACGCACCATATCGAAATCGGCAATCGCAGCATAGTCGTGATCTTTAAAACGCATGCGGTTCACTTTGGAATCGGTGCAAGCGCCCATGCCGATCACCACGTCACGCAGTTTGATATCGTCACGCACCGCACCGCAGGAGCCAACGCGAATGATTTTCTTCACGCCAAATTCCGCGATCAGCTCACGCGCATAGATGGAACAGGACGGAATGCCCATGCCGTGGCCCATCACCGAGATTTTACGGCCTTTGTAGGTGCCGGTGAAGCCCAGCATGCCGCGCACGTTGTTCACTTCCACCGCCCCTTCCAGGAAGGTTTCAGCGATGTATTTTGCCCGCAGCGGATCGCCCGGCATCAGCACCACGTCAGCGAAATCACCCATCTCAGCATTAATATGTGGCGTAGCCATAATCTCTTCCCTCAATTCTTATTAAAAAAGGCGCTGGCTTCACGCCAACGCAATCTACAGTCTTAAAATAGGGTTTTACCGTAATCCATCGGCGACAAGCCAAAATAGCTGGCGACGGTCTGGCCGATGTCGGCGAAGGTTTCACGGTGCCCCAGCGAACCCGGTTGCACTTTAGGGCCATACACCAG
The DNA here is from genome assembly GCF_037199905.1 of Serratia sp. MMO-28. Classification (NCBI taxonomy): domain Bacteria; kingdom Pseudomonadati; phylum Pseudomonadota; class Gammaproteobacteria; order Enterobacterales; family Yersiniaceae; genus Serratia; species Serratia sp. MMO-28. Next base: position 46,911 of record NZ_JBBCVB010000008.1, read on the forward strand.
CACCGGGATGTGTTCACGGGTGTGGTCGGTGCCCGCCCAGGTCGGGTCACAGCCGTGGTCGGCGGTAAAGATGATGATGTCGTCACCCGTAACGCGCTCCAGCAGTTCCGGCAAGCGGCGGTCGAACTGTTCCAACGCGGCAGCATAACCGGCCACGTCGCGGCGGTGGCCGTAGGAGGAGTCGAAATCAACGAAGTTGGTGAACACGATGGTGTTATCACCGGCTTTTTCCATTTCGCTCAGCGTGGCATCGAACAGCGCATCAATACCATTGGCCTTCACTTTCTGGGTGATACCGACGTTGGCATAGATATCGGCAATTTTGCCGATGGACACCACTTCACCGCCCTTTTCATCAACCAGCTTCTTCAGCACGGTGGGTGCAGGCGGCTCCACCGCCAGATCGTGACGGTTACCGGTGCGTTGGAAGCTACCCGGCTTGTCGCCAAGGAACGGACGCGCAATCACGCGGCCAATGTTGTAACCGCCTTCGGTCAGCTCTTCGCGGGCAATTTCACACAGTTCGTACAGGCGATCCAGACCAAAGGTTTCTTCGTGGCAGGCGATCTGGAACACCGAATCCGCCGAGGTGTAAAAAATCGGCTTGCCGGTTTTCATGTGCTCTTCACCCAGTTGATCGAGGATCACCGTGCCAGAAGAGTGGCAGTTGCCGAGATAGCCCGGCAGGTTGGCGCGCGCCACCAGTTTGTCCAGCAGTTCCTGCGGGAAGCTGTTGTGCTCATCGTTGAAATAGCCCCAGTCGAACAGCACTGGGACACCGGCGATCTCCCAGTGGCCGGACGGCGTGTCTTTACCGGAAGAAAGCTCGCTGGCATAGCCATAAGCGCCAATGATCTCAGCGTTTGGGTCCAATCCTACCGGGAAGTTGCCGGTAGACTCTTGCGCCGCTTTGCCCAAGCCCAGGCGGCTCAGGTTCGGCAGCGTCAGCGGGCCGCTGCGGCCTACGTTGGCTTCACCACGCGCACAGGCTGCCGCGATATGGCCAAGGGTATCGGAGCCTTCATCGCCAAAACGTTTAGCGTCGGCGCTGGCGCCGATACCGAACGAGTCCAGTACCATAATATAGGTGCGTTTCATTCTGTTCTCCTGCTGTGGGCAGCAGCGAAAAAGCCGCTACCGCTCCTAATACTGTTAGGTTAAGGCTAACCCGTTTCCTCTCCCTTAGGGAGGGGAATATCACAGTGGTCATTGCCCTTCACCCCGGCCCTCTCCCAAAGGGAGAAGGGGCGTCATATTAAGCATCTGAGCGGTGTTATCTGCCGCTCCTGATGCTTTAATAATCGCGGTTATTGCGTGATGCGCTGATACACCACCGGCGTAGCTGCCGGGGCTTTATCGCCCATCACGATCGCACTGCGTACCGCGTCTGCCGCCTGTTGCCAGCTTTCTTCATCGTTGGCGTGGATCACCGCCAGCGGGCGCTGCGTGCCAACTTCATCGCCCAAGCGCGCCATTTCTGCCAGGCCGACGCTGTAGTCGATGCTGTCGGTCGCGCGTCGGCGGCCACCGCCCAACGCGACAACCGCCATCCCCAGCGCGCGAGTATCCATCGCGGTGATGATGCCCGGTTTATCAGCATAAACCGGTTTACTCAAGGTAGCCGTTGGAAGGTAGCGGTCGTAACGCTCCACAAAGTCCAGCGGCCCCTGTTGCGCAGCCACCATGCGGCCAAACACCTCTGCCGCTTTGCCATTGTCCAATACCGCTTGCAGCTTGGCGCGGGCATCGGCGTCGTTGGTTGCCAAGCCGCCGGAAAGCAGCATTTCCACGCACAGCGCCATGGTCACTTCCAGCAGGCGCGGGTTGCGGTACTCACCGGTCAGGAAGCGCACGGCTTCACGCACTTCCAGCGCGTTACCGGCGCTGGAAGCCAACACCTGATTCATATCGGTGAGCAGTGCGGTGGTTTTACACCCCGCCCCGTTGGCTACGCCGACGATCGCCTGCGCCAGATCTTGCGAAAGCTGGTGAGTCGGCATAAAAGCCCCCGACCCTACTTTGACATCCATCACCAACGCATCCAACCCTTCCGCCAGCTTCTTCGCCAGAATAGAGGCAGTGATCAGCGGGATGGAATCGACGGTGGCGGTAATATCGCGCGTGGCGTAAAAACGCTTATCCGCCGGGGCCAGCGAGCTGGTCTGGCCGATAATCGCCACGCCGACGTCTTTGATGATTTTACGAAACGCATTGTCATCGGGGAAAATAGTGAAGCCCGGAATGGCTTCCAGCTTATCCAGCGTGCCGCCGGTGTGGCCTAAACCCCGGCCGGAAATCATCGGCACGTAGCCACCGCAGGCCGCCACCATCGGGCCGAGCATCAGCGAGGTGACATCTCCCACGCCGCCGGTAGAGTGCTTATCGACAATCGGGCCGTTCAGCGCCAGGCTTTTCCAATCAAGCACCGTGCCAGAATCGCGCATCGCCATGGTGAGCGCCACGCGCTCCGCCATGTTCATATCGTGGAAGTAGATGGTCATCGCCAGCGCGGCGATCTGCCCTTCGGAAACCACATTGTCACGCACCCCATTGATGAAGAAGCGGATTTCTGCTTCGCTCAACGGCTGGCCGTCACGTTTTTTACGGATTATTTCTTGCGCCAGGAACAAGGCATCCCCCTGCTTGAGCTATTTAATTTCACAGCGCCAACGCGGCGCTAGAGCATCAGTAACCGTTGCTGGCGGTTTGGGTGCTATGCCCCAAGGTCGTCAGCAGGCTGGCCAACAGGCTCGAGGCACCAAAGCGGAAATGGCGCGCGTCGGCCCAGCCTTCCCCCAGGATACGTTCGGCCAATTGCAGATAGCGTTGTGCCTCTTCTGCCGTGCGCACGCCACCGGCAGGCTTAAAGCCCACGGTTTTGCTGACACCCAGATCGCGGATCACCGTCATCATCAGTTCGGCGCTTTCCAGCGTGGCATTAACCGGCACTTTCCCGGTGGAGGTTTTGATAAAATCCGCCCCGGCGTTGATGGCAATTGCGGAGGCTTTACGGATCAGATCCGCCTGCTTGAGCTCACCGGTTTCGATGATCACCTTCAGCAATACGTTGGCGGCGGCACAGGCCTGTTTGCACTGTTGCACCAGTTGAAAACCCACCTGCTCATTACCGGCGATCAAGGCACGGTAAGGGAACACCACGTCCACTTCGTCGGCCCCGTAGGCGATCGCCGCGCGGGTTTCCGCCAGCGCGATATCGATGTCATCATTGCCGTGCGGGAAGTTGGTGACGGTAGCAATGCGGATGTCCGGCGTCCCTTGCTCACGCAGCGTTTTGCGCGCAATCGGGATAAAACGCGGGTAGATGCAGATGGCAGCGGTATGGCCCGCCGGGCTGTTGGCCTGACGACACAGCGCGATCACCTTCTCGTCGGTGTCATCGTCATTCAACGTGGTGAGATCCATCAGGTTCAGCGCGCGCTGCGCTGCTGCGGTTAGTTCGGTCATAAAACTCTCCAACTAAGTGTTCTGGTGTTGGCGAGCGGACTTGGTTCCATGAAGATAGCCCGTGAGCAACGTCCTCACGGCGGCAACTGAGATCCTTCTCACCGCATATAGCCCTTCGATATTGGAACACGATCGCCTTGGCTGATACGTGTTCCGATTCACATAATATGAAATAGCACTGCAACAAACTGGGATTATATGTGATTTAAATCACAAAATAACGCGACTTTGTTCACAAACTCGTTAAACGGGCAGGTAATCAATGGCGGGCACTCTGCAGAATGCCCGTATCAGGAAATCATGCGGCAGCCTCCAGCAAAAAATGCTGGGGGCTGTTTGTAGTTTAGCTTACAGCGCCAAAAAGAACCCGGCGATGGTGGCGCTCATCAGGTTGGAGAGCGTACCGGCAACCACGGCTTTCAGACCAAAGCGGGCAATGTCATGTCGACGGTTCGGTGCCATGCTGCCCAAACCACCGAGCAGAATTGCCACGGAAGACAGGTTGGCAAAGCCGCACAGCGCAAAGGAGATAATCGCCTTGGTGTGCTGAGACAACACCTGCAAGCCTTCGGCGGCAACCACATCATCCGGGCGCAGGTAGGCACCAAAGTTCATATAGGCCACGAACTCGTTGACGATCACCTTCTGGCCGATAAACGAGCCGGCTACCATCGCTTCGCTCCACGGCACGCCAATCAGGAAGGCGATCGGGGAGAAGAGCCAGCCCAGGATCAGTTCCAACGACAACTGCGGGAAGTTAAACCAGCCGCCGATACCACCCAACATGCCGTTCAGCAAGGCGATCAGGGCGATAAATGCCAGCAGCATCGCGCCCACGTTCAGCGCCAGCTGCATCCCCGATGCCGCACCCGATGCCGCCGCATCAATCACGTTGGCCGGGCGATCTTCTGCGGCAATCAGCTTCATCGCGTCATCGGTGTCGTGCGATTTTTCAGTTTCCGGCACCATCAGCTTGGCGAACAGCAAACCACCTGGCGCGGCCATAAAGGAGGCGGCGATCAGGTACTCCAGCGGCACGCCCATCTGGGCATAACCTGCCAGCACCGAACCGGCCACCGATGCCAAACCACCACACATCACCGCAAACAGCTCAGACTGCGTCATGGTGGCAATATACGGCCGCACCACCAGAGGCGCTTCGGTCTGGCCCACGAAGATGTTAGCCGTCGCCGACAGCGATTCGGTGCGCGAGGTGCCCAGCAGTTTCTGCAGGCCGCCGCCGAGTACTTTAATCACCAGTTGCATGATGCCCAGATAGTAGAGCACCGCGATCAGCGAGGAGAAGAACACGATCACCGGCAGTACGCGCAGCGCGAACACAAAGCCGCCACCGCCAAACACCTCGAACATTTTGTCGGAAACCAGGCCGCCAAAGATGAAAGAGATGCCCTCATTGCCATAAGCGATGACGTTAGCCACCCCTTGAGACATGCCACCCAGAATGCGGCGGCCTAAAGGTACGTACAGCACCAGCGCACCGATACCGACTTGAATGATAAATGCCCCGAGCACGGTACGCAGTTTAATAGCGCGTCGGTTGCTGGAAAGCAGCACAGCAATGGCGATCAGTACCACCATACCGACCAGGCTCATGATGAGTTGCATGTGAGAATATCCCTGTTGCGAAAAAGTAATGCATCCCTGAGCGTTGAACCCGCAGGGTGCTTAGGAGTCAATAACGGGGCGCAATTATACTGAGCGAGACGAATTTCGCCTCATTTTATGTCACAAATGTATACAAATAGATGCAAGTCAAAACTTTGTTATATGATTCCAATCACATTTATCGCTCTAGCGCGAACAAAGACAGGGCATTTTTCTGCAGGTGGTGGGCAATTTCATCAGGTGGCTCAGGCCGTAACTGGCACAGGGCCTGAAAAACTTCGGCTGCCCGCTCAGGGCGGTTAGGCTGCCCCTGGTAGCCCGCCAGCGGCATATCCGGCGCGTCGGTCTCCAGCAACAGTGATACCAACGGCAACTGTGCCATCACGCTACGGGTTTTCTGCGCCCGTTCGTAGCTGATGGTGCCGCCTACGCCGATATAATAACCCAGCCGAATAAATGCCTGGGCCTGGGCCAGACTGCCCGCAAAGCCGTGCACCACGCCACGGCGCGGCACATCGGCCCGGCGCAACGCGGCAGCCAGTTGATCGTGGCTACGGCGGGAATGCAGGATCACCGGCAGATCGTGGCGCTTCGCCAATCCGAGCTGTTGCTTGAGCAGCGCCTGCTGGCGATCAAACTGGGGCTGCTCCATATACAGATCCAGCCCAATCTCCCCTACTGCCACCAGTTTGCCAGGGCGAGCGGTGAGACACTCCGACAACAGCTCAAGGTGTTCATCCTGATGCTGCGCAATATACAACGGATGCAGCCCCAGGGCGGCAAACAACGGTTCATGCTCGTGCGCCAGCTTTAATACCTGGGCGAAACGATCCGCCGTGACCGCTGGCACAATGATCCGCCGCACGCCGGCCTGTGCGGCCAACGCCAGGCTTTCGTTCTCATGACCGCTAAACGGCGGGAAGTCAAAATGGCAGTGGGTATCGGTAAACACGTAATTCACGGCGCGTCTCCATCGCCAGCGGCAGGAGCATGCGGCAGAACGATTTTTGCCGTTGCCCGCGCAGTTTCATGGCCGTGCGGATGCCCACCGTCTGTAGCGATCGGCGAAGGCATGCGCACGCTTTCCGGCTGCAACAAGCGGGGGGAAACGAGGGGCTCCACCTTGCTGCCCCCAGCTTGCTCCTGCTCCAGCAGCCAATGGCCGACCGTCGCCAGAAAATAGCGCCCACAGCGGCGGCCAAGGTGATAATCCTGGTTCAGCGCGGGCAGACGGCTGCCAAGCGCGTTACTCGCCAGCGGTTTGGGGGGGAATATTTCGAAGATGCGCAGCTTGCCCGGCGGCTGCTCAATAAACTGCTGGATGCGATGATAGCTCTGTTCATGCTGCTGCATGATGCGCACCATCTGCTGTAGGCTACTGTCACTCAACCAGTGTTCCATGCGCTTCAGCCACTGCGGCGTGTAATACATTTGTGAAGGCACGGTGCGGATCACCACAATGGTATCAGCCCCCCGGCGATAGGCTTCTTCAACCGGAATGGCTGCGCTGATACCGCCATCCAGATAGCTGACTCCGTCCAGTTCCACGCCCTGACGGTAAAAGCCAGGAATAGCGCTTGATGCCTTGATCGCAGGCAACCAGTTGTCACGCTCAGCCCGCAGGTAGGTGGGCTCGAAATCATCGCTACGGCAGGCGCACATTAGCAGTTCACGGCCATTGCTAAGATGCTGCTCGGCGACATCGAGCGCCAGCGGCAGTTGCTGTGCAGTGATATCCACCAGCCAGTCGAGATCGATGAGATGCCCACCGCGCACAAAGCGCAGGGGGTTGAAGAAATTAGCCGATGTGGTGTAACGGGTAATCACGCGTCGCGCATAGCCCATCTGGCCGCAAATAAAGGCCGAAAGGTTCTGCGCACCAGCGGAAGTGCCGATCATCAGCTCAAAAGGGTTAAAGCGGGCGCGCTGCAGTTCGTCCAGCACGCCGGCAGTAAAGATGCCGCGCTGCCCGCCACCCTCACACACCAGCGCCATTTTACCGGGCCGGTAGGGTTTATACGCCAGCGGTTCTATGTTGCCGAGCGTGATGGGTATTCTGTATCCCAACCCTGTCTCCTCAATGTGGCTGTTTTACTGAGGATAACTCTTCTTGCTCTCTTCCGTAATCTTCTTGCAATACGCCAGAGAGGCAGTCATTGCTCCCGGTTAACCAAGCGCAGTCACTGCCGGAAAACTCTGCCCATGCCTGCCAGACCTGGCCTTTCCACTGTTTCCAGCGGCCGAGAATGATATCGCTATTCATGACTGAACTCTCCAGATGACGAGAAAAGGAATTAAGCTTTGTTACACTTTGCACGAAAAGTTAAGGGCGCCGACGGCCGGCAAACAGGCTGACCAGAAACAGAATGATCCCCACTACGAACACCATTTTAGCCGCCCAGGCGGCGGTGCCGGCCAATGAGCTGAAGCCCAGTGCGGCTGCGATCAGTGCGATGATTAAAAAGATGATGCCCCAACGAAACATAAGCTTCCCCTTACCCAGGGGCGCAATTCATCGCGCCCCTGGGTGATTCAGTACGTTGAACTCGGTTTAGGGTTTAACAGCCAGGTCGTTCTTGACGCTTTTCACGCCATCAATGGCTTTGGCAATGCTTTCTGCCCGCTCGGATTGTGCCTGCGTTTTCACCGTGCCGGAAAGCTGCACCACACCGTCGGTGGTCTCTACTTTCACATGACGGGAAGGTACGATGTCATCCGCCAGCAGTTTGGCCTTCAGCTCACTGGTGGTTGCGGTATCACCGACATAGGCCTTCACGGACTGTGTGGCTTCATCTTTCACGTGCAGCTTGTCGCTGACCGACTTCACCCCTGCCACCTTACCGGCAGCCGCTACGGCCCGTTCCGCCTGCGCCTGGCTGCTGACAAAACCGCTGAGCGTTACCACGCCTTTCTCCGTAACCACCGAAATATCGGTGCTTTTGATGGCTTTATCTTCAACCAATGCGCTTTTTACTTTCGCCGTTGTCGCGCTGTCATCCATATAGCTGTCGACTTTTTTCATCGAGCTATCGATTTTGGCACCCGTGCTATCAGCCACGCTGGTGGCTTTGTTAAGCAGCGACTCTTGCGCCAACGCACTGCCACTTACCAGGACAGAACCCAAAACGATAGCCATCAGAGAATGCGTAAACTTGGTATTTTTCATCGATCTCTTCCTTCTTGTTGTGAATCCCCATCAACTGCGGATCCTGTGCCGCATTGTCGCGGCGAACTCGAGTGAATACTTTACGATTACTCTACTATCAAACGTTCACGATAAATCTCTAGCAATATCCATGCCAACACCACAAAACGCTGTTAAATCAACAACAAAAAAACCACCGCGCCGTGATTAAGCACGAAACCGTCACCTATCGACGACAGTGACGGGCTTAATCAACAACACCGGCGCTATCTTATTGATATTGCTAAGGTACAGCTGTCTCCAATCGGCAACAATGCAAAATAACCCTCTAAAAAGTGATTGAATAGCAGTTGTTTTTACTCATCAAACAGCGGATACCCTGATAAATATAGCCTATCAGGCGAAAGTTGCAGCAGGATGTCAATAGAGCCGTTAGCCAAACAACGCAGGTAAAATTGATAAATTAATATTATTAATTAGCAAGATAAGTGCAGAAGGCACGCCGCGGAGGGAAGAATGGGCACCGCGAGAATGCGGTGCCGCATCGGCAGATTAGTGTTCGCGGGTTTTGCGGAACACAACGTCTGGATAACGTTCCTGCGTCAGATTGAGGTTCACCATGGTCGGTGCGATGTAAGAGAGATTATCGCCCCCATCCAGCGCCAGGTTCAGTTCGTTCTTGCGTTTGAACTCTTCGAACTTCTTCACGTCGTTGCACTCTACCCAACGGGCAGTGGAAACGTTCACCGACTCATACAGCGCTTCCACGTTGTATTCGGATTTCAAACGCGCGACCACCACGTCGAACTGCAGCACACCGACAGCACCGACGATCAGATCGTTGTTGGCGATAGGGCGGAATACCTGCACAGCCCCTTCTTCCGACAGCTGCACCAGCCCTTTCAGCAGCTGTTTCTGCTTGAGCGGATCGCGCAGGCGGATGCGGCGGAACAGCTCAGGGGCAAAGTTCGGAATGCCGGTGAACTTCATGTCTTCACCCTGCGTGAAGCTGTCGCCAATCTGAATGGTGCCGTGGTTATGCAAACCGATAATATCGCCTGGGTAGGCTTCTTCCACATGAGAACGATCGCCTGCCATAAAGGTCAGCGCATCGGAGATCACCACGTCTTTGCCGGTACGCACCTGGCGCAGCTTCATGCCTTTCTCATATTTGCCGGACACTACGCGCATAAAGGCCACGCGATCGCGGTGTTTCGGATCCATATTCGCCTGGATCTTGAACACGAAACCGGTGAATTTATCTTCTGCTGCGACCACTTCACGGGTATTGGTTTTACGCGGCATCGGCGCAGGAGCCCAGGCCACTAACCCATCCAGCATATGATCCACGCCAAAGTTGCCCAAGGCGGTACCAAAGAACACCGGGGTCAGCTCACCGGCCAGGAAGGCTTCCAGCTCAAACTCATGGGAAGCCCCTTGCACCAGTTCCAACTCTTCGCGCAGTTGCGCAGCCAAGTCTTCACCCACGGCAGCGTCGAGATCCGGGTTGTTCAAGCCTTTGACGATGCGCACTTCCTGAATGGTATGGCCTTTACCGCTCTGATAAAGATAGGTTTCATCTTTATAGAGGTGATAAACCCCTTTGAACAGCTTGCCGCAGCCAATCGGCCAGGTGATCGGCGAGCAGGCGATTTTCAGTTCGCGCTCTACTTCATCCATCACTTCCATCGGATCGCGGATGTCACGGTCAAGTTTGTTCATAAAGGTCAGGATCGGCGTATCACGCAGGCGGGTGACCTCCATCAGCTTGCGGGTACGATCTTCAACGCCTTTTGCGGCGTCGATCACCATCAGGCAGCAGTCCACCGCGGTCAGAGTACGATAGGTATCTTCAGAGAAGTCTTCGTGCCCTGGGGTATCCAGCAGGTTGACCAGACATTCGCGGTACGGGAACTGCATCACCGAAGTGGTGATCGAGATACCACGCTGCTTCTCCATCTCCATCCAGTCGGATTTGGCGTGCTGGCTTGAGCCACGGCCTTTTACCGTACCGGCGGTCTGGATAGCCTGTCCGAACAGCAGCACCTTCTCGGTAATGGTGGTTTTACCGGCGTCGGGGTGCGAGATAATGGCGAAAGTTCTTCTTTTCGAGACTTCGCGAGCGAATTCACTAGGAGACATGTTTTTCAGATTCTACAGTTGGTCCGCCCTGCAATCATCGCAAACGCGTCAATAGCGGTGCCAGGCAAAGCGGTAATGAAAAGGTAACAGTGGGCCATTTTCGCTGATTTGCCAACCGGTGACAATCAATGGTTTTTTCGGCAAGCAGATAAAAGCAGCAAGAGCATTATCTATCCCCAGGCAAGCAGCGCTACCCCAGCGGCAGCGCCATCACGATCGCATCTTCGCGGCCGTTAGCGGCAGGATAATAGTTGCGGCGCACCGTCACTTCGTTAAACCCGAGATCTTCGTACAGCGCAATCGCCCCACGGTTGGAAGCACGCACTTCCAGCCACAGCGTGACCACGCCACGCGCTTCAAGCTGTGCGATCAGCGCAGTTAACAGCGTACGGCCAAAACCCCGGCGCTGCCAATCTGGGTGAATAGCGATGTTAAACAGCGTGGCTTCATCCAGCACGATCTGGGTAATGGCAAACCCCGCCATCTGCCCCGCGTTTTCCAGCTTCAGGTTGAGATAGCGCTCACCTTGATTGCTGGCAAACGTTGCCTCCGTCCAGGGAAAGGCATGGCTGGCTTGTTCAATCTTGAAGGCGGTGGCCAGATCGGCCGTTGTCAGGGAAGAAATGTTGTTCATGGTGACAAATCTGCTGCCAGAGTGCGCGTTTAGCACCCGCATCTTGAGAAAGCTCGGCCAGCGCCGGGCTGTATAGCTGCGCACCGGCCACCGCAAGCGGCTCCGCAATGCCCAACCGCCAACTGTTACATTCGGTATCTTCTGGCAGCATGGCGACCTGATCCGGCGTCAGAGCGTAGGTTTGCGCCGGTTGCAGCCCCAGGCTGCGCAGCACGTCACAAAACAAGGGATCTTGAGGATCGGGCAATACCTGTGCCACCACCAGCAAGCGTACCTCCGCAGGCAGACTGACCGCGATCTCGCCCTGCAACGCGCCAGGGCGGCGCAATGTCCACTGCGTAATCCCCAGTTGTTGTAACAGCCAATCGCGTTTTGATGCCATACCGGTTCCCGTGTGTTGCGCACTATGCCTGCCATGTGCCGCGCTATGCTAACAAACCCGCTCAGCCCACGCTATTGCATATATCCCCTAGGGTAGATAAACCCGTCGAACATCTCGCCACAAAGCTCTATAATCCCTCTCCTAATTTTGAGGAGCCAAAAACTGATGTCTGCATTAACCCCCGCCAGTGAAGTCATGCTGCGCCACAGTGATGAGTTTGTTGCACGCCGCGTCCTGTTCGCAGGCGATCTGCAGGACACCCTGCCGGCCCAATTCGAGGCCGCTGACGTGCGTGTCCACACCCAGCAATACCATCACTGGCAGTTACTGAACCGGATGATGGGCGAAAATGCACAATTCGGCCTGACGGTTGACCCGGCCTTCGCTGCCGCTTGCGACACGCTGGTTTATTACTGGCCAAAGAGCAAACAGGAAGCACAATTCCAACTGTGCAATCTGCTCTCTTTGCTGCCGGTCGGTGCAGAAATTTTTGTCGTCGGTGAAAACCGCAGCGGTGTGCGCAGCGCAGAACAAACTCTGGAAGGCCATGCCCAGCTTGCCAAGATCGACAGCGCCCGTCGTTGCGGTTTGTATCATGGCCGCATCGATGTTCAGACTGAGTTTGATCTGGCGGACTGGTGGGAAAGCTATCAGTTGCACGATCTGGAAGTGAAAACCCTGCCGGGCGTGTTCAGCCGTGATGGGCTGGACGTGGGCAGTTCGCTGCTGCTGTCGACGCTGGAAAAACACATGAAAGGCAAAGTGCTGGACGTGGGCTGCGGTGCCGGTGTCATGGCAGCGGTGCTGTCCAAGCTGTCGCCAAAAATGAAGCTGACGCTGAGCGATGTGAACGCCGCCGCAGTGGAATCCAGCCGTGCCACGCTGGCCGCTAACGGTATTGAAGGTGAAGTGATCGTCAGTAACGTCTATTCCGACATTACCGGCCGCTTTGACCTGATCATCTCCAACCCGCCCTTCCATGACGGCTTGGCCACCAGCCTGACCGCCGCAGAAACCCTGATCCGTGGTGCCGTAAAACATCTGCCGATCGGTGGGCAGTTGCGCATTGTGGCCAACGCCTTCCTGCCGTATCCAGATATTCTGGATGCCACCTTTGGCAGCCACGAAGTGCTGGCACAGAATGGCCGCTTTAAGGTGTATCAGGCCACCGTTGGCCGCCCACCGCGCGATCCGAAGAAGAAAAAGTAAGCCTTTACAGCCTTCCCTTTCTCTGAAAGGAGGGGGGGAAGGTGACAACCGGCAGGCAGCCTAAGCAGATAGTGGCGGGTTGTTCTTGAAATAGTTAACCAAAAAATCGATACAGACCTTCAACCTTGCAGACCCCGATGGCCGCGTAGGATATACAGCCCAGATATTGGCATTTTGATACCACTGCGGAAGCAAATGTACCAACTCACCGGAATCTATATGCTTCTTCACATCCCACATAGAGCGCAAAATAATGCCATGGCCCTTTAACGCCCAATTAAGCACCACGCCACCGCTGTTGGAAGAGAGCCGATTATCAACGTGTACCTGCGCAATATCACTACCATTGGTTAGCGACCATAGACCGAATGAAGCATTGCGTTCCTGAATAAAGAGACATTTATGTTTCTTCAGGTCATTGATATTGTCCGGCATGCCAAAACTTTCAATATAATCTGGCGAAGCACAGAGTACCCGACGATTTTCAAATAATAGTTTCGCTATGTAAAAATCTTTAATGTCATCACCGATACGAATTTCAATATCGACATCTTGCTCAACCAGATCAACTTCTTGATCGGATAATGTCAGCTTGATATGCAAATCGGGATAAGCGACCGATAGCTCAGAAATAGCATGAGAAATATGAGACAAACCAAAACCAAAGGAACAGCTGATATTGACTACGCCTACGATCGACTCACGCCAGGCGGCCAGTTCGGAAACAAACTGATCCATACTGCCGATAACATTCATGGCACCAGAAAGCGCTTTCTCACCCTCTGGCGTTAACCGCATGCTCCGGTTATTCCTGAAGAACAGGCGTGTATTAAGCCGTTTTTCCAGGATATTGATTCTCTTACTGATATAAGACGGGGATAACCCTAACTCTGAAGCCGCACGGGAAAAATTTTCATTCCTGGCTATGGTTAAGAAAACATGCAGATCGTCGACCAACGGCCACTGAATGCTTCTACTCTCTTGCACTTTCATCTTCTCACTCACGCGCAGGTTGAGTTGCACATCTTACGATTATCGTCTAAGAAAGGGTAGCATGGTGGCCAGCATCTTCTCAGGTATCTCTTCGTGCGGTGCATGGCCACAAGGCAAGGCCATTCCCTCGATATTATTGGCTTTATCCTCCCAGGTTTTGATCACATCATACAGTTGCCCTACTGTACCTTGCGCACCCCATAACAGCTGGAGCGGGCACAAGATCCTTTTTTCACTGTCTTGTGCGTCATCCTGCAGGTCGATGGTGGCGGCCGCACGATAATCCTCACAGATCGCCCGTAACATTTCAGGATCGCGATAGCATCTCAAATACTCGGCAAAAATATCAGGCTCGGTCGAGCCCGGTATCTTAATTTGCCCCTCAATATGCCGCTGAAGAAAAAATGCTGGATCTGCGGCGATGAGCTTCTCAGGCAACGGCGCTGGCTGTATCAGGAAGAACCACCAAAAATAGCGGGTGGCAAACTGCTTGTCGGTTAATGCATACATAGTGGCCGTTGGTGCAATGTCGATAAATACGCAGCGATTCACTCGCTCCGGATAGTCCAGCGCCAAGCGATGGCCCACTCGCCCGCCACGATCGTGGCCAACAAAAGCAAAATCCTTATAGCCCAAGACATCCATCAGCAGGATGATGTCTTCTGCCATGACCTTTTTAGAATAACTACGGTGCTCGGGATCGCTCGGGGGTTTATCACTGTCACCATAGCCACGTAAATCGGGGGTGATAACGGTAAACTCACGCGCCAGCGTTGGGGCTATTTTCCGCCAGGTCACATGATTTTGCGGGTGACCATGCAATAACACCAGCGGTGTGCCTTGCCCTCCAACCGCTACGCGTAATTTGACGCCATTCGCTAAGGTAACGTCTTTGAGTTTAAAACCCACGATGAAAGGTGAGTTCCCTACCGTCATGATATTATTAGTCATGCTGTCTCTCATATGAGTTATTAATCATAACAAATCAGGCGAAAACAGTGTATTCGGCCGGGGTATTCGCTCTCTATACCCAAAATAATTCGAGTTGCTTGTAGGCGGCAAGCACTGGAGACCCCAGGAGCATAGGCCACTATGTGACTGGGGCGACAGAGCGCAGCCAACACCCAAGCAACTTGAAGTATGACGGGTATACACTTTTGTGACAGCGCCTGGCGGTAACATCGCGCTAGAGATCGTTTTCCCTAGGCCATCGGGTCAACAGCGAGTCAGCATGCAAACCAAGGATGGGTGGCGAAATGGTTAACCTCGAAACTTCGGATTTCATTCTGGTATTGCAGCGTATAATCAATAGCATCCAAGCCCTCTAGCAACATTTTCTTTTTTAATTCATCAACACTGAACTTGAAGTTGCCATCGTTGCTGATGATGAGCTGTTGCTCCAAATTTACCGTAATGGTATTTCGCTGTGGGTTGGCGGCAATCATATCGAGCTGACGCAGGGAAGGCTCATCCAGTTCAATCGTCAGCACACCATTTCTTTGGCAATTGTCGTTAAAAATACCGGCAAAGCTACTGCCAATCAGCGCCCTAATCCCCAGCTGTTTCAACCCCCAGACCGCATGCTCCCGGCTGGAACCACAACCGAAATTAGGGCCAACCAACAGAAACGTGGCATTTTTCCAACCTGGCTGGTTGAGCACAAAGCGCTCGTCAGGTTGGCCATCAGCCTGAAAGCGCAAATCGTAAAACACGCCTTTATCAAGCCGCTGACGGTCAATCCCCTTGAGGAACTGCTTTGGCATGATAACGTCAGTGTCTATATTCGCCGTCATCATGGGAGCAATCACCCCGCTGACGCTGTTAAATGGTTGCATAATCACCCCTGCTGCCCGATAAATTGACGCACATCTGTTAGAAAGCCGGTGACGGCCGCTGCAGCGACCATGGCCGGGCTCATCAAATGTGTTCTGGCCCCGGCCCCTTGGCGGCCGGCAAAGTTGCGGTTGGTACTGGACGCACAACGGTCTCCCAAAGCCAGGATATCTTCGTTCATCGCCAGACACATTGAGCACCCCGACTGGCGCCATTCAAATCCGGCGTCAATAAAGATCCTGGCTAAACCTTCCTGTTCGGCTCTCTCTCTGACCTGTGTTGAACCGGGAACAATCATCCCCCGCACATGCTTGGCAATTTTTTTGCCTTTTAGCACCCTTGCCACGGCGCGCAGATCTTCAATGCGACCATTGGTGCAAGAACCGATAAAGGCATGAGTGATGGCAATCTGGGTAAAAGGAGTCCCTGGTTTCAGATCCATGTAGCGCAACGCCATTTCCATTTCACGCCTTTTCGACGGACTCGGCTCATCAACAGGGTTTGGGACATGGCCAGTAATACTTCCGGCCTGATCGGGGCTAATTCCCCAGGTAATCTTGGGCTCTATTGCACCACAGTCGAGCAGGATCTCTTGATCAAACACCGCGTCATCGTCGCTTCTCAATGTTTTCCATTGTGTGACCGCCTGTTGCCAAAGAGCCCCCTGCGGCATCCGCGGCGCACCGTTCAGATAGCGAAAGACCTTCTCGTCCGGGGCCATCAATGCCCCTCTGGCGCCGGCCTCAACCGCCATATTGCAGATGGTCATGCGGCCTTCGACACTGAGGTTGGTGATCGTTTCCCCCGAAAACTCAATGACGTAACCGGTCGCCCCGTCCGCGCCTATCTGTTCAATCAACGCCATAATGATGTCTTTGGCGACGGTAAAATCAGGTAACTCTCCTTGCAAGGTAACACGCATGGTTTTCAGCTTTTTATACACCAGCGTTTGGGTAGCCAGCATATGTTCGATCTCGGAGGTGCCGATACCAAACCCTAAGGCACCAAAAGCACCGTAGGTGGTGGTGTGGCTATCTCCCGCGGCGATCACCATACCTGGCATTACCAGGCCTTGCTCATGGGCAACGACGTGCTCAATTCCCTGGCGCTTATCCATGACATCGAACAGTTCGATACCGAAATCACGGCTGTTTTCTCTAAAATAATTAACCTGGAGTTCACCACCGGGATCGGTCATGTTCGGCGTTCTTTCGGGGCGGGTAGGATTAACATGATCAACGTTCAAAAGAATAGAGGAGGGTCGCCAAACCTTTCTTTTTGCCTCCCTAAGGCCACTGAAAGCCTGCGGGCTGGTATATTCATTCAGTATTGAACGATCAATATAAAGCAAAACACTGCCTTCATCATCCAACTGACGTATTATATGAGAGTCGACCAGTTTGTCATAAAGCGTTTTTTTCGACATTGCTATTCACCTTGAAATAAGTTAATCGCAGGTGCATTCCGTAAAACATCATTTTATCCAATCATAGCAATATCAGTTTTACGATGTAATAAATATCATGATGCCAATCTGTAGTTCATACTACCACACAGTGTGCACAATCTACTCAATTGAATAATATATACATGTCATACTTCACGTTGCAGGAAGGCGGCGACGCAGTGAGCCTCCATGCAACTTGAAGTATGAAGGGTATAAACATTGACTCCCTCAGTGTAAACATTAATACCGCAATACGATGCACACTTCATAAAGCAGTAAAACACACTGAAATAGAATGTTAAAAAAACATTTGTGACGGCAATCAATATTAGCCCAGCGCTATTTAAATAATGTTAGCCATGTTAAATCACATAACATCAACATTGTTCCCTTATTGATAATTGTACCCAGAATAATTCGAGTTGCTTGTTAGCGGCCAGTACGAGCGGACGCAGTCAACACCCAAGCCACTTGAAGTATGAAGGTTATAAACCTGAAAAACTTTGGAGTATTATATGGTGATTGGTGCAGGAAAAAGTCGTCTCTGGGATTATACTCCCTTGTTGTTCATCTTACCCCTAACCGGCCTTGCCGAATTAGCCTCGTTATATTCTATTCAGGCACTGTTACCCAAACTGAGTGAAGTTTATAATATCCCGCTGAATCAGGTCGGGTTGCTGTTGTCTGCCGAGGTGGGATTTTTGGCCTTAGCCATGCTATTTAGCGGTAGCCTGTCAGACAGGTTTGGCCGGAAAAAAGTCATTTTTTATTCCCTGCTGACCGGTGGGTTCCTAACACTGGCGTGTGCAACCACCCATTCATGGCATACGCTGATACTATATCGCGCCCTATTGGGGATTGCCGTGAGCGGCATTACCGCCGCCGTCACGGTTTATATTACCGAAGAGGTCTCCCCGACCATGGCTGGTATTATCACTGGCTATTTTATTTTTGGTAACTCATTGGGGAGCATGTCAGGGCGCGTATTCGCGACCTTGATGATGGATCGCGTTTCCATTGAAACTATTTTTCTGATTTTTGGTGGCGTACTGATCCTGATGGCATTGGTGGTTCTGGCCTTGCTGCCAGCCTCAAAACACTTTACCCCAGCACCTTCACTCAATCTCAGCCGCGTATTAAAAGGGGGGATGGCTCATTTCAGCAATATTAAAATCTCCCTGTGTTTTCTCATTGGCTTCATTATCTTCGGCTCCTTCACATCGGTATTCAATTTTCTGGCCTTTTACCTGCATGCAGCGCCCTACTATCTCCCTTATACTTTTATCGGATTGATCCCCATCAGCTTCTCACTCACTTTTTTTGCCGCCCCCTATGCCGCAAAAAGCACCCTGCGTTTTGGCGCTATGAATACGCTGAGTTGCTTGTTGTTAACCATGGTTGGCGGGGCGTTAATCACCATTATTGCCCCTACCTTGCCTATATTTATTCTTGGCATCGTCTGCCTTTCCGTTGCCTTTTTCTCGGCACATTCAACCCTCCTCGCCTGGGTCAGTTCACAGGCGCCACATGCCAAAGGGCAGGCAACGTCATTTTACCTGCTGTGCTACTACGCTGGCGGAGCCGTCATTGGTTATCTGAACGGCTATTTGTTTGCCAACATGGGTTGGCATGCCGTTGCCTCTGCGATCGTAAGTCTGCTGCTGGTCGGGGTCGCACTGAGCCGCTGGTTACACGCCTCAGAAACAAGAGTAATGCTGAACTCCTTGACCTAGCGCTAAGCCTGTTGTGTGTTGCTAATGCTCGCCAGGCATTAGCAACAACAAACGACAGCAATCTCTTTTTGCCCTTTCCACTGTTTAGCCGTTAATAAACTCCATCCCCACCTGCGTATAACGCGCGCCAGCCACGCCTGCCAGTGGGAATACCACCTCGATCGCCGCCAGTTCCTGCGCGCTCAGCGTTATCTCTGCCGCCGCAGCGTTCTCTTCCAGATAGCGCCTGCGCTTGGTGCCTGGGATCGGCACAATATGTTCCCCTTGTGCCATCACCCACGCCAGTGCCAACTGTGAAGGGGCAACTCCCTTGTGCCGCGCCAATTCACTGACTTTTTCCACCAGAGCGAGGTTGCGGGCGAAGTTTTCGCCCTGGAAACGCGGATTACCACGGCGGAAATCGTCCTCAGCCAGATCTTCCGGGCGCTGGATCGCCCCGGTCAGAAAACCGCGCCCCAGCGGGCTGTAAGCGACAAAACCGATGCCCAACCGTTCGCAGGCCGCAAGCTGCCCTTGCTCCGCATCCCGCGTCCACAGCGAATATTCGGTCTGTAGTGCGGTAATCGGATGCACTTTGTGCGCCCGCTCCAGTGTGGCAACCGAGGCTTCGCTTAAACCGATATAGCGGATTTTGCCCTCTGTAATCAGATCCGCCATGGTGCCCACCACCTCTTCGATCGGCACCTGCGGATCAACGCGGTGCTGATAATAAAGATCGATGGTTTCCACCCCCAAGCGTTGCAGGCTGCCTTCGACCGAGCGGCGGATATATGCCGGTTTGCTGTTCACACCACGGGCGTTGGGATCGGCCGGATCGCGCACAATGCCGAACTTAGTCGCCAGAAATACGCTATCGCGCTTGCCTTTGAGCGCTTTGCCAAGCAGTTGCTCATTGGTATGCGGGCCGTACATATCGGCGGTATCCAGCAGCGTGATGCCCAGTTCCAATGCCCGGTGCAGCGTGGCGATCGCCTCTTTTTCATCGCTGGCGGTGGAGTAAAAGTCGCTCATTCCCATGCAGCCTAAACCCAGAGCCGAAACGACGGGGCCGTTAGAACCTAATTGACGTTGTTGCATTGTGCTGTCCTCAGTGAGCGGTCTATGTCGCAACAAAGTCTGGTTGTTTACGCAGTAAAGATAAATAATGAAGATTGCACATCACTGTTCATAATTGACTAACAATGGCGGGCGGAAAGATGGATCAAATTCAGGCCATGCGTATCTTTACCCGGATCGTCGAGCTGGGCAGCTTCAGCCGCGCGGCTGAGCGCCTGCAGTTGCCGCGTGCCACAGTGAGTAATGCGTTAAAGTGGCTGGAGCAGCGGCTCGGCGTGCGCCTGCTGCTGCGCACCACCCGCCAGGTACATATCACTGCCGAAGGTACGCTGTACTATCAACACTGCCTGCAACTGCTGGATGCGCTGGAAGAGGCGGATACGTTATTCCACCAGCATAAGCAGCAACCGGCGGGTAAAGTGCGTATCGATATGCCGCATTCGCTGGCGCGGGAGATTGTCATCCCGGCGCTGGCGGATTTTTACCAGCGGTACCCGGAGATTGAGTTGGCGCTGGGTGCCAACGACACCCATGTGGATCTGCTGCGTGAAGGCGTGGACTGCGTGCTGCGCGCCTGGGAAACCGAAGACGATACCCTGGTTGCGCGGCTGATAGCCCAGATGCCGCAGCTGACCTGCGCGTCGCCTGCTTATCTGCACACCTTCGGCACGCCGCAGTCGATCGACGATCTGCAACACCATCAGGCCGTGGGTTATTTCTCGCTGGTCAATAACCGTAACTATCCATTGGAATTCTGCCGTAACGGCAAGCTCGAATTACGTGAATTACCCAGTAAGCTGAGCGTTAGCGGAGCCGATGCTTATACCAGCGCCTGCCGCGCCGGGATAGGATTGATTCAGGCCTCCCGCTACTCGGTGGCCTCTTGGTTAAAGACGGGTGAAATGGTGGAGGTCTTGGCAGATACACCGCCGCCGCCGATGCCGATCTACATCATGTATCCCCCAGGCCGTTTCCTCGCGCCACGCGTCAGGGTATTGATTGATTGGCTGATTACTCTGTTTGATGGTTATCATCAACGCTGATGAGGCGTTTTTTCCAGCAAACGCCCTCAAACCAGGAAATAACTATTGACGTACCCGCCAAAATCTCTAGAATTCGCCTCCGTGGTAACGTTACTCCGGTAATGTTTCTGGTATGCGAAGGTGGCGGAATTGGTAGACGCGCTAGCTTCAGGTGTTAGTGTCCTTACGGACGTGAGGGTTCAAGTCCCTCTCTTCGCACCAACAACCACATGATTTATATTACACAGCATCAATGCGAAGGTGGCGGAATTGGTAGACGCGCTAGCTTCAGGTGTTAGTGTTCTTACGGACGTGAGGGTTCAAGTCCCTCTCTTCGCACCACGCTGGTGATATAAATCAAAAGCAACAACATCGACTGTGCGAAGGTGGCGGAATTGGTAGACGCGCTAGCTTCAGGTGTTAGTGTCCTTACGGACGTGAGGGTTCAAGTCCCTCTCTTCGCACCAATTGATGAATACTCTCCCGTTTCTCCTCATATTCGATCCTTTGAAAGTCCAATACGCTCATGCGTGATTTTGTCGTTTCAACCAAAGCTGAAATGCAGGCTGATAGCGGCGACTCCACCAGCCAGTGCCATAAACGACGGCAGCAGCAGATAATGGCGCAGTTGGCTGTTAAACAGCATCACCAGCGTCGCCAGCATGGCAATGACGATCAGGGTTCGCAGTTGCATCATGTTGAGGTCAGTCAGCGCGATTAACGGCATCAGGGCGCAGGGTAACAATATGCCCCAGGCGCTGGCTAACCGCTTGCCTAAGCACCCACTGACGATCCACAACCCACATGCGGTGATCATCGCAGCAATCATGATAACCTCAGTCTTAAATGATAATGATAACCAATATCATATAACACTTTTTTTCCCTGCGCATCATTTTCACTCACCCGCTGGAACACAGATGACAGCCTGGCGAAAAAATGATAATTTGACTTAAGAAAATTCCTATCAATATTAGTGTATTAATAATACTTAACTAAAACCATTCATCGCAGGTGCTTAATTCACGCACCAGGAATTTTTCACAACCTTATTTTTCCGGCAGAACAATTGGGCAAAGAGTGATCCTGTATGAGCGCGCGTTCTTATCTGGAGCTGCAAAACAGCAAGCACCGTTTATCGTTATTGCTTTTCTTATCAATGAATGCCGCCTCCGCTCTCTTTAGCTTATTGGTGCCCTTTCAGGTGGCTCCGGCATTCACCTTGCCCTTGATCGGCATTCCTCTGTTCTGCCTGGCGGCAATGGGCTATGCGTTGCGCTCACCGCAGAAACACATCAGAAAGCTAAATCTGTTTGCTACGATCCTCGGGCTCCTGTGGGCAGCACATATTTACGCCAAACATCAATACGGCCCCAACGATAATCACAGCTTTTTGTTAATCAGCCTGTTCAGCATTTTCTTTATCAGCGCAATCTCCCTGACGGACAACGTGATGGCCTTCTGCCTGAACGCCGTGCCTTCAGCGCTGACCATTCTGTGGCTGGACGATATGCAGAATACTCTGCGCATCCTGTTCACCATGCTGCTGCCGATCGTGGCCTTTTCGCTTCACCACCTGATGCTGAAACGCAGCGAAATCTTCACCCAGGATCTGGTTACCCGTCTGTATCACGAGCGCGATAAATTCAGCGATCTGAGCATGTTGGATCCGTTAACCGGCCTGTATAACCGCCGTGGTCTGGAAAATAAGCTCAACCAGTTACTCGCCCCCACCACGGGCAACCATTTCGTGCTGCTGCTCGATGTCGATCATTTCAAAGCCTACAACGATCGCTACGGCCATACCATGGGCGATCAGGCGCTGCTTCAGGTGGCCACCGCCATTCGCGATACGGTGCGTTCACGGGATATTGTCGTGCGTTACGGCGGTGAGGAGTTTCTGGTGCTGCTGATCAACGTCAGTGAAGAGTACGCGGCCTCTCTGGCAGAAAACGTGCGTCAATGCGTGCAGGAACTGCGCATTCCCCATCACCGCGATCCGCAGGAGATCACTAAGGTAACGCTGAGCGCCGGTATTGCCATGTTGGACGAGCTGGACGTTGACGTCGCCATCTGTGCCGCCGACAGCGCGCTATATCGGGCAAAAAGCCATGGCCGTAACAATATTCAACAGGCCAGCAGCCCGCATGTCGCTTCGTCTTGATGGCCAGCACGGCGTTGCGGCCCGCCATAGCGGTAAAAATTTCTCTGCCGCCACGTTTTACACATGTCATTCAGGCAATCGCGCATTACACTAAGAAGCGACTTTTGCCGTTCCCTGCAGCATTTTAAAATGGAAAACGACCGTTGAAGACCTCACTCTCCGCTTTATTGCTGGCGCTGGGCCTGTGTGCCACGCCGCTGGTCAGCCAGGCCGCCGCAACTCAACTGACGTCACAGATTGTCGATCAATATGCCGAACATATCTTCTTCAACAGCGGTGCGACCGGCATGGCGCTGGTGGTCATCGATAATAATCAGGTGGTCAACCGCAGCTTTGGTGATACCAAACCGGGTAACGATCAGCGCCCACGGCCAGACTCCCTGATCCGCATTGCGTCTATCACCAAGCTGATGACCAGTGAAGTGATGGTCAAGATGGCAGCCGAAGGTAAGGTAAAGCTCACCGATCCGCTGCGAAAATACGCCCCGAAAGGGGCTTATGTGCCGTCTTACAATGCACGTCAGCCGATTACGCTGTTGAACTTGGCCACGCACACCAGTGCCCTGCCGCGTGAGCAACCCGGCAAAAAACCGCCAAAAACCCCGGTATTCACCTGGCCAACCAAAACCCAGCGCTGGCAATGGCTGGCGCACGCCAGCATCACCGTGCCGCCGGGTGTACGCGCCGCTTACTCGAATCTGGCCTACGATCTGCTGGCTGATGCGCTGTCACGCGCCGCGGGCAAGCCCTACAACGCTCTGCTGCGCGAAAAGATCACCGCTCCGCTCGGCATGGTGGATACCACGCTGACGCCCAGCGCCGAGCAGTGTTCACGCCTGATGGTGGCCGCCAGCGGGCCAAGCGCCTGCCGCGATACCACCGCAGCCGCAGGCAGCGGTGGGGTCTATTCCACCCCGCGCGATATGCAGCGCTGGATGCAGCAGTTCCTGTCCTCTAACGTCACCGGGGCGCGCAAACCAACGGCGATGAGCGAGCAGACCATGTATTTCCAGCGTAAGGATCTGGCTTCGCTGAAGGGGATGGATGTCCCTGGCCAAGCTGATGCACTGGGGCTAGGTTGGGTGTACATGGCCCCGAAAGATGGCCTGCCGGGTATCATTCAGAAAACCGGCGGCGGCGGTGGCTTTATTACCTATATGGCGATGGTGCCGCAGAAAAATATCGGCGTCTTCGTGGTGGTAACCCGCTCAGAATTGACCAAATTCACCAATATGAGCGATCCGGTTAACCGGCTGGTGGGGGATTTGGTGGCCAATAAAGGCTAATGGTGAGAGTACAGGGCGGGGTTATGCGCCCTGTACTTTATCGGGCGCGATAGGCTGAGGGCGAGCACCCTGCCAGCCGGTTGAAGAAGCGGGCAAAATAGGCCGGATCTTTGAAGCCCAGATTATAAGCGGTCTCATGCACCGTAAAGGCGCTGAACAGCAGCATACGTTTGGCCTCGCGCAGCATCCGGTCAAAAATCAGCCGTTTAGGTGGCCGATTGGCAAAGCGGCGGCACAAATCATTGAGGCGTGATTCCGTCACCCCCAGCGCCTGGGCATATTCCGGCACCGGCAGATGATCGCGGAAATGCTCATCCACCATCTGATTAAAGCGCTGGAACAGCTTCAGTTCGCTGCGCATCCCGCTGGCCGCCTTGTCTTCCAACGAGGTATTACGCAGCAGTAACGTAAATACCGCCTGCGCCAGTAATACCAGCGTCTGTTCACGGCCCATCATCTTCTGGCTGAACTCACGGCGGATCAGCGCCCAATAATGGCTGAGCGCCGCCAGCTCCTGCGGCGCATCGGCCAATGAGAGGCAGATACCCGGCATATCCAGCGTCAGGCTGCTGCCGGGGTATAACCGCTCCAGCACCGGCCAGATCAGCTCCTGGCGCACCGTCAGCACATGGCCATCGCTGTCCGGCTCGGTGAAAAAGGCATGCGGCACCGAAGGCGGCGTCAGGATAAACAGAGGCGCCTGCACCGAATAGTGCTGATCGTCGAGCTGCAGCTCGATCTTGCCGGTTTCCAGAAAGTGCACCTGAAAAAAGCTTTCATGCCAATGCACCTGCATATCACGGCCGAAAAACGCCGCCAGCCCCGCGAAGGTTTCGTAATGCACTTCATCGGCGGCGTAATGCGCGTCATACTCTTTGCAAATATCGATATTGACGATAAAGCCGGTATTTTTCTGCACGCTGTCCTCCGGTGATGAGAAAAACGGGGGGTTCAACGCCTGCTGCCCCCCTGATGGTTTAATTTAAGGCGTGGCACGCGGCCGCGAATCTTTCATCGGGATACGCCATACCAGCACGGCACCGATAATCAGCAACGCCGAAACAAAATACAGCCCGGAGTTGAAACTGCCGGTGACGTCCTTGAACCAGCCGATCAGCAGCGGGCTGACCGCCGAACCGATATTACCGGTGGCGTTGATCACCGCAATCCCTACCGCTCGCGCCTCAAAGCTGATCGACTGATCCGGCGTGGTCCAGAAGATCGCCATCGCCGTAAAGGAGCCGACGGATGCCATTACAATCCCCAGTAGCTGGATCATGCTGTGGTTGGTGGCCGAAGCCAGCAACCAGCCCGCAGCGGCAAACAGATAGGGCAAGGCGGTATGATATTTACGTTCCTGCAGGCGATCCGAACGCTTACTCCACCAAATCATACCGGCGATGGTACAGATCTGCGGGATCGCTGCCAGAATGCCGATCACAATATTGCTACTGCTCTGGTTAAAGCTTTGCAGGATCTGCGGCGTCCAGATGTTGATGGCGCTCAGGGTGTTGGTCAGGCAGAAATAGGCCAGCGTATACATCAGCACAATCGGCGTCAGCACTTCACGCCACAGGCTGCGCTGCTGCAAGGCGCGGTGGCTGTTCGGCCCTTCCGGCTGCACCAGTTGCAGTTTATCCGCCTCCATCATCGCCTTCAGGCTGCTTTTCTCTTCGTCGGTCAGCCATTTGGCTTTGGCTGGCGTGTCGTCGAGATAGAACCACACCACCACGCCCAGGATCACCGAAGGAATACCTTCCAGCAGGAACAGCCATTGCCAGCCTTTCAGGTTCATCATGCCGTCCATCGCCAGAATGTAGCCGGACACCAGCGAACCCAACGCCATGGTCACCGGCATGGCAATCATAAACAACGCGTTGGCACGGGCACGGTAGAACGCCGGGAACCAGTAGGTGAGATACACCAGGATCCCTGGCAGGAAGCCCGCCTCGGTAATACCGACGATCATCCGCAGGATATACAGGCTGGTTGGCCCGGTGGCGAACATGGTGCAGGTGGAAGCGATGCCCCACAGCACCATGATGGTGGCGATCCAGCGCCGTGCCCCCACCCTGCTCAACATGATGTTGCTGGGGATGCCGAAAATCACGTAGGTGACATAAAACAGCGTTGCCGCCAGGCCGAACATGGTGGAGCTAAGACCGAGGTCTTGTTTCATGGTCAAACCGGCAAACCCGATGTTGATGCGGTCAAGAAACGAGAAAACAAACAACACAAATAAGAAAATAATCAGGCGCCGAAATAACTTTTTAATCACCGACTGCTCGGTGGCGGTTAACGCTTTATGTTGCTGCGCCGGGTTGAACGGCTTCAGCGAATCGACGTTGCTCATAGTGACTCCGATTAGTAGACGCCCGGGGATTGCTCTGCCGGTTTGCCACGCTTGAATTGGCTTGCCAAGGATTCAGCCGCCCGCGCCAGCAGAGTGGTATCCACCCCAACGGCAACGAACAGCGCGCCGGACTCCAGATAATGCTGCGCCAGCTCCCTCTGTGCCGTCAGGATGCCGGGAGCCTTGCCGGCGGCGCTGATGCGTGCGATAGCATCATCAATAGTGCGCTGCACTTCCGGGTGCTGCGGATTACCCGCAAAGCCCATATCGGCACTGAGATCCGCCGGGCCGATAAACACCCCGTCCACGCCTTCCACCTGCAAAATGGCATCCAGATTGCTCACCGCTTCACGGGTTTCGATCTGCACCAACACGCACATTTGGCTGTCGGCCTGTTGCAGATAGTTGGGTATCCGGTTCCAGCGCGATGCCCGAGCCAGCGCACTGCCCACGCCACGGATGCCGTGTGGCGGATAGCGGGTGGCGCGCACCGCGGCCTGCGCCTGTTCAGCGTTCTGGATCATTGGGATCAGCAAGGTTTGTGCCCCCACGTCCAGCAGTTGTTTGATCAGCACCGCATCGTTCCAGGCCGGGCGCACCACCGGATGACTGGGATAAGGTGCCACCGCCTGCAGTTGGCTAAGCACCGTCTGCACGTTGTTTGGCGCGTGTTCACCGTCGATCAGCAGCCAGTCGAACCCGGCTCCGGCCAGCAGTTCAGCGCTGTAGCTGCTGCATAGCCCTAGCCACAGGCCGATCTGCGGGCGTTTTTCCTGCAGGGCCTGTTTAAATTGGTTAGTTAGCATTGTGTTCTCCATTAGGTATTTCCCCCTCACCCCAACCCTCTCCCTCAGGGAGAGGGAGCAATCGGTGCTCTTGATTAGCCTTTGCACCACCGCCCCAACGAACTCGATCCGTCCCCTCTCCCTCGGGGAGAGGGTCAGGGTGAGGGGAGCGATCAGACAAACCGGCAGCTGATGCAGCCCATTGGGCCGTAATCCGCATGGAAAGTGTCGCCACGGCGCGCGGGCACCGGCCGGGTGAAAGAGCCCCCGAGAATGATCTGCCCGGCCTGCAGTTCCACGTCGTGCGGAAACAGCTTATTCGCCAGCCACGCCACGCCGTTGGCCGGGTGATTCAGCACCGCCGCCGCCACGCCAGACTCTTCAATCACCCCGTTGCGATACAGCAACGCACTGATCCAGCGCAGATCCAGCGCGTCCGGCTTGATCGGCCGCCCGCCCATCACCACGCCGGCATTGGCGGCATTGTCAGAGATGGTGTCGAACACCTTGCGGGGCCGCTGGGTTTGTGGATCAACGTTGTGACTGCGCGCATCGATAATCTCCAGCGCCGGGATCACATAGTCGGTGGCGTTATACACATCAAACAGCGTGCAGTTCGGCCCGCGCAGCGGTTTCGCCAGCACGAACGCCAGTTCCACTTCCACGCGCGGCACAATGAAGCGATCGAAAGGAATGTCGCTGCCGTCGTTGAAGAACATGTCGTCCAGCAGCGCACCGTAGTCCGGTTCGGTGATCTGCGAACTCATCTGCATGGCGCGCGACGTCAGGCCGATCTTGTGGCCTTTCAACGTGCGCCCTTCGGCGATTTTCAGCTCAACCCATTGGCGCTGGATGGCATAGGCATCTTCGATGGTGATCTCCGGGTGATCCAGCGACAGCGCACGGATCTGCTCCCGATTCTTTTCCGCCTGATGCAGGCGCTGCACGGCTCGGCTCAGTACGTCTTTATCCAGCATGGATGGCCCTTCCTCTTCTTCAGTTTTTACTAAACAGCGCGTGGACGTTGTTCTGCTTGTAATTCAGCACCGGATCCAGCTCTTCCAAGGTGAAAGAGAGCGCCAGATAACGCTTGGCCATCAGCGCGGCGAAGTGATCCTTGATCAGGATGAACAGCATTTCTGCCACCTGTTGGCGGCTTTCCAGGCTGCGGCCATGGCCGATCTTCAGCGTCATATGCACAAAGGCATAGTTCTGCTTGCCGTCAGCCATCTGCCAGGTATCCAGCCAGATGGCGCGGCTGCGGATGCCCGCCAGCGGGAAAATGCCGGTTTCTGCCAGCGCGTGATGCACCTTGGCAAACAGCGCGGGCAAATCCGCCTCCCGGCGGATGTTGTCAGTACATTCAGCATAAAAATGGGGCATCAGGCACCTCAGGCTTCAGCAGGGAGTGGGAACACGGCATTCACCTGCCCGGTACCGGAGCTGGCAAACAGCGGGGTGACAAACTCCACCTCGCCTGCGTACTTATCCCAGCCCAACAGGCCGAGCAGCATCACAGTGTCGTGCATGTTGCCTTCGCCATAGCAGTAGTTGGCGTACTCCGGCAGCATTTCGCAGAACTCGCTGAAGCGCCCGGCTTTCCACAGCTGCACCACGCGTTCGTCCATCTGCTGATCGAACTGGCGGGTGTAGCTGTTCATGCCTTGTTCGGCGCGCTGATCGTCGATAAAGCGGTGTGACAGCGAGCCGCTGGCCAGCACCGCCACGGTGCCGTCGTATTTCTCGATCGCGGTTTTGATCGCTTCCCCCATGCGGCGGCTGTCGGCAAAGTCATGCACGGTGCAGAAGGCAGAAATGGACACCACCTTGAAGTGCCGATCGCTGTTCATGTAACGCATCGGCACCAGCGTGCCGTATTCCAGCTCCAGGCTTGGGATCTCGTGCGCCTTGGCGCGCACCCCGAGCTTGCAGGCTTCTTCGGCGATCAGGTGGCCCAGCTCCGGGTTACCGTCGTACTCATAATCCATATCGCGAATGAAGTGCGGCAGTTCGTTGCTGGTATAGACCCCTTTAAAGTGCGAGGTGCAGTTGATGTGGTAGGCGCTGTTCACCAGCCAGTGGGTGTCGAACACGATAATGGTGTCAACGCCCAGCTCACGGCAGCGCGCGCCGATCTCTTTATGGCCGGCGATCGCCGCCTGGCGGCAACCGTGGTGCTTGCCCGGCAGCTCAGACAGATACATGGAAGGAACGTGTGTGATCTTTGCGGCTAATGCTAACTTACCCATATCGATATCCTCACTTGAAAACTTATCGGGTTTTCATAGTCAAAGCCCACACGGAACCGTAGAAAGTAGGGGTATTGGGGCCGGTCAGGCTAATGCTGGTCAGTTAAGCGCAAAGCTGCATAATAATGCATCAATGGCTCAAGGCATCGCCCCCTCTCCCTGTGGGAGAGGGAACTGGTTAGCCTTAACTGATGAGAATTAGCCGGTCAGGCCCTCATTTATCGGTATCCGGTTCCGCCTGTGGGGGAAATGTCTGTTACACCCCCCAGCGTGGGATCGGGTGATCCCCCATGGAGATACAGACGTTTTTCATTTCGGCAAACACTTCGAAGCTGTACTCGCCCCCTTCGCGGCCGGTGCCGGAGGCTTTCACCCCGCCAAACGGCTGACGCAGATCGCGGACGTTCTGGGTGTTGACGAACACCATACCGGCCTCAATATTGCGGGCCAGACGCAGCACCTTGCTCACATCCTGCGTCCAGATGTACGACGCCAGGCCGTACTCCACGTCGTTGGCCATACGCAGGCCGTCTTCTTCTGATTTGAACGGCAGCAGGCAGGCCACCGGCCCGAAAATCTCCTCCTGCGCAACGCGCATACGGTTGTCGACATCGGCCAGCACCGTCGGGCGCAGGAAGTTGCCGTGGCTCAGGCCCGCCGGTTTGTCCGGGCCGCCCGCCAGCAGGGTTGCCCCCTCTTCGATGCCCAGGCGGATATAGCCAGACACTTTCTCCCAGTGCTGCGGGCTGATCAGCGCCCCCACCAGGGTGTTTGGATCCTGCGGATCGCCCACGCGCAGGCGGTTGGCACGCTCGGCAAAGCGTTTGACGAATTCCGGGTAGATGCTTTCCTGAATAAAGATGCGTGAACCGGCGGTGCAGCGTTCGCCGTTGATTGAGAAGATGGTGAATAGCGCGGCGTCCAACGCGCGCTCAATATCGGCATCTTCAAAAATCAGCACCGGCGATTTACCCCCCAGCTCCATCGAGAATTTCTTCAGCCCGGCGTTTTCAATAATGCGGCGACCGGTAGCCGTACCGCCGGTGAACGACACCGCGCGCACGTCTTTATGACGCACCAGCGCATCTCCTGCGCTAGCACCGTAGCCCTGCACCACGTTCAGCACCCCGGCCGGAATACCGGCTTCCAGCGCCAGTTCGCCCAGACGATCGGCGGTCAGCGGCGACAGCTCGGACATTTTCAGCACTGCGGTGTTGCCCAACGCCAGGCAAGGCGCGGTCTTCCAGGTAGCGGTCATGAACGGCACGTTCCATGGCGACACCAGCGCACACACCCCTACCGGCTGGATCAGCGTGTAGTTGAGCATCTTGTCGTCCACCGGGTAGGTGCGGCCGTTCATCTGCTGACAGATTTCGGCAAAGAACTCAAAGTTGTGTGAAGCACGCGGGATCAGCACGTTTTTGGTCTGGTGGATCGGCAAACCGGTGTCGGCGGTTTCCATCTCGGCAATCTGCGGCACGTTTTGGTCGATCAGTTCCCCCAGGCGGCGCATCAGGCGCGCGCGCTCTTTCATCGGCGTATTGGCCCACTTCGGGAAAGCCTCTTTGGCCGCCGCCACCGCCTGATCGATCTCCAACTGGCCGCCAGAGGCCACTTCCGCCAGCACTTCACCGTTAGCCGGGTTGGTGGTGGTGAAATACTCTTTACTGGCGACGTTTTTACCGTTGATCCAATGGTTGATGGTTTTCATCGCAGGCTCTCCTCGTACTCTTTTTCACTGATAATGTGGTTGACCAAGCGGCCAATGCCTTCGATCTCCACCACCACTTCGTCGCCGGGTTGCACATCGGCCAAGCCTTTTGGTGTGCCGGTGGCGATCATGTCGCCCGGCTGCAGCGTCATAAATTCGCTCAGGTAAGCGATCAGGAATGGGATGTCGAAGATCATATCGGCGGTGGTGCCGCGCTGGCGCAATTCGCCGTTGACGTAGGTGCTGAGCACCAGGTTGTGCGGATCGTTAACATCGTCACGATCAACAATGTAGGGGCCGATCGGCGTCAGGGTATCGCGGCTTTTCACCCGCAGATTGGGCCGATAGTAGTTTTCCAGATAATCGCGGATCGCGTAGTCGTTACACAGGGTGTAGCCGGCCACGTACTCCAGCGCCTGTTCGCGGCTGACGTTGCGCGCGGTTTTACCGATCACCGCCACCAGTTCGGCTTCGTAATGCATATAGTCGACGCCCGCCGGGCGCACCGATACCTGGCGGTGGCCGGTCAGGGTGTTGGGCCCTTTCAGGAATATCAGGGGTTCCTCTGGCGCTTTAAATTCCAGCTCACTGGCGTGGTCGGCATAGTTCAGGCCGAGGGCAAACACTGTACCTTCCGCAGGCGGTAGCCACTCGACGTCGTATTCATCTAGCTTGCTGCCGTCCGGCAGCGTCACCTGCAACTGCTCATCAACGGTGACGTTAACAATCTGGCCATGATGGCGGATACGAGCATGTTTCATGATTATTCTCCTACCTGCATCACGCGGTTAGTCAGGGCTGGTAAAGGTGAACCTACGGCACGCACCGTCACCCGATCGCCTGGTTTGATTTCCACCCGCTGGTGCGGCGTGCCAATCAGCACCGCATCGCCCGGCTGCAGGGTAATGAAATCACTGATGGCGGCGATCAGTTCCGGCACCGAGCGCACCAGATCGGCAGTTGACCAGCGATCCTGCTCGACCCCGTTGATTTCGGTAACGATCTCCAGGCGATCCACATTGTTCAACGGCACCACCTCACCGAGCGGGCAAAAACCGTCGCGGCATTTGGCTTTGATCGCCGGGCGGTAAAAGCTGGTTTCCGGCAGGCTGACGTCGTTCGCCAGCGCATAACCGGCAACATAATCAGCCACCTTCGCCACCGGCACCTTACGCGCGGTGGTACCGATCACCACCGCCAAGGTCGCCCCACTCTGCACGGTTTCACCGGCCGGAAACGGAATGCTGCCGCCGTTGATGAGATGAGTGTTGCGAGGTTTGATAAACCACACCGGCGTTTTCGGCGGGGTTTGATACGGTGCCGCGCGAAATGCCTGATCCCAGGCATCAAGCTGGCTGCGGTGATTCAGTGCAACGGAAAATACGGTGCCTTTCATAGAGACTCCTTCGGTGGCAAAACAGCACAATCATTATTCATTAATATATTAACGATTAGTTTTATACGCTGTTCAGCTTTTACGCAACGCGGTTAATTTAATTTGTGATCGCGATAACAAAATATTCACAAAGCAAAAACATTGCTGCTATTATTCAATTCGTTAACCTTTTTCAGCACCTTTCTTCACCGCCGCCGGTACTTTTGCTTTCTTCGGCGTAAGAAAATTAGCTACTATTAAGTTATTAACAAAACTATCTCCTTCAACAGCAGAACGTATTGAAAGTAAAGGCCATACACATGCATGAATCGCTGACCATCGCCCTGTTGCAGGCGCGTGAAACCGCCATGGGGTTCTTCCGCCCGATCCTGAAAAGCCATAACCTGACGGAGCAGCAGTGGCGTATCATTCGCGTATTGGCCAAGAGCCGTTCGATTGAATTTCACGAATTAGCCGCGGCAACCTGCATTCTGCGCCCTAGCCTGACCGGCATTCTGTCGCGCATGGAGCGGGATAAACTGATCTTCCGTCTCAAACCGGTTAACGATCAGCGCAAACTGTATGTCTCACTGACCCAGCAAGGCCAGGAGCTGTATGAGTTGGCGCGTCATCAGGTAGAACAGGGTTATCAGGAGATCGAAGCGGCGTTTTCACGCCAGAAGATGAAGCAATTGATGGGATTGCTGGATGAGTTGATCAAGCTCGGCGATCAACAGCCAGACAATCTGGCCGTTGATGCCAACGAGTAAGCCGACGTAGAACCGGTAACCTATTCTCTCAGGCCTGCGGGTAGCGAGTTATATTCAGGATCTGCGCATGAGCCCCCACGGCAAAGTTGCTCAAGGCGTTGAAATCGCTGCCCTGATAGCCGAGGATCTTGCCGTCGGTGCGCATCCCTTGCAGATCGATCATCACCACGCCGAGCGTCGGCACAATCTTCTCACGCCAGACGAACAGGTAGAGCTTTTCCGCCACCTTCACATAGTGGCAGCGATCGACGTCCGCCAGCCCCTGCTCCACACCATCCAGGCACTGCCAGGCGTAGAAATTGTCATTCAGATAGATATGCTCGTAACGCTCGGTTGGGCTGTAGGTGTACAGATTACGCATGCCGATCAGTTCGTCGGTCAACTGTGGCAACGGCACTGCGCTATGATCCAGACGGCCAAAGCGCAGTTGTACATTCACCGCCGTCAGCGGCAACCCCTGCTCGACCCGGCTAAAAGCATCCAACCGCGCCTGGGGTTCATCCGGCAATTGGCCGTATACCGCAGTAAAGTTGCCCTGCTGGCGATCGCACACCAGCGTAATACTGCCGTTAGCGCACTGCGGATCGAGAAAATCGATAAACAGGATCCCCGGGCGGATGCTGGTGGCGCGGTAATCGACACGCAGTGCCCCCCAGCACAAGGTGTGATCGTCATTGAAACGGCAGTTCACCGTTTCCCCTGCGGCAAAACAGAAAGCCAGCTCAAGCCCCGCCAAATCCTGTTGCTCCAGCGTATGGCTATGCGGGGCGAAACCTTCTGCCAGCGCGCCAACCTGAATAAATACCGCTTCTGAACTCATCTGCTGCTCCTTACAAAGAGGTGAAAGCCAGGGTCGGAACATCGACAATCGTCGAACCACCATCCGCCACCAGCGTGGCGCCGGTAATAATCGATGCCTGCGGCGAGCAGAGAAAACAGCACACCTGCGCGATCTCTTCGGCGCTGGCCGGGCGGCGCAGCGGCACATCACGGCAAACCCACTGATAAGCCTGTTCCAAGGTTAAATTGTGCGCCACCATCAGCGGCTGCATCTCTTCATCGGCCATCGGCGTGGTCACCCAACCGGGGCATACCGCGTTGGCACGCACACCCTGCGGGCCATAATCGCGGGCGATGGAGCGCATCAGGCCGATCAGCGCATGCTTGGCGGTCACGTAGCCGCACACCTCCGGCCCGGCGGCCAATGAGGCGATCGAGGCGACAAACAGCAGGTTGCCACCGCGGTTCACCAATTCCGGCAGGCAGGCGCGCGCGCTGGCAAAGGCGCTGTTAAGATTGCTGTCCAGCGCCTGCTGCCACTGGCCGTCACTCACTTCAGTGATGCGCCCCAGCCCCATGCCTCCGGCGCAGCCGATCAGGCAATCGATCCGTCCGGCCTGGGCTAAAATCGCCGGTAAGATCGCCTTCTGCCAGCTTTCACCACTGGCGGCATCGCCAACCACGGCCTGCGCACCTATCTCATCCGCCAGCGCGTTCAGCGGCTCACGGCGGCGGCCAACGATAAATACCCGGTCGCCCTGCTGCGCCAACAGCCGCGCGCAGGCGGCGCCAATGCCGGTGCCACCCCCGGTGATCACCACCACTCTACTCATCGCATTTCTCCATCAGTTGGCCGATCATCAGGAAACTGCTCAACAGCAAACGCCGCTGCTCGGCCTCCAGCCGCAGATAACGTCGGCTGGCGGGGAGGCGGCTCACCACTTCGGAAGCGGCAAAATGCTCAATATCCAACTGCCAGCCACCGTCTTGCACGCTGAGCGTGGCGCGGCGGAAGTCGAGTTTCTCCAAGGTGGCCTCGATTTGTGGGTATTGCCGCAGCATGGCCAGCAGCCGCTGGGCGCTGCCATGTTTGGCTTTGGTGCGATAAATCACGCCGCTGCGGCGCAGCCAGCCGCCGGTAATTACCTTCAGCACCAGCGGTTCAGCAAGCGTGGTCAGGCCCTGCAAGCGAAAACGGTGGGTGACAATATGCGCCAAAAACAGCGATTGCACCTGCTCGCAGACGTCGATCACCGGCCCCTGCGGCAGCGTGAGCCGCAGTTGGCTGGCCGCCAGCCGCTCACAGGCGTATGGCCGCAGGTTATTGCTCAGGCGATCCAGCGTTCTCCCCGGCTGATAGCCGGGAGGATCGCGCCGCCAGAAACGGTTAAGAGAGGGAAGTAAGCCGATCAAACTCCACCTCCTCGTTTTCCGCTTTGGCAAAAGCGCTCTCCAGCACCTCTTCAACCGGTACCGGTTTGAACGGATTGACCTTCTGCACAAATAACGTCCAGAACAACGCGTAGGCGGAAGTCAGGCCGATCATGATGCCAAACGGAATATAGACATCGCGCGGGTTCATCCCCGGCGGCGTGATGTAGAAGATCGCCAGCACAATGCCGATGCTGGAGACGATCTGCGGCAGCGGGAACCACGGCGACTTATAGGCGCGCGGCAGATCCGGGCGGCGGATGCGCAGGATCACCACCGAGCAGGTGACCAGCAAGTAGGCCACGCCCCAGGCGCACACCGCCGCCAGCACCATCGGCATAATACGATCCAGATTGCCCTGGATGGCAAAGGCATGCACGCAGGGGATCAGCACCGCGGCGGCAATCGCCACCACCGGCGTTTTAAAACGTGGGTGCAGGTAGGCAAACATGCGTGGCATCGCGCCGTCCAGCACCATGCCGTAGATAATGCGCGGCACCGCCGCCATCAGGGTGTTGATGGTGGCCGCCCCGGCCAGCAGCAGCCCGACGCCCAACCAATATTTGCCGAAATTCCCCATCACCTGGCCAGCAAACGCCGGGATAGCCATCGGCGTATCCAGCAGATGAACGCCATTGGCGGCATCCACCACCACGTTTTCCACCTGATGACTGAGCGCTGCGCCGTACAGCGCCATGCACAGCGCCACGCCACACAGCCCCAACGACATGGCACGCGGGATGACGCGGTGGGAACGTTTGATCTCCGGCGCCATCGGCGTCACCAGTTCGCAGCCGACAAACATAAACATCGCCATGCCCACCAGGCTGAATACCGCCACCGGATCGCCAACGTTTAGCGTGCTGCCAAACCAGCCCTCCAGCGGCACCGCGTGGGGTAGCAGTAAGCCGCTGATCGAGAAGATCATCAGCGTGGTCCACATGCAGAACGTCAGCACCACTTCTGCCTTGCCGAAGGCTTCGATACCCAGCGCGTTCAGCAAACCAAAGATGATCACCAGGCCAACGCCGACCATCCATGAGCTGTTGTGGCTTTCCATCAGGGTATTGAGATGCTCAAAATTCACCAGCGCCATGATGCCGGAAAGGATGGTTTCAGCGGTGCCAGCAAAGATATGCACGATCAGGTAGGCAGACAGGGTGCCGGTAATGGCAAAAAACCGCCCCATGCCGCAGGAGATATAGTCATACACCGAGCCGGTGGTTGGCAGGATCGCCGCTGCTTCAGAGAAGGTGGTGAGCTGCGCTTGCATCATGATAAAGGCGATCAGCATCGCCAACGCGAAGGTGTCGCCACCGATGCCAAAACCGCTGGTCACGGTCAGGATCACCGGGCTGGCCATTATCACCCCAACCGAACTGGCTAACGTGGTGGGGAACCCGACCTTGCCCCGTTCAAGCTGGGCATGGAGCCGTGATGACAGGTTCATGGTTACTTCCTCTTTATAGTTTTTGACCCGGTGTTGCTAGCTGGTGTTGTGGCTGCGCATGAGCAGCGATCTCACTATAGAAAGGAAAGGAAAAGGCTGACTATCGTCCTTAAGGACGATAGGGATTAACTTGTGGGTAATATCACGCTGTTACGCCAGGCCACGGCCCCCTGAGCACTGCGAGGGAAGCTACGCAGCGGCGCTAATACCTCTGAAAAGAAGGCGTAGTACCCGGCGCACAGGCGGTTGTAACGATCCTGGCCAATATGGGCCGGGCAGCCGCCCTGGCAGACGCTTTTTACGCTGCAACTCTGGCATTCGCGGCGCAGGCTTTTGGTTTTACCAAAATCCATCTGGGTGGCGGCGTCGACATACTCGGCGAACTGGCTTGCGTGATCAAAGCGGCCCAAATGATGATTGGCGTCGATCAAATGATCGCAGGCGTATACGCTGCCATCCGGTTCCATCACCAGGTTGCCGCCACAGCGCTCGGCATGGACACAATTGGGGCTGACGTGGGTAAAATATTGCGCATAGGCATGTTCGATATTCATGATAAAAACCTGGCCAATGTGGCGCTGGCTGCGCCAACGGCGGTAGATCGCCACCATAAAGCGCCCCCAGTTGGCGGAACTCAGGCCATAGCCCGCTGCCGGGGCATCCCCTTCCAGCATCAGTGGCTGAAATTGCAGGTAACGCACGCCCAGCGCGACAAGGTGGTCATACATCGCCTGTGCCCGATCCGCCACGCCATCGTGCACCACCACCAGAAGATTGAATTCAATCTGGTGCTGCTGCAATAGAGCGATACCGCGCAGCGCGGCATCGTAACTGCTATTGCCGCGTTTGTCGGGCCGGTGCGCATCCTGAATCTGGCGATCGCCGTCCAGGCTGACGCCAATGATAAACTGATGCTGCTTGAACAGGCGACACCAGGCCGCATTCAGCAGCGTGCCGTTGGTTTGCAGGCTGTTGCTGATCCGTACGCCCGGCGGCGCATACTTTTGCTGGAGCGCCAGCGCTTGCTTGTAAAAGCCGATCCCCGCCAGCAGCGGTTCACCGCCTTGCCAGACAAAGTTAATCTCGCGGCTGTAGCGCGGCTGGCTGGCGATATATTGCCGGATAAAGCGTTCCAGCAAAGCCTCATCCATCTTCTGCGCTTGATCGAGCTGCGGGTAATAACAGTAGTGACAGGCCAGATTACAACCCGCACCGATCGGTTTGATCAGCATATGAAACGGCACGCTGGCGCGCGGCACGGTATTCACCGGGATCTGCTGCGCGCGCAGCCGGGCAATATTCACTCTGCCGCCTGCGGTTCAACACCAATATAGCGGTGAGTTTGTGGATCAACCCCAAGGTAATCAACCTTCTTGCCTTTAGCCTCAATCACCATGCCTTTATCCGCATAGCGTTGGTATTCGGCACTCAGCCGTTTTACCCGCTCGGGCTGGCTGGCGGCCAGATCCTGGGTTTCCAGCGGATCGTCCTGCAAATTGAATAACCCCCAAGGTGCCATTTGCGCCTGCGGCCCACCGGCCACCAGCCGCCGCAGTTTCCAGATGCCATCCACATACGCTGCCTGATTGTGCAGTTCAATGCCGTAGGTGGAGCGCGGAGCTGTGGCAACATCACCGCTGAAATAGCGTTTAAAACTGACCCCCACCATCGGGATTACTGGCTTGGTTTTCAGGGCTTTGCTGGCATCAATACCGGTAAACTCATACAGCGTTGGCGCAATGTCATACACCGCCATCGGCGTTTTATCGATGCCGCCACGCTGTTTCAACTGCGGTGCCGAGATAATCAAATCGGTGTTGATGCCCCCTTGCCCACTGGTGGTCTTATGAAAATTGGCATAAGGCGCGTTACTGACGTTCGCCCAGTGCGGCCCATAAGAGATAAATGAGCCTTTCCGGCCAAGATTGGCGTAGCTGTTATCAAACTGCTGCCAGAACTCCGGCTTGGAGCCGTAGTAAAAGCCGCTGGCGGGGTTGGCACCGTTGTCGGTGGCAAACAGGATAATGGTATTTTTATCGCGCCCGGTCTGCTGGAGGGTTTTCATCACGCCACCGATCTGATCGTCCATATAGGCGATCATCGCCGCATACACCTGCATGGTTTTGGCAGCATATTTCTGCTGCTCTGGCGTCATCGCCTGCCACTCTTTCTCTAACGTCAGGTGCGGTAACGGCGTGCGATCAGAGATAATCCCCAACGCCTTCAACCGGTCGATACGCTGCTGATAAACTTGCTGAAAACCGGCGTCGTACTTGCCGTCGAATTTAGCGATCCAGTCATCCGGAGCTTGTAGCGGATCGTGCGGCGCGGTAAACGCCAAATACGCAAATACCGGTCGATCTTTTGGCGTTTCGCGGATCCATTGCCCCAGTTGAGTGGCATAGGCTTTACTGGAGTAAAAATCCTGCGGCAGGGAAACCCGCTTGCCGTTCAGGGTGTAGAAAGTATGGAAAGACTCCACCGTCCCCAGTGGTACCGCGTCGTCAAAATGGCTGGTGCCACCGCCCATAAAGGCAAACGCACGCTCAAAACCGCGATCGGTCGGCCCAGCGCCGTCGGTGTAACCCAGGTGCCATTTACCGGCCATCATGGTGGCATAACCTGCCTCTTTAAAACGTTCCGGCATGGTCGTCACCCTATCAGTCAGGCGCATTTCATAGCCGGGATGGGCTATTGTGCTTTCATACCACCACATCCCGCCCATGCCTGCCTGTTGATTGGTGTTGCCGGTCATCAGCATTGAACGCGCCGGCGCGGACATCGGCGAAGTATAATACTGGCTCATCCGCACGCCCTGTTCGGCCAGCGCTTGCAGGTTGGGCGTTGGGATCTCGCCGCCAAACGGGGTGATATCGGAGTACCCCATATCATCGGCAATGATGATCAACACGTTAGGCCGTTCACCATCTGCCGCCTGTACCCACCCTGATAACGCGCCACTGAGTGCTACCGCCACCGCCTTTTTCTTCATTACCCGTTCCTTGTGTTGTCGACCCCGCTCATGCCAGCGCTATTTTCATCTTATCTTTTCCAATAGCCGGTCGTTATTCTGATTTCTGCTGGCTTATTACCGTTCAAGTGCAGTGTAGAGAGCAACGGAAAAGCCGGGCTATCGTTCTTAAGAACGAGGCCCGCCCATACGCGGTGTTGTTTGTAGCACGCCGCTACGCCAAATATGCCAGAGATAGAAATCGCAGAAACCGTTGTAAATTCAGCGGGAAACTGCCACATCACTTTTATTAATGTATTAATGAAACCGGTATTAATCAAAGGTAAAAAGCCTACCAATCCGACACCGAGATATTGTTATTAATGTATT
Source organism: Serratia sp. MMO-28 (assembly GCF_037199905.1). Classification (NCBI taxonomy): domain Bacteria; kingdom Pseudomonadati; phylum Pseudomonadota; class Gammaproteobacteria; order Enterobacterales; family Yersiniaceae; genus Serratia; species Serratia sp. MMO-28. The sequence goes on from NZ_JBBCVB010000008.1 coordinate 87,292, forward strand.
TTATTGCAATAACGCTCACGTTGTTAATATGTTCTCATTGTGTTAATTATTTGCTACAACTATGCTTTCAGCGTTCATATATTGCACAAGCGGCAGATCAAGAAAGGGAGGAAAATGAATCATGCAAACCACATCATCCCCCGTGCGTAACGACGCTTTTATCTCAAGCTGTCTGAATACCATTGCGCATCTGATCCCGGTTTCTGCGGCGGTATTCTATCTGGTGGATCCGGATCTGCAGCCCGATCATTACATCCTGCACGGCATTTCCGATCACACCCACCAGCAATATCTGAATCATTTTCAACAGTTGGATCCGCATAGACCCGCCAATTTCCACCAGCAGGAGATCACCATGGTGGGCATGAACCCGGCAGCCTTCGCCAATAACAGTCACTACTATCACGACTTTATGTTGCCGAACCGGATGCGCGATATGACCGAGATCTTTATCCGCCAGCGCAAGCGGATCATCGCCGGGGTTTCGCTGATCCGCGATACGCCGTTCACCGAGCCCGAACGCAGCCGGCTGCGGGCGATCATGCCCTTGATCGAACTGGCCACGCGCGATCTGCTGCCCGACGCAGAAACACCGCTGCTCACCGCCAAAGAGCAGGAGATCGTCAATATGGTGCGCGAAGGGGCGAGCAATAAACGCATTGCCTTGAAGCTGGGGATTTCGCTGTCGACGGTGAAAACGCATATGCGCAATATCTTTGCCAAAACGGCGGTGGCTAACCGCACTGAGCTGGTTTCCAGCGGCTTTATCGCTCACGGCTGATCGTTTTACCAAAAATACCACAACGCAAGATCTGCCAAATCAGGCCCGGCTTCCGCATGCTCAAAAAACGGCGTGGCGGATATTTATGGATGAAAATCAAGGATATTAACGATGTCCAATAATTCACTTTCAATATCTGTTCCCGCTACGGCGCTCCCCTGCCCGCCCGCGCTGTTAACGGCAATTATTGTTTTTGCGGCCATCGCACCGGGCATATTAATGACTGCACCGGCGGTTGCCGCGCAGTTGGCGCTGCAATGGCAACTCAGCCCCGGCCAGATCGGCCGCTTATTCTCCACCGAACTCGGAGCCATGAGCCTGGCAACGCTCCCTGCCTGGTGGTGGATCAGCCGCATCCACTGGCGCCAGATCGCTGCGCTGGCGGCCGCGGTGTTTATGCTTGGCAACCTGGCCTCGGCGATGGTCAGTGATTACAACCTGTTACTGATACTGCGCTTTATCGCCTCGCTGGCAGGCGGCACGCTGATGATCCTGTGCATCACCTGCGCTGCCAGAACGAGCAACCCCAGCCGGGTGTATGCCTTCTGGGTGCTGGGCCAACTGTTGTTAGGGGTGATTGGCCTGTTGGCATTGCCACCGCTGTTCGCCCATTGCGGCCTGAGGGTGGTGTACCTGATTCTGGCGGCGATCATGCTGTGCTGCCTACCGCTGATCCGCGCGTTTCCCAGCGGCTTTCACCCAACCAACGGCGCTGCCAGCCCGTTCCCAGCGGCCACGCTCAGCCGCAAGCTGTATGCCGTGTTAGCGGTTTTAACCTTCTATATCAGCCTGAGCGCCGTCTGGACCTTTATCGGTAATATCGCCGCTACCGCGGGCCTTTCGCTGGTGCACAGCGGGCAAGTGCTGGCGGCGGCTACTGTGTTTGGCATTATCGGTGCCGGATGCGCCTCGTTGATTGGCGCACGGCGCAGCCATAAACCGCTGTTGTGGATCGGCTATGGCCTGCTGATCGCCAGCATTGTGCTGCTGAGCCGCGATCCACTGGTCATTCGCTTCACGCTGGCTGCGGTGATGTTCAAATTCACCTGGACCTTTGTGCTGCCATTCATTCTGGCGCGCGTCGCTGCGCTCGATAACAACGGCAAGCTGATGAACAGCATCAACCTGGTGATCGGCGGCGGGATGGCGATTGGCCCAACGCTGGCAGGTTACCTGATCGAATCTTCCGGTGGGATCGGCTCTTTGCTAGGCGGGGCGCTCACCTGCGCGCTGCTGTCTTTGCTGCTGATCTCACTGGCTTCACCGCGCACGCCGCGCCGTTTAACAGGAGTTATAAGGTGAAAAGAAAAACCGGTTTCTTCTTTGATGAGCGCTGCTTCTGGCACAGCACCGGCCTGCACGCCACCACGCTGCCGGTGGGCGGCTGGGTGCAACCGCCATCGGGCGCAGGCCATGCGGAATCGCCGGAAACCAAGCGACGGATGAAAAACCTGATGGACGTTTCCGGCCTGTCGCGCCAGCTCTGCCTGCTGAGCGCAGAACCGGCGCAAGAAGAGGATCTGCGGCGTATCCACCCCGCACACTACCTGCAACGCTTCAAGCAGCTGAGCGACAACGGCGGCGGCATGCTGGGGGAAGAAGCGCCATTGGGTCCGGGCAGCTATGAGATCGCCAAGCTCTCCGCCGGTTTGGCCTGCGCCGCCGTCGAAGCGGTGCTGCAAGGCCAGTTGGACAATGCCTACTCTCTGTCGCGCCCGCCGGGCCACCACTGCCTGCCGGATCAATCGATGGGGTTCTGTTTTCTGGCTAACATTCCGATCGCCATCGAACGCGCTCAGGCCAAGCTGGGGCTGGGCAAGGTGGCGGTGATCGACTGGGACGTGCATCACGGCAATGGCACTCAGCATATCTACTGGCAACGGGATGACGTGTTGACCATTTCTTTGCATCAGGACGGCTGTTTCCCTGCGGGTTACGCCGGTGAGCAGGATCGTGGGGAAGGTGTCGGTTACGGCTATAACCTCAATATTCCGCTGCTGGCCGGTGCCGGTGACGACGGCTATCAATACGCCATGCAGCAGATAGCGATCCCGGCGTTGGAGCGCTTCAAGCCGGAATTAATCATTATCGCCTGCGGCTACGACGCCAACGCCCTCGATCCGCTGGCACGTATGCAACTGCACAGCGACAGCTTCCGCGCCATGACGGCGCTGGTGCAAAGCGCTGCCGATCGGTTATGCGAGGGTAAACTGGTGATGGTACATGAAGGCGGTTATGCCGAAGCCTACGTACCGTTCTGCGGGCTGGCGGTGATGGAGGAGTTGAGCGGAATACGCACCGAAGTGCAGGATCCGCTGCTGGGGTTTATTCAGCAACAGCAGCCTAGAGAAGCTTTCAACCAGTTCCAGCGCGCGGCTATTGATAGGCTGGCGCGGGAGTTTGATCTGTAATTCCTGTTTAGAGGCGTGGATATCCACGCCTCTGTCTCCAACATATTTAACGAATAAACCGGAAAGTCTTCGACTGGCACGGCGCAAGCTGGCCGAAATCCCCGCTCGCTGCATTCTGCTGCACTAGCGGTTGTTCATCCATGCCGGTTTCCAACCACGCCTGCGGCGGTTGTTCCAGCGTGAGCTGCCCGCCGATCGTCACCTGTTCTGAAGGGTTGTAGACGCGGATGATCAGGGCTTCGGCATCTTCGGCCTTCTTCAGCACGCTAAGCACCGGGCCAGATTCCGCCATCGACAGCAGGCTAAAACGCAGCGGGGTGCGGAATGCCGCCAGGTTCAGCTTCATCGCATCGAACGGGATCTTGTTGTAGCAACGCACCGGCGTGACGTAGGCCCGCGCCTGCTGCATCACGCCCGCCTGATGCGGTTCGCCCGCAAAGCTGAACAGGCTGAAGCGGCAGTGCAGTTTGCCACGCATCTGCGAATCCGGCGTCGGCAGTTTGATGCCGGAAGGGCGGCCTGGACGCAGCAGTAACTCTTCCTTGCCCAACACGCCGACCGAGCGGAACAGCGTCAGCGCAAAGGTATCGCGGCGTTCACCGACAATCTCAAACTCGCGCAGCCCTTCGGTGAACAGCGCCAAGCCATGGTGCCGATCGTGCAACGCGGCAAAGTTCATCAGTTGCCACACCGGGATCGGCGCTTCCTTCCAGCCTTCCTGTTGCCAATATGCCATCGCCGGATCGTCCACCGGGCGGGTAATGCTGCCAAACTGGTTATCCGCCAGCACGGTTTTGCTGGCAAACGGCGTTGGGATCAGCACGCGCACGCGGTGATCGTCGGCCTGGTTATCCAGTTGCATCTCAATGTCGATGCGGCGGCTGTCGTGCGCCAGCGTGATCTGGCACTGTACGTCCAGATAGCCGTCGGTTTGGCGTTCGGCGCGCTGTTGCAGATTGGCAGGCAGCGCCATACGCAGTGCCAGCGTGGCGGTGCTCTGCCAGGCTTCGTGGCGGATGGCGGTGGTCACAGCGCTCTGCGTGGAGTAGATCAACCATTCCTGGCGGGAAGGAGAATAGTCGTATTCGTCGCCATCGTCCGAGCCGTCTTCCAGTTGCAGCACCTGCTGGTAGCGGCAACCGGTCTGTTTATCTTCAATATCCAGCGTGCCGTTAGCATTCAGGCCGATGCGGTAATAGCGGTTTTCCAGCAGGTCCGCTGGCTGCACCGCAGGTTGGCGCTGAACCCCGGCCTGATTGGCGTGGATATGCAGAGTGCAGTAGCCCATTGCCGGTAAACTTTGGCGCAGCTGAATATCGTATTCCATAAACGGATCGTAGTTACCGTAATGGACGATTTGGCGATCCACCAAGCCTGGGTCGATCTCCCGTGCGGCACGAATAAAGTACTCCACTGGCTGGCCCTGGTCGTCCACCAGCGAGAACTGCTGGGCACGAATGCGGATAGTGGTGTTGATCACCTCTTCACGGGCGTAAGGCAGCAGGTTGAAGAAGGTCAGTTTGTCGGCCACCTGACCTTCCGCATCGCTGTGCTGCACCGGCATGTTGTCGACAATCTTGCGCATATAGAAGCGCACCAGATTTTCGGCCATATCATCCGCCAGGATAAAGCGCGTCATGATCTCCTGATGCACCTTGTCGCTACAGCAGCAGCCGATGCTGTCATGCGCGTGGTTTTTCAGGATCTCTTTCCACATTTTCTCCAGCAGGCCGTGGTGATATTCGAAGCCCAACGACCAGGCGATCGCCGCCAGCGGTTCGAGAATATTGACGATCTTGTTCTCGATCTCCGCGTGGGCGATCTTGATGTCCATGCGAGTAGAGGAGATGGTACGGTGCACGCGCATGTACTTGCCGTCGTTGAATTCACCTTTCAGCGTCGCCAAACGTTCACGGCTGGCTTCGATGCGCTCAAACACTTCTTCAAAACGGCTCATGACAAATTCGCGCTGCGGGTAGATCTCGCGCAGCTTGGCCATCACCGCGAAGATATTCTGCTGCAGCGGCATCTGATCGTGGCCGTTGGGCAGCAGGATGTCTTGGGTAACCGAGGCGTTTTCCAGCACCTTGAAGTAGCTGTCCAGCCGCTTGCGCAGCCCGGCTTCATCTTCCGGCAGATATTTACCGATGGCGTAGCCCAACGGCAGCACCTGCGCCGCCACTTCGCTGCCGTCGTTGCTCTGCCACAGGAATTCGGTTTTGTCGGTGCCGTGGCGCTCGGAGCAACCACGCCAGAACATGGCACGCGTGATGCCAAAGCCGTTGAAGATATGCGGTAGCTGCGAGGACATGCTGAAAGAGTCCGGCAGATAGCCAATCTTCATCGGCTCACCGAAGGCTAAACAATCGCGCATACCGTACATCAGGTTGCGGACGATGGATTCACCGGAGACCACCATGGTGTCGGTCTGGGTATACCACGGGCCGATAATCAGCTTGCCCGCCTGCACCAGCGCCTTCACCCGCTCGGTGTTTTCCGGCTTGATGGAGAAATAGTCTTCCAGCACCGCCGTTTGCCCATCCAGCACGTAGAACCGGTACTCTGGATCGGTTTCCAACCGGGTCAGGATCTCTTCCATATTGTTAATCAACAGGATACGTGACTCCTCGGTGGTAAAATACCACTCACGATCCCAGTGCATATGCGGCGTAATATGAACTCGTGATACTGCTTTCATCTTCAATTCCTAAATAGGGCAGCGCATTCAATAGACTGCCAATCAGTTAACGCTAAACCGTTCAAGGTGAGGCTGCTAGCTCATCACCCCGGCCCTCTCCCCAAGGAGAGGGGGAAATGCGAACCCGAAATTACTGCGGCTGAGCAATAGTGTATTTGCCCTGCTTCATCGCTTGACGCCGCCAGAGGATCAGCACCAGGGTGGAAATCACCGTGCCAATCAGCGCCGCACCCAGCCAGATAGCCGCCGCCAGCAGCCCGCCCAGCCCATTGTCATGCAGCAGGAACAGCGAGAAGATCCCCGCGCCCGGCGTCGACAGGCCGATGCCCATGCCACCCACCAGCGCGCCGGTGACTACCGATCCCACCAGGAAAGAGCCGATCACCCGCAGCGGATCTTCAATCGCCATCGGGATTGCCCCTTCGGTGATGCCCGCCAGGCCCAGCAGCCAGGTGGATTTACCGGTTTCGATTTCAAACTGCTGGAACAGGCGCGGTGCCAGCATCGTCGAGGCGGTAACGGTAAAAGCAGACACCATTTTGACCGCGCCGAAGATCGCGTAGGGGCCGAACACGCCGTTGGCCATCGCCCCCAGGCAGAAGGCATAAGCCGCCTTGTTCACCGGGCCGCCGAGATCGAACGAGCACATAAAGCCGAGGATCGCCCCCAGCACCAGCGCATTGGTGCCGGACAGGCCGTTGAGCCAGCTGGTCAGGCCATTATTCAACCAAGCCACCGGCTGGCCAATCACAAACAGCATCAGGCTGCCCGCCACCAGGGTGCCAATCACCGGGTACAGGTAAAACGTCAAGAAACCGTTGAAGTTCGGGCTGAGGCGCACATGGGTTTTTACCCAACGCATCAGATAGCCAGCGATCAAACCGCCGACCACGCCACCGAGAAAGCCGGAGCCGATCATATTTGCCGCCAGCCCGGCAGCAAAGCCGGGGCCCAGCGCCGGTTTATCAGCCAGCGAATAGGCAGTGTAAGCGGCCAGTACCGGCACCATCAGGGTGCCGAGCATGCCGCCACCCAGTTTGCGATACATCCACAGCCAGGAGTTCTCCTGGTCGAACAGATGTTGCAGGCCGAGGATCTGTGCCAACAGCACCGCCACCGCCAGCACCGTACCACCCGCAACGATCAGCGGCACGGCAAAAGAGATACCGCTCAGCAGCGCCTGCTTGAGTTCGGTTTTCACGCTAATTTTCTGCGCTGGCGCATCCTGCTGCTTAATACGTTCCGCACCGTTGCCGGATTTGCCCGCTTCCAGCGCCTGGTTAAGAATGCGTTCAGCATGTTTGATCGGTTCCGCCACCGGCGTTTCAATGCGCGGAATGCCGTTGAAGCGTTCCACCTCTTTGATCGCCACCTCCGCGGCAAACACGCAGGCGGTAGCCTGATTCAGTTGCTCGGCCGTCAGGCGGCCTTCGATACCGTTGGCACCCTGTTTTTCCACGTAGACGTTAATGCCGAGCTTGCGCCCCGCCTTTTCCAGATATTCCGCCGCCATATAAGTATGGGCAATCCCCGCTGGGCAGGCGGTCACACACACGATCGTTGGCTGGGCAGCATCCTGCTGCGGTTGTTCAGGCTCTGGCGCCTCTTGCGACAACAGGGCCAGCAGCTGTTCCGCCGTGGTGGCCTGCAATACCGCCGCACGAATATCGTCATCCACCAGCGCGGTGGTCAGCGTGGTAAGCAGTTGCATATGGGTGGAACCGGCCTGATCTTGCGGGATCGCCAGCAGGAAGATCAGGTTGACGCTTTCCGGGCCATCAATGCCTTCCCAGTCAATCGGGGTTTTCAGCGTAGCGACGGCAAATGCCGCCTCTTTGACCGTGTCGCTTTTACCGTGCGGCACCGCCAGCCCTTCCCCCAGAGCCGTAGGGCCCTGCGCTTCGCGGGCGAATACCGCCTGCAGGAAAGCCTCTTTGTCGTGCAATTTGCCTTGTGCGGCCAGTTGATCGGCCAGCAGATGAATGGCCTGATCGCGCCCTGCAAACTCCGTTTGCAGGTTTATCAGGCTGGGGTGGGTCAGGCTGCTCAGGTTCATCGCTATCCTCGGTTTAACTACTTTCGCTGCGGAGCCAACATGGCTCCATCACCAGACAGGCGGCGATCATAACAAGCAATACCATACTACTTTGTGATCAATTTCAAATCATCGCTATTTTTGTATTAAATTTGTATTAAATCATATTTATGACAACTAAGTGCTAATTCAATCAGAACAGGGGTTATTGTTTTGTTTCTCACGGTACCAAGGCTAGAATGCTGGCAGAAAGCCATACCACCACCGGGGATGCCAACATCTTGAGCAAGAAGCCTATTTATCGCCAGATTGCGGATACTCTGCGCCAACAGATTGCCAACGGCGAACTGAAGCCAGGGGATGCACTGCCGACAGAAGCCCTGTTGCGTGAACAGTACGGCGTCAGCCGGGTGACGGTGCGCCAGGCGCTGAAGTTGCTGACCGAAGAGCGGGTGATCGAAAGCCTTCAGGGCAGCGGCTGGTATGTGAAGGAAGAGCGGGTTAATTACGATATTTATCAGCTGACCAGTTTCTATGAAAAACTGGCGGACCGTAACGTGGAAACCCACAGCGATGTGCTGATCTTTCAGGTCACCCAAGCCAGCCCGGCGATCGCCGAAGCGCTGCGTCTGACCACCGACGATAAGGTGTATTACGTCAAGCGGGTACGTTACATCAAGCAGAAGCCGGTTACGCTGGAAGAAACCTGGATGCCGTTGGCGCTGTTCCCCGATCTCAGTTACGAGGTGATGCAAAAATCCAAGTATCACTATATCGAGCAGGTGAAAAAGCTGGTGATTGACCGTAGCGAGCAGGAGATTATTCCGGTGATGCCCTCCGAAGATGCGGTGAAGGCGCTGGGGATTGATGCCCAAAAGCCGGTTCTGGAGAAAGTCTCCACCGGTTTTCTGAGTGATGGCACGGTATTTGAGTTCAGCCGTAACGTCTTTAAAAGCGAAGACTACCGATTCACCCTAGTGGCAAAACGGGGGCGTTAAGTAGCAAAAAAAGCGCCCGCAGGCGCTTGAGGTTGATGACAAAGTCGCTTTTGAACCCGAGATACTCGGGCCTAGCGCACCGAGGGGCGCTCCGGCGGCTTACGCCGCTACGACCCCTTCGGCACGCTCTCCCTAATAACGGGCTTTGTCAGCAGTCTGAAGCGCCCGCAGGCGCTTTTAATCTATCAAAACTATCAACCAACGCGGACCGGGTACCCCAAACGCGCGTCAACGGCAGACTTAACTTCATTCTGGTCAACGCTCGGATCCATCAGCGTTTTGCCAACGGCTTGAGAGAAGATGATCGGCACCGGCTCTTTAGACTTCAGCTCTTCTTCGCTGGAAGACAGTGGATTATGCACTTCCAGATAACGTGAACCGTCCGGCTCAACGGTGGCTTTCACTGGCTCATTGATAAACTGCACGCGGGTGCCGACCGGCACGCTGTCGAACAGGTATTTGATGTCGTCAGCACGCAAACGCACGCAGCCATGGCTTACACGCAGGCCGATACCGAAATTGGCATTGGTGCCGTGAATGGCATACAGACGGCCGACGTACAGCGCGTACAGCCCCATTGGGTTATCCGGCCCCGCAGGGTATACCGCTGGCAGGATCTCGCCCTCAGCCGCATACTCTTCACGCATTTTGGCGGTTGGCGTCCAGGTTGGGCCGTCTTTCTTGCGCTGTACGCTGGTGATCCAGTCCAGCGGAGTGTCTTTACCCAACTGGCCGATACCAATCGGCAGCACTACCACGGTATTGGTGCCTTTCGGATAATAGTACAGACGCATTTCAGCACTGTTGATGATGATGCCTTCACGTGGTGCATCCGGCAGGATCAGCTGATGTGGAATGGTCAGCGTGCTGCCCGGTAACGGCAGGTACGGATCCACGCCCGGGTTGGCTTCCAACATGTTGCTCAGGCCCATCTGGTACTGAGCCGCAAAGCTCTCCAATGGCAGTTTGCTGTCTGCTGGCACGGTAATCTGGATATTTTCGCCAACCAGACGACTATTCTTGGCAGGCAAAGGGTATACAACGGCGAGGGCTGCATGACTGAACGCAGCCAGTGCCGTAAACAGGGTTAATAACGCGCGAATGCTCATTTTCATCTTCGTATTAGAGTGGTGGCCGCACTGGCTATGATTAATAAGTATTTATACCCAAGCGACTTCAAGTTGCAGGTAGGCGGCAACTGAGTGCAAATTGATCAAAGATCGATTTGAACAGCGCTTGCGCTGGCCCTTCGGGTGAGCCTCATTCCTGAGGCTCATAAGCCCCAGGAGCTTGGTAAACCAAGTGACCGGGGTGAACGAAGGCAGCCAACACCCCTGCGGCTTGAAGGGCGCCGGGTATAGCCGGCCAAATGTGACCGGATGCGCATTATATGTGCACTTCCCCCCAAGGTGAAACATTACTGGAGCAAATATCACACTTTTTTGTCGCCAGATGTGCCGCACGGTAAACTTTGTGAAGATATCGGCCCAGAAGCGCCAAGTCGGGGCCTGAAAATAATCACTGTGCCAGCCAGCGTCAGCTTTCCACGGCCGCGCAGGCGCTAGCGGAAACCCTTGATCTGAGTAAATATTAGCCAATTCGGCCTTTCATCCTCTGCAACATGAAAAAACGCTCCCTTTCTTTATTAAGAATGATTATCATTACCAAATAAAAAGATCGGCATGCAACGCCGTGACCGATCGGATGTTTATCTTTGATTCAATGCTGAGCCTGAATTTGGCCGCAGGGGCCTGCACCCTGTGGCGTTATGTATTTTGATGAAATGGAGCCTGTATGAATGCTGTAACGACACTTGGCCGCCGGTTGAGCGCGCGCGCGGTTTACCCTCTGTTGCTACTCACCACCCTGATGTTTACCAGCGCGCTGCGGGCGCAGACGGAGCCGGAGTTACTGCGCAAGCCGATCGGTAAAGGGGCCTACGAAATGGTGTACAGCCAGAGCGAGAATGCGCTGTATCTGGCAACCTCGCAGAGCAGCAAGCTGGACAAAGGCGGGATCGTGTATCGTCTTGATCCGCAAACGCTGGATATTACGCAAATTATTCATAGCGACCTGAAACCCTTTGGTGCCGCCATTAATCCCCAAACCGGCACGCTCTACTTTGGCAATACCGTCAGTAATTCAGTCACCGCTATCGACAGCAAAACCGGCGAGGTGAAAGGCCGCCTGGTGCTGGACGCCCGCAAGCGATCCGATACGGTAAAACCGCTGGCCCCGCGTGAGCTGGTGGCCGATGCCAGCAGCAATACCCTGTATATCACCGGCCTGGGGGAGTCCAGCGTGGTGTGGGTAGTGGATGGCAAAGATCTGACCCTGCGCACCACCATCACCGATACCGGCAAATTTGGTACCGGCCTGGCGCTGGATGCGGCGGCAAACCGCCTGTATGTGACCAATGCCGCAGGCGAGCTGGTGACCATCGATACCAAGACCGACAAGATTCTGTCGCGCAAAAAGCTGGATGAGGCGAAAGAGCATTTCTTCCTGAATATCAGCCTGGATCCGGCTACGCATCGTGCCTTTCTCACCGATTCCAAACAGCCACAAGTATTGGTGGTCGATACCCGCAACGGCAGTATTTTGCAAAAAATCGACCTGCCGGAATCGCTGGCCGTACTGTTTAATCCGGCGCGTAATGAAGTGTATGTCACTCATCGCAAAGAAGGCACGGTAAGCGTGATCGATGCGAAAAGCTACACACTGCTGAACACGTTCAAGACCCCGGTCCACCCGAACAGCCTGGCGTTGTCGCCGGATGGGCAGACCCTGTATGTGAGCGTGAAACAGGCATCCAGCCGTGATAAAGAAGCCACGGCACCAGACGATGTGATCCGCATTGCGTTGAAGTAATTGCTGTACGCTGACAACCTGACCTTTCTCACTATTTTACTAGCCCATATCAATGGTATGGGTTATTTCTTTATAAAATATTCATCGTATATCCTTTGAATAATTCACGCGGCGGACAAGCGATGATAAACCCTAATATTTGTCAGGCTGATAACCGAACATCACTTATATTAACCCTAAATGGTTACCATATTGATGAATTGACATTATTCAGCTTATCAATTTGATTTCCATGACTTTAATTTTACACAATCAATATACGCATAACGCAAAACAAAATATCATCTCCCCAAGATATAAGACAACTTTTATAGTGCGCCCCGTCAACGAATTTGGCAGTGAAAGTAACATTATTTACCTTCTACTCTTGCCTCATTAAAAAATAACACCCCCTCTGATCTGATAAAAAATAACATCAGCTCTACTTGGAATTTTAGGGTTACACCATGTATCAAAAAAAAATCGTGCTGCAATGCGCCTGCCATTTCACCTATCTTGGCTTAAGCTCGTTAATTAATAATACGTTTTCTTTTCATAACGTTAATGTTATTGGCAGTAGCCATTTTCCAGAAAAATTCGCCTCAGATGTCAGTGACTTTATTTCGGGGGATATTGCCATTATCGCGTTAAGCCATAGTGACTATAATCCTGCATCATTGATTAATCTGGTTTATGGGCGTTTAGCTAAAGTCCCACTGAGCAGCAGGATATTATTAATTGGCGATCCCACCTATCTGCCTAGGCTGCAATACTACCTCGGGAGCCTGAAAAACACCTGGGCATTTATGGATATCTCAATGCCTACCAGGCAGTTGCAGCAACAGTTGCACCATGCCGTTTCAATGCATGCTGATATGTATCAGCGTTCCAAACCCACTGGCAATACGCTCACACGGCGTGAGTTGAGCATGCTGTACCGGCTGTTGAACGGGCAATCCGTTATGCAGATCGCCAAGGAGTTCGGCATAAGCGAAAAAACCGTGAGCTGTCATAAACGTTCGGCACTCGTGAAACTCAAGATGCGTTCACTGCATCCTTTGCTGCTAGATAATAACCACAAGGAAACCCTATTTCACAAATTATCGCCATTAATGCCTGATTATCCCGCACGGAAAAGAAGGTTTATTTTACCCATTCTGTTGGAAGGTATTGATCAAAAAACCTCGCGCTTATCAAAACGCCGCAGGTTAGTACGAGAGTTTGTCTAATACGCTTTATCAGAAATGCCTCCTTTGCGGAACATATTAAGCAGCGTTTCATACAGCACGCTGTAACCGTAGCCGCGGGAAACGGCCTAGAGTGATGTCATTGCAAAAATCTGCGTCCACGGATGGATATCGGCCTCATTAATCGCCGTCGCTCGTCGTTTATCAGCGTGTTACGCCGCTGGCCGAAAATCAGACGTCTTTCCTTTCCCAAATTGTCAAACCGCGTCAATCCTCATGTACGATTCATTTTCACTTACTTTACCTGTGTTTATCTTGAGCTATAACGATCGCCATAAAGGCGGTGAAGAGAAAGCACAACGCAAAGACCATGCCGATCGCAGTAAATCGCGATACCTGATAATTCCCCCCCTGAGAGCCGCTATCAGGGGAGTTACAACTCAAACAGTAGCGATCGCAAAGTTGATACACAACGCCTGCAGGCGCTCACGCACAGAATCATCGGGCTCATTACGTAAACACACCGCCACAGCTTGTGACATTTCGGGCAACCAATCAGCTTGAGGCCATACCTCCAAGGCGTTAAGCACCATATGCCGGTTACGAATCACCTCGCTGCGTAACCCTACCGACAACAATGACCAACCCATTCCTGGGAATTTTTTCAGATCCTGCAGCACAAAATCCAATGCCTGATGCTGTCGATAAGCCAACCCAAGCCCCATTGCCGTTCCTGGTCCAGAGGCGATTGCGCCTAAATCCAACTGCTGTTCAGCTAACGCTATCACCCTAGCGATATGCTGTGGCCGATCGGTCTGCATTAACTGATACCAATTGTCATCCAAAGGATCCGCCAACTGCCGCGAGAAAATAGCTTCCCACGGATCCTGCTGACGCAAGCGGCTGGCGATAATCGCCAGGTTGAAAAGGTATTTATCATCTCCGCCTAAGTGACCTGCAATGATATCAGCCCATTCCGGCCATGCCATAACCGCCTTCGCTTGTTCAACCAACCTGTTGCACTCTTCCGCTTCCCATACCGCATTCTCTTTGCCGATCTGTTCTTGAGCAAAGCGCACAATATCGCTCGCCGCCAGATAATGCTGTATTTCCGACGGCTTAGCCGCCAGTACGCAACGCAGGTAACCTTCGCAAGCCAGTGCCCCATCGGCATAGTCGTTCATACACTGCGCCGGGCCGCCATTGATTAACGCCTGCAAAATCTCTGCAGCCCCCAATAATATCGACGCATCAGGGGATTGCTGCATCGCCTGGAGTAATTGCCCGTGAGTAGCACAATGCCAAGCGGTGTATTCATTCATCACCGCATTACGATAGCCTTCACGCAGCAACCAGTCGCGGCTTTGCTGACTCAGAGGTTCTGGCAAACGTTCAATCAGATGTATTCTTCCCCAGCCAAGGGTACGTTTGGCCAGAGCAAACCAGACAAGTTCGTATTCATCCGCTGGCAGTATGGCGCTCAATGCCACCATCGCGTAGAGCGTAAATTCATCATGTGCCCCCAAGGTGCTGAGTATCTGGCAACTTTTCTGCGTTGGGAAAAAGGCCAACAGCGCCATGGCTACCTTGACCACGTTGCGATCCGGGCTCTCCGTTGCCAGCCATTCCGTCAACGCCTGTAACTTGTTGGCGGGCAGTTGCTGGTCTTGCGCAACCGCAGCAAGCAATGCATCGATATAATTGAGCGGTGAATCCTCAGATAACAAACGGTAGAGCCGCTCGACATGCAGTGGTTGCGGCTTATGCAGCACATTTTTCAATGCGGCCATGATGGCCTCAACCGGTGATTCATCACCACCGGCCCCCATATGGTGACCAAAAACACCGTCAAGCGCCCCTGCCGACCAGCGGATTTTGCCATCAATAAGCGGGGGTTCATCCGGTAAAGTTTCTGCCTCTGCGGGCAACGGCTCAGCGCTATTTTGCCAAGCCGCCAACCAACGATAAATTGCCGTGCTATCAGCCGCCCAAGGGGCTGGGAAATGAGTTGAACTTCCTTTACCAAAAAGACGCGCTAACCCTATTTTCATTTTTTTATACTTAATATCAGCGGGGAAATGCCTCTCCGCGCAAATTACCCCATCACCGTACGATAAAGCAGCTGATCCAACGATCGATCGCTGCGCGCCGGGCTCGCAGGCAGCGCCGTCTGCCGCGCATCTGCCGCCAGTTCCTGGGTGATAAACGCGTGGATCGCTTCCCGGCGCGGGCCATATTCCGCCTCACCAGCACGCCGTTTCGCCGCCAATAGCTGGTGGATTTCTGCCAACAGCAGCGGATCTTGCACCGTCCCGGCCAGCAGCCGATCAAAGCGCATCGGCGGTGCCCCCTTGCCTGCCTCTATCCAGCGCACCGCCAGTAACGGACGCAGTACGTAGAAATATTTCTTCAGCCGCACCTGTTCCCCCTGTAGATAACCGCGGAAGTTTTTCCGCGCCATCGACAGATAGTGCCAACGCGCCCGCTGGGCGGAGAACCACTCGGGAACTATGCTGCGCAACGCCGCGACGCTCTCGGCGGTTTCCTGATAGATCACCGGGGAGTCCAGCCACTCGATCAGCGTTGGGTTAGCCCGTTTCAGCAAACCCAGCGCCTTGCGCCATTCCCAGCCGCACACGTCCAGTTCATGATCGATCGGCAGTTCGATCACATCCCGCTGCGGCTCGACCCGCAGATACCATTGCGGCGGGTGGACGTACAAAAAACGCACGTCGTAATCGCTATCTGGTGAGGCAAAGCCCCAGCCACGGCTGCCGGATTCGCAGGCATACAGCACCCGCACATCGTAACGCTGCTCCACGTCACGCAGCACCTGCGTGACTTTTTCCCGCATCGCGCTGCCTACGCCATTTAACTGCTGTTCCATCATTCTTATCCTTTCACACACACCACCTGCCGCAGAGTGTGCACAATCTCCACCAGCGAAGATTGCGCTGCCATCACGGCGTCGATGTCTTTATAAGCCATAGGGATCTCATCGATCACCTCGCTGTCTTTACGGCATTCCACATGCTGGGTTGCCTGAATCTGGTCAGCCACGGTGAAGCGTTTTTTCGCCGCCGTACGGCTCATGGTTCGCCCGGCACCGTGGCTGCAGGAGCAGAAGCTTTCTTCGTTCCCCAAACCACGCACGATGAAGCTTTTTGCCCCCATTGAGCCAGGAATAATCCCCATCTGCCCCTTTTGCGCCGATACCGCCCCTTTACGCGTCACCAACACCGGCTCACCGAAATGCGTCTCTCGCTGCACATAGTTATGGTGGCAGTTCACCGCCTCCTGCTGGGTGGTAAACGGCTTGGTCACGATGCGTGACAGCGCTGCCAGCACGTGTTCCATCATCACTTCCCGGTTATGACGGGCAAAATCCTGCGCCCAGCCAACCGCTTCCATGTAATCGTCAAAATGCAGGCTGCCCTCTTCGAAATAGGCCAGATTACGGTCCGGCAGATTGGCGATATGCTGCTGCATATCCTGCTGTGCCAGCGCGATAAACAACGAGCCGATGGCATTGCCCACGCCCCGCGAACCGCTGTGCAGCATCACCCACACCTGCTGCGTTTCATCCAGGCAGACTTCGATAAAGTGGTTCCCCGTCCCCAAGGTTCCCAAATGCTGGTAATTGTTGGTTTTCAGCAACTGCGGGTATTTATCGGTCAGGCGCTTAAAGCGCGGTGCCAACGTGGCCCAGTGTTGATCCACCGTTTGCGGCGGGTTAGCCCACGCCCCTTTGTCTCTTTTCGAGCGGGTTGAAGTCCGGCCGTGCGGCACGGCCTGCTCGATAGCGCTACGCAGCCCGGCCAGACTATCTGGTAGATCGGCAGCCACCAGCGAAGTGCGCACCGCAATCATGCCGCAGCCGATATCCACACCCACCGCCGCCGGGATAATCGCACCGCGGGTTGGAATAACGCTGCCAATGGTGGAGCCTTTACCCAGATGCACATCCGGCATGACCGCCAGGTGTTTGAAAATAAATGGCATTTTTGCCGTATTCAGCAATTGCTCGCGCGCTTCTGGCTCAACGGGCACGCCCTGTGTCCACATTTTGATCGGTGCACTGTTTACCGGTGCCATCAGTTCATAGTTATTTTTCATTATGTTGGTCATCCTTTTTTATTGACCCTATTGATATAGCGAAAGCTGTGCCAACTCGGATAAATATCGCTTAATAAAAATTAATTTATTGATAGTAAACAAATTAATAATTTTTCACGTTCCAGTGGAGCGAACGTCAATAAGAGGATATTTTATCTTTAAGGATAGCTATTTATCTTATGGGATAACATGAAGCGTAAAGTTGTGATCGGGGTTTTAGGTACCACGCTGGACAGGCGCGGAAAACGGGAAAACCGCTGGAGCAAATGGCGGCCGACGGTGGGGCTGTGCCAGCAGGCCGATCTGCCGATCGATCGCCTGGAACTGCTGCACCAGCCGCGTGATAAAGGTATGGCTCAACAGGTGGCTGAAGACATCGTGGCGGTGTCGCCCGCCACCCAGGTAGTGCTGCAACAGGTGGCGCTAAAGGATCCCTGGGATTTGGAAGAGGTGTACAGCGCCTTTCTGGATTTCGCCAGCCGCTATCCGTTTGATACCGAGAACGAAGATTATCTGGTGCACATCACCACCGGCACCCACGTGGTGCAGATCTGCTGGTTCCTGCTGACGGAAGCGCGCTACCTGCCCGCACAACTGCTGCAAACCGCCCCCGGCGAGAAAACCGATCGCCCGTCACCGCAGGGGATCTACTCGGTGATCGATCTGGATCTCAGCCGCTACGCGGCCCTCACCAGCCGTTTCCTGCACGAGCAACAGCGCTCGGTATCCTTCCTGAAATCCGGTATTGAGACGCGTAACGCTACCTTTAATGCCCTGATTGACCAGATCGAACGCGTGGCCCTGCGCTCCCATGCCCCGCTGCTGCTCACCGGCCCCACCGGCGCGGGTAAGTCCTTTTTGGCCGAACGTATCTATCAACTGCGCCACTCCCGCCACTTGGTAAAAGGCCGTTTCGTGGCGGTGAACTGCGCCACTTTGCGCGGCGATAACGCCATGTCCACGCTGTTCGGCCATGTGAAAGGCGCGTTTACCGGCGCACTGCAGGCGCGGGCGGGCCTGCTGCGCGAGGCCGACGGCGGCGTGCTGTTTCTGGATGAGATCGCCGAGCTGGGGTTAGACGAACAGGCGATGCTGCTGAAAGCCATTGAAGAGAAACGCTTCTTCCCCTTTGGCTCCGACAAAGAGGCCAGCAGCGATTTCCAACTGATTGCCGGTACGCATCGCAATATGCGTGACTGGATCGCCCAAGGCCGTTTTCGCGAGGATTTATACGCACGTATCAATATGTGGACCTTTCCGCTGCCTGGCCTGGCGGAGCGCCGCGAAGATATCGAGCCGAATATCGATTATGAATTACAGCGCTTTGCCCGCAGCAACCAGACACAGGTGCGCTTCGATAAACACGCCCGGCAGCATTACCTGGCCTTTGCCCACTCACCGCAGGCCGCTTGGCGCGGCAACTTCCGCGAGCTGGGTTCCTCCATCGCCCGCATGGCAACCTTGGCGGAGCAAGGGCGCATCACCCAACCGTTGGTTGATGAAGAGATTGCCCGGCTGAAATCACACTGGCAAGAAAGCCCAGCAACTCCACTGCCGGCAGAACTGGCCGAGATCGACCTGTTCGAACAAAGCCAGTTGGCAACGGTGCTGAAGGTGTGCCGTGCCTCTGCTTCGCTTTCCGAAGCCGGACGGCAACTGTTTGCCGTCTCACGCCAGCAGAAAAAGCAGCCCAACGATGCTGACCGGCTGCGGAAATACCTGGCGCGCTTCGGTTTAAGCTGGGATCAGGTGCGGTCACCGTAATACGGCCTGACACATCCATGGGGCATACTCTGCCCCAATTCACCCCAGCCTAACCGCTCACCTTTCGATTCCAACCGCTCATCAGCCTATTAAACCGCTGGCTGAAAATCAGATGTATTCCCCTCCCCAGGCCAGTGATGATGAGCTGTTCCTAAACCTGCCCCTACCAGGGGAAGACGTTACAACACCGATGTCCGATAACAGGCGGCTGTTTGCCTGCAACAACAAATAACCGGATTTATCACTCATTTTTTGCAGATTGGAATAAGGACACCTCATGAAACGCGAGGGAATTTTAAAACATATCCCATGGATCTTACTGGGAATACTGGGTGCTTCCTGCCTGGGCGTGGTGGCATTGCGCCGTGGCGAAAGCATCAGTGCGCTGTGGATCATCGTCGCCTCGGTAGCGGTCTACCTGGTGGCATATCGTTACTACAGCCTTTACATCGCCACCAAGGTGATGCAGTTGGACGCCACCCGCGCCACGCCGGCGGTGGTGAATAACGATGGCTTGAACTATGTGCCAACCAACAAGAACGTGCTGTTCGGCCACCACTTTGCGGCGATCGCCGGTGCTGGCCCGCTGGTTGGCCCGGTGCTGGCGGCACAGGTCGGCTACCTGCCCGGCACGCTGTGGCTGCTCGGCGGCGTGGTGCTGGCTGGGGCGGTACAGGACTTTATGGTGCTGTTTATCTCTTCACGCCGTAACGGTGCCTCTTTGGGCGAGATCATCAAAAAGGAAATGGGCCCGATCCCAGGCACCATCGCGCTGTTTGGCTGCTTCCTGATTATGATCATCATCCTGGCAGTGTTGGCGCTGATCGTGGTGAAAGCCCTGGCAGAAAGCCCGTGGGGCGTGTTTACCGTCTGCTCCACCGTGCCGATCGCCCTGTTTATGGGCATCTATATGCGCTTCCTGCGCCCTGGCCGCGTGGGTGAAGTCTCGATCATTGGCATCGTGCTGCTGGTGGCCTCGATCTGGTTCGGCGGGGTGATCGCCCATGACCCTTACTGGGGCCCGGCGCTGACCTTTAAAGACACCACCATCACCTACACCCTGATTGGCTATGCCTTTATCTCCGCCCTGCTGCCGGTGTGGCTGATCCTGGCGCCGCGTGATTACCTGGCCACTTTCCTGAAAATCGGCGTGATCGTCGGGCTGGCGATCGGCATCGTTATCCTCAACCCAGACCTGAAAATGCCGGCAGTGACGCAGTTTGTTGACGGCACTGGCCCTGTGTGGAAAGGCACCCTGTTCCCGTTCCTGTTTATCACCATTGCCTGCGGTGCCGTTTCTGGTTTCCACGCGCTGATCGCTTCCGGCACCACGCCTAAACTGCTGGCCAACGAAACCGATGCGCGTTTTATCGGTTACGGCGCCATGCTGATGGAATCCTTCGTGGCGATTATGGCGCTGGTGGCGGCTTCGATTATCGAGCCAGGCCTGTACTTTGCCATGAACACCCCACCGGCGGCGCTCGGCATCACCATGCCAGACCTGCACCGCCTGGGAACCGAAGATGCGCCGATGATCATGGCCTCTTTGCGTGACGTAACCGCCCACGCGGCGGCCACCGTCAGTTCCTGGGGCTTTGTGATCAGCCCAGAACAGATCCTGCAGACCGCAACGGACATCGGCGAACCTTCGGTGCTGAACCGTGCCGGTGGCGCACCGACCTTGGCGGTGGGTATCGCTCACGTGTTCCACCAGATCATCCCTGGCGCGAATATGGGCTTCTGGTACCACTTCGGCATTCTGTTTGAAGCCCTGTTTATCCTGACCGCGCTGGACGCGGGCACCCGTTCCGGCCGCTTTATGCTGCAGGATTTGTTGGGCAACTTTGTGCCGTTCCTGAAGAAAACCGATTCACTGGTAGCAGGCATGGTCGGCACCGCGGGCTGCGTTGGCCTGTGGGGTTACCTGCTGTATCAGGGCGTGGTCGATCCGCTCGGCGGCGTGAAGAGCCTGTGGCCGCTGTTTGGTATCTCCAACCAGATGCTGGCTGCGGTAGCGCTGGTTCTGGCGACCGTAGTGCTGATTAAGATGAAGCGCGCCAAGTACATCTGGGTGACCGTGGTTCCGGCTATCTGGCTGCTGATCTGCACCACCTACGCACTCGGCCTGAAACTGTTCAGCGACAATCCGCAGTTGGAAGGTTTCCTGTTCCTGGCCAAGGAGTACAAGCGCAAAATCGCCGAGGGCGGTGCCGAACTGACCGCACAACAGGTTGCCAACATGAACCATATCGTGGTGAACAACTACACCAACGCCGGTTTGAGCATCCTGTTCCTGCTGGTGGTCTACAGCATCATCTTCTTTGGCATCAAAACGGCCATGGCAGCGCACAAAAACCCGAAACGTACCGATCAGGAAACGCCATACGTGCCGGTTCCTGAGGGTGGCGTCAAAGTTTCGTCGCACCACTGATGGTGATTTGATGGATACCCTGCATAATGATGCAGGGTATTTTTCTTTGGAGAAAACGAATGTTCGGCAACCTCGGTCAGGCAGGGAAATATTTAGGGCAGGCCGCACGTATGCTCGTCGGCGTACCTGACTACGATACCTATGTGCAACATATGAAAGATAACCACCCGGATAAACCGGTGATGACCTATAAAGAATTTTTCCGTGAACGCCAGGAAGCCCGCTATGGTGGTGATGGCAAAGGTGGCATGCGCTGCTGTTAGTGAAATATAAGGACAAGAGATGAAACCTATCGCCGTCACCATTCTGACAGGTTTTTTGGGGGCAGGTAAAACCACCCTGCTGCGCCATATTCTGAATGCAAACCACGGCTACAAGATTGCCGTCATTGAAAATGAATTCGGCGACGTGCCGATCGATAACGCGCTGATCGGCGATCGCGCCAGCCGCATCACCACCCTCAGCAACGGCTGCATCTGTTGCAGCAAATCTAACGAACTGGCGGATGCGCTGCTGGATTTGCTGGATGCGCTTGACCAGGGCCAACTGGAATTTGACCGGCTGATCATCGAATGCACCGGCATGGCCGATCCAGGCCCGATCACCCAAACCTTTTTCTCGCACGACGTTATCTGCGAACGTTTTCTGCTGGACGGCATTATCACGCTGGTGGATGCGGTGCATGCCGATCAGCAACTAAGCCAGTTCACCCTTGCGCAGGCGCAGGTGGGCTATGCCGACCGTATCCTGCTGAGCAAAACCGATGTCGCGGCAGATAATGATGCCTTGATTCAGCGTTTGCAGTTAATGAACGCCCGTGCACCGATTTATCACGTCGTCCATGGCGATATCGATCTGGCTGTCTTGTTCGACATTGAAGGCTTCGTCCTTAACGATCGCCTGAACGTGAGCACTCCCGCCCCGCTGTTTCGGCGCATCCCGCAGCCACAGAATAATATCCAATCGATTGTGGTGTACCACGATCAACCGTTGGAACTGATGCAGATCTCTGCGGTGATGGAAGGCTTGCTGCTGAAGTTCGCCGATAACCTGCTGCGCTATAAAGGCATTTTGTCGATTAAAGATGAATCACGCCGCCTGTTGTTCCAAGGCGTACAACGCCTGTATAACGCCGATTGGGATCGCGAGTGGTTGCCAGATGAAGTGCGCCAAAGCACGCTGGTATTCATCGGCATAGACTTACCCGAAGCGGAGATTCGCGGGGCGTTTGCAGCGTTAGAAGGAGAATTGAACAATTAGAGTATCTTTCACCATCGGCTACCTTCAGATTAAATCACTCGCTGCTATACTTTTTGACATATTCCCCAATTCTTACCCGGGGTGTGGGCGCACGGACGCTGCATGATTTTCCGCTTAAATGATGCGAAGGTGCCTTATGCCACATTTACCCAAAATAAATCATCTTAGAGCCTTCGAGGCGATTATTTTGCACGGCAGTATTCGGGCCGCAGCAAAAGCCTTAAACCAGACGCAGCCTGGTATCACGCGTACTCTGCGAGAGCTGGAGACAACGCTCGACGCCACATTAATGGTCAGAGGAACCCGGGGGATAGTCCTGACTGATGCTGGCAGGGTCTTCGAAGCACGAATGAAATTGGTGCTGTATGAGTTAGAACGCGCCGTAGACGAAATAAAACAAATCAACCAGTCACAGCATGGAACCGTTTCATTTGGCTGCTCCCACCTCAAAACACTAAGGATTATTCCTAGTGTTATGCAGCGTATTAATAAAACTTATCCTAAAGCCCAGATCTCTCTTTACGAAGGACAACAGTCTGAACTCTTGCCATCGCTGCGCGTCGGTAGACTGGATTTTTTTATCGGCATTATCTCTGAAGAGATATCCGTGGGAGAGTTCGTTGAAGAACCCCTGATGACTTGCCCATTTGGCGTCGTCGCTAGGAAAGGCCACCCTTTGGCGAACTGCACTTCCCTCGCCGAATTACGCAATGCCAAGTGGTATCTACCCGTAGCAGACGCCGGGTATTACAGCCATCTTGAAGCGCTCCTCTTTCCCACAGGCAAAGGGCCGGAGAACGTGGTATTCAAAGGGGACTCCTTTGCGGTCGGCGAACGCCTGGTGCTGGAGGCGGACTATCTCGTCATTGCTCCGTTGGCAATGCTCGACATTGACTTTATGAGCAAGCTGTTTTGCTCCATTCCCGTGAAAGAAAAATTCCCGGATGGGCAATACAGCCTGCTCTATCGTCAGGATGCTTCTTTGACACCGCTAGCCAAGCATTTGATCAACGAGCTCCGTATAGAGTGCGGCAAACAGGTGATTCAGAAAAGGGACTGACCGGTTCTGACCAACGCCGTCAGAGACCTGGTTCCGTGATGTTGGCGGTGACAAGGCTCTGGCCCTGACTCTGGTTAGGCCTTAACCCGCTTAACCAGGTATATATACTCAAAATAATTCGAGTTGCTTGACAAAAACGCAATGCGTTTTTGAACAGCGCTTGAGCTGGCCCCAAAGGGGCGAGGCCCAATATGGGCCGAGTAACGCAGCCAACACCCAAGCAACTTGAAGTGTGACGGGTATAGTTGATGCACAATAATTTTTTATGTATTAAGCACCAAAATAGTGGCCGCTTAAGTCAGAGGATGATATAGGGTTACGGTATCATGCCTGTACTATAATCTTATGGAATATAACAGGTTATAGCATTAAGCCGTGCCGCAGCCCTAACTTCTGAATGATGCTCCTTTTAGTCTTTCCACTAAATAGAGTTAGCGCTCCGGCAGGAATACCACAACAGCCAGATTAAGAGCCGTCAAAAAATACCCCTTCCAGGTTATATTTCCAAAACATGCATTTTAAAGTAGTGTTTTTTAACTAATTTTAGTGATTTACTATCATTTCACCCAATTTTAATTGAGAAAATTTTTTTATCATTCTTTTTAACAAAGAAACCTGCCAGTGAATGCATTTTTGGCATCACACTAAACAAAATATCATCTTCCCACTACCCGAGATAAATCCTATAGTGCCCAAGTATTCCAGAGGGGGCTAAGCTCTCACAAATACAGTAAATTCTAGCATGACTTCAAAAATAGAATTATCACCATACCTGTAAGCTTTGTTTAAGCACCCGCCAAAAATACGGTGTATTACAGGTAAAACCCCTACCCTTACAACTCAATATCCTCATGGATTTAAAGGAACTTTTACATGGAAAGTATAAAAATATTACTGCAATGCCCCTGTGAATTTACTCGCATTGGGATGCTTAGCTTATTGAACGCCCATGATTCTGAGTCGAAAGATAACATGATCGTCAGCGTCAGCAACCTTGAGCAGGCTGAAGATGTGCTCGTCATGAATACTAAGCTGGATATTATTATTCTGACCTTAAATAGCCTGTATTACAATGCGGTGGAGCTATTAGATGTATTGAGCCGGCGAATTCCCATACATCATCCTGACAGCAAAATTATCATTCTTACAGATGATAAATGCATTGAGGCATTAAAACGTCATCTGAAAGGGATCGAGAACTTCGGCACCATTCTGGAAGCTAATGTTCCGATTGAGACAATACAAAGTGAACTGTCAAAAATAAATAGCCCTGATCAATCATTCAATAGTTCAGCCATCAAAGCGAACTGCGTGCTCTCTTCGCGCGAGTTAACCATATTAAAAAAGCTGCTACATGGTAAAAGCATTTCACAAGTCGCAAAAGAGCTCACGTTGAATTACAAGACCATCAGCCATTATAAACGCTCGGCGATGAGTAAGCTGGGAATACGGACGCTTCATCCCCTGTTTATCCCATTTTGAGATGAAATCTAACTATCTGAACATATGAAATAGCATATTCTGTTATGTTTTTATGCAACTTATTTTCTCCATTATGGATTAACGTACCTCAGAAAAACAAATCACAACTCGTTAATTCAACGTCATAGCAAATATTTTCTTATTAAATTTACTACGTTGCAAATGGAATATAACTTAAATGGATAGATTTCTCATGACACGCTTACCAAAAATCCACCAGATTAATATTTTTCTAAAGATAATCGAATACGGCAGTATTCGTGCAGCAGCCATTGAGCTCAAACAAACCCAACCCGGTGTCACCAGAGCCATAAAAGAGCTCGAGAAAACATTAGGCAGCCCGCTATTTATTCGCGGCAGCCGAGGCATTGTGCTCACAGAAATGGGGCGGATTTTCGAGAGCCGCGCACAGCTCATCATGAAAGAGCTGGAACGAGCCGTCAACGAGCTCGAAGTTATTAATGGAGCCTCTCAAGGTGCTGTAACCCTGGGCTGTTCATCTCTGTTGCCTTTCACGATCATGTCATCCTCTATACAGAGGTTTCAGCAGCGTTACCCTAATGTAAAAGTCAACATCAACGAAGGGCAGATGTCTGAGTTGCTTCCAGCCCTGCGCGAAGGTGAATTAGATTTCATTATCGATGCTATCGCCCCAGATACTACGCTCAGTGATATCACTATAGAGCCGTTCTTTAAGACCTCAGCTCATATCTTGATCAACAAGCAGCATCCATTGGCAAATGCCACCTCACTGGATGACCTGAAATCTGCTAATTGGTGTCTGCCATCATCAAAAATTGGCTATTACGACAAATTGAATTCGAAACTTTTCTTTGAAAATGACGACAGGCCAACCACGGTGGTGCGTTCCAATACCATGCTTATGGCATTACAGATGGTATTAAATGAGGACTATCTCACGGTTGGAGCAAAAGAAATGCTCAAAGTCCCTTATTTTAATAAAGATTTACACCCTATATCCATAAAAGAGTCATTACCAGACATTGACTACAGTTTTATTTACTCTCAGCGCTTCCCCCTGACGCAGATCGCGAGGAAATTCATCAACAAGTTAAGGTATGAATATGACGACTATCAATAGTAATAACTGATTGATTCAAATGAGTATTTTATGCTTTCAAAAAGATGAAGGGTATATTAAGAAACTTATTCAATCGCCCAGGCACACTCTGCAGGCCGTCGCTTAACTTCGAAAACCATTAAATTAATCATGTGGTTATATGAAGAACTTACTGTCTGGCATTGAAATCAAGCTGATTAAACCATCCCTGTTATCCCGGCTCCTGAGCCACCCGCATGGCGAAGATACCGGTTTAGTGCTAACTGGTGGGTTTAATGTCGCTTCAATACCAAGCGCTAAATTGGCACGCCATGACCATTTATCGGCCGCTACTGAGTAAAAAACCTGATGTCACCGCAACTGCCCCGCAATAGTCAGATGCTGAAAAGGTTCCTTATAGACAGGTGCCGTCCCTATCAGATGGTAATCCACTTTTAGCGTTCTAACGCCTCAACCACTACCGCAGCAGCACCATCAGGATCAGCATGAGCTGGCGGGAATGGTGTGATGGTAGCCGCAAATCCCGGTGGACCATTGGGGGGCAGCGGGGCTAGGGTAGGTATGTTAGCGAACATCAAAATACCGTTGGTGTTGTTCCCACTCTAACTAAAGTGGATAACCTGGAGACTGGCGCTTTCTTCTGCACGCTAATTGATGAACCACGATTTTATTTGGCAGCCCGTTTAATAAAACAGAGCACTATTTATCAGATAATTATAAATTATTAACTTTAATAAGCTTTTAATATCATTGAATTCCCCCTCTCTTTCTCAACCTGGCAGTCAGCCGCTCTCAGAACCTCTGCCCCTGCTCTCCCGAGTAAACGGATAATGACAATTTATCCATCTTGCCTTAATTTGTTTACATATTGACTACACTTCCATCACAGAGTTATCTGTGTTCTTAATCTCATCGCTGCTTGCCGCCTGCTAAAAATCTAATTTCCCGCTCATATAAATAAACATTAAAAAAGTTAATTAATTATATTATTTCTTAACTATTCATAACGTTATATAAAACCATATAGCGAATTAACGCTCAGTGGATATAAGATAAAATTAAATTTAACTCTACGCTTGTGCTGCCGATTTTATTGTTCTAGCTTTAATTGGAGCTCTATTTTTGCGAGGGGTATGAAATGACTGAAAAAACCACAAAGAAATATCATGCGGAGTTTTTGGACTCACGTTTTGGTTCTGAAGCAATTCGTAATAGGGTAGAAGACAAACGTTTTCCACTAGAGGAAATGCGTGAAGATATTGCTTTCCAGATCATTAATGATGAACTCCTGCTGGATGGCAATGCACGGCAAAACTTGGCTACGTTTTGCCAGACATGGGATGACGATAACGTTCATAAATTGATGGATATCTCCATCAATAAGAACTGGATCGACAAAGAAGAATATCCCCAATCTGCAGCGATAGATATGCGCTGTGTGAACATGATGGCCGATTTATGGAATGCCCCTAAGCAACAAAATGGTCAGGCTGTGGGTACCAATACCATCGGTTCTTCAGAAGCCTGCATGCTCGGTGGTATGGCAATGAAATGGCGTTGGCGCAAAAAAAGAGAAGCCGCAGGCAAGCCAACAGATAAGCCGAATTTTGTCTGTGGACCCGTGCAGGTTTGCTGGCATAAATTCGCCCGTTACTGGGACGTTGAAATCCGAGAGATTCAGATGGCACCGGGTCAGTTGTTTTTGGACCCTAAGCGTATGATTGAAGCCTGTGACGAGAACACGATTGGTGTCGTACCGACTTTTGGGGTGACTTATACCGGTAATTATGAATTCCCGCAGGAACTGAGTGACGCACTTGACCAGCTTTATAAAGATACCGGCCTAGATATTGATATCCACGTTGATGCGGCCAGCGGTGGCTTTCTGGCGCCGTTTGTTGCCCCTGAGATTGTTTGGGATTTCCGTTTACCGCGTGTTAAATCCATCAGTACATCAGGTCACAAGTTTGGTTTGGCTCCGTTAGGCTGCGGTTGGGTGATTTGGCGTGATGCGGCAGCCTTACCGGAAGAACTTGTTTTTAAAGTTGATTATCTCGGTGGGCAGGTCGGGACTTTTGCCATTAACTTCTCTCGCCCTGCAGGGCAGGTGATTTCTCAATACTATGAATTCTTGCGTCTGGGCCGGGAAGGATACACCAAAGTACATACGGCCTCTTATCAGGTGGCGCAATATCTGGCTAACGCGCTGGCGCCATTGGGGCCATATGAATTTTACTGCAAAGGCTTACCAACAGAAGGGATCCCTGCGATCTGTTTTCGCATCAGAGAAGGAGAAAATCCCGGTTATACGCTCTATGACCTGTCTGAGCGGTTGCGTCTCCGTGGCTGGCAGGTTCCCGCTTTTGCCCTCAGCGGGGGTATGTCAGATGTCACCGTGATGCGAATCATGTGTCGTCGTGGCTTTGAGATAGATTTTGCCGATTTGTTCTTAGAAGACGTTAAATCTGCATTGACGTACTTGAGTGAACATCCATCTCTTGGAGGGGAGGCAGGGCAGAATAGTTTTAATCATACCTAAACCCGATGACGATGCTTATTCTGATTCTTAACCTTATATACCCTAAATAATTCGAACGCACAGACAACCTGAAGTATGGCGGGTATGAACCAAGGCGGCATTATGCCGCCCAATCAGGTGGGTAAATTATGTCAAATAATGTCTCAGGTGCTGCAGTGGCTAAAGCTGCAACTCCGGTAAAAAAACTGGGTATTACTACACTGGCGATTATGAATATCGTAGCCGTCGTTAGCTTAAGGGGATTGCCCGCTGAGGCTGAGTATGGCTTGAGTTCAATCTTTTACTATTTATTTGCAGCAGTATTTTTTTTAATCCCGGTCTCACTGGTGGCCGCAGAATTAGCCACCGGCTGGCCTGAAAAAGGGGGGATATTTCGCTGGGTTGGTGAAGCATTTGGCCC
Organism: Serratia sp. MMO-28; assembly: GCF_037199905.1. NCBI lineage: Bacteria > Pseudomonadati > Pseudomonadota > Gammaproteobacteria > Enterobacterales > Yersiniaceae > Serratia > Serratia sp. MMO-28. The sequence continues at coordinate 116,385 of NZ_JBBCVB010000008.1, forward strand.
ACGCTTAGCGTTTCTCGCCATGTTTATGCTGTGGATAGAGGTAACCGTCTGGTTCCCAACAGCACTGACGTTTGCGGCCGTGTCACTAGCCTTTGTTGGGCCAGAACAACGATGGGATGAAGCACTATCCGCCAACAAATTCTTTGTGTTGGGCATCGTGCTATTCATTTATTGGCTAGCCACCTTTATTGCCTTTAAAGGGGTTGATACTTTCGCCAAGGTTGCAAAGTGGGGCGGAATTATCGGTACCATTATCCCAGCGGTGATTCTGATCGTGTTAGGCTTTGCTTATTTAATCGGCGGTGGAACATCGCAAATACAATTAGACTGGAGTCAGGTGGTTCCTGATTTTAACAACTTTGATAATGTGGTGCTGGCTGCTAGTATTTTCTTATTCTATGCGGGTATGGAGATGAATGCCATCCATGTTAAAGATGTGGACAACCCTAACAAGAACTATCCGATTGCCATTATGCTTTCCGCAGTGGGTACCGTGCTCATTTTCGTATTAGGTACTCTGGCTATCGCCTTTATTATTCCACAATCTGATATTAGTTTGACGCAAAGCCTGTTGGTGGCATATGACGCTATGTTCAAGTGGGCTCATCTGGAATGGTTGGGGCCAGTTGTTGCTTTTGCTCTGGCTATTGGCGTTTTGGCAGGTGTCGTAACCTGGGTTGCTGGCCCGTCTTCAGGGCTGTTAGTTGTGGCCAAAGCGGGCTATCTGCCGCGTTGGTGGCAACATACCAATAAGAATGGCATGGCAACCCATATTTTGCTGTTACAGGCGCTGCTGGTTTCCTTGTTGGCGATACTGTTTGTGGTATTACCTTCGGTACAGGCTGCATATCAAATAATGAGTCAACTGACCGTTATCTTGTATCTTATCATGTATATGCTGATGTTCAGCTCTGCTATTTATCTGCGTTATAGCCAACCGAATCGTCCACGGCCATATCATATTCCCGGCGGGGACATTGGGATGTGGTTTATTGGTGGTGCAGGGCTTATTGGTTCAATTCTGGCTTTCATATTCAGTTTTATTCCACCCAGCCAAATTTCGGTGGGTAGCCCAACTGAATATGTAGGGATCCTGATCGTTACCACGCTGTTTTTTGTGGCATTGCCATTCTTGATTTATTTCGCCCGTAAGCCTCACTGGCGTGATGAAAATAGCGATTTCGCGGCATTTACCTGGGAAGCAGAAGGCCGTCACCCAGGGATACCGAACTAGATTTTAACGAGTTCGTCTTAAAACAAGCAGTTAAAAGCAAGATTGTTCTATGCTAGAAAACAGTCTTCAAGTTTTTGTGGGGTAATTAATAATGGAGAGCGTTATGCCTCATATGCCGTTAATTCAGTTTCCATGCACTCACTCGGACGTTTGCCTCTGCCATAGCCCGGCATTTGTGCGTATCAATACGGTATTTTCCCAGAAAGCGGCTCAATCCGCCCCTATCACCAGGGCGACTGTGGCGGCGGCTGTCCCAGGCGCAAAAGCACAAAAAAGAGATGTCGCAGATCATGCTGCACGAGTGATGGCTTTTATCAATATTCGCGTCTTTGATGGTGTTTCTGACGGCCTGCGAGATGGGCTGCGGGTATTGGTGGAAGGCAACAGAATCAAATCGGTTGAACCCGCAGATGCGCCATTGCCTGCGCACGTAGAGCTGATTGACGGCGGCGGTGGCGTATTGATGCCGGGGCTGATTGACGCACACTGGCATGCCATTATGGCCCGCCCCTCAATGATGACAGCAATGACGGCGGATTTTAATTATATCCAAGCGCTGGCAATTGCTGAGGCCGATGCCACATTGATGCGGGGGTTCACCACCGTGCGTGATATGGGTGGGCCAGTCTTTGGCTTAAAACGCGCCATTGATGAGCGAGTAGCTACCGGCCCACGAATCTTTCCTTCTGGTGCTTTTATCACCCAAACCGGTGGGCATGGTGATTTTCGCCTGATTGGTGAGTTACCACATACACCATCAGATCCTCTGAGTTACGCTGAACGTGTTGGCATGACCGCGATTGCCGACGGTGTTGATCAAGTATTACTGCGTGCCAGAGAGCAACTAATGCGAGGAGCATCGCAACTCAAATATATGGCTGGCGGCGGCGTGGCCTCGATGTATGACTCCATCAGCGTAACGGAAGGTTCAGTGCCTGAAATACAGGCGGCAGTTACAGCGGCAGAAAACTGGGGAACTTACGTCACCGTCCATGCCTACACTGCCAGAGCCGTCACCATGGCGATCAACGGCGGGGTTAAGTGCATTGAACACGGCCAGTTGGTGGATGAACAAACCGCCCAGTTAATGGCAGAAAAAGGCATCTGGTGGAGCCTTCAGCCCTTCCTTGATGACGAGGATGCTGTTCCAATGGCCACCCCGGCGTCACGTGCCAAGCAGCTCGAAATGGTTGCGGGTACCGATACAGCCTATATGCTGGCGAAAAAATATAACATCAGGACGGCCTGGGGCACCGATACGCTGTTCGATGCTCGGCTGGCCACCCGTCAGGGGGCGCAATTAGCCAAGCTGACCCGCTGGTATACGCCACTTGAAGTGCTCAAGATGGCTACCAGTGTTAACGCTGAACTTTGCGCTCTCTCTGGCCCAAGGAATCCGTATCCCGGTAAGTTGGGAGTGGTAGAAAATGACGCGCTGGCCGATCTGATTCTGGTCGACGGTAATCCATTGGATGATATTCAACTTATTGCTCAGCCAGAGAGAGCATTCCGGTTAATTATGAAAGATGGGCAAATCTTCAAAAATACATTGGGAAGTGGCCAGTAGTTGCTGTTTATACCCCAAATAATTCGAGTTGCTGGCAGTGGCCCCAAATAGACGAGGCCCTGCATGGGCGGGGTCTCAAAGCCCTCCAGCAACGTCAAATGTGATGGGTATAAAGCAATCAACCTGGTTTTCTGGTGAGGGCATGTCAATTGAGGCTGTTCGATGAATAATATGACTTCCTTCAGGAAGCAGCTGGTTTTCCCCTTCACGCTTTTACGCACCGCAAAACGTCATCAATGGTGTGGGCCTTGGGTTTTGCCATCGGTTATCGTGTTGAGCGGTTGTACGGTGAAAGAGGCTCCCTCCTTTTCATTATTAGGCTCTTATTTTCCTGCTTGGATGGCTTGCGCCTTTATCGGGATAATCGCGGCGATAATGGCGCGCATTCTGTTTATTCGTGTTGGTATTGATGAGGCGTTGCCATGGCGGCTGTTTGTGTATGTCTGCCTGGCGCTCGCGGTGGCATTCATCTGTTCCCTATTGTTGTTTACGCGATGAATAATGCATATGAATAAACTATCTGAGAGTGGGCGCAAGCGGCGGTTGGCCTTCGCTGTCGCTGGCGTCATCATCGTAGCGGCATTGGTATCGGGTTGGCTTTCAGTACGGCAGACCACATTGAATCCGTTATCTGAAGATGCAGAGTTGGGGGCCAGCGTGGTGCATGTCGCCAGCTCGGTACCCGGCCGAATTCTCTCGCTTAATGTTGCAGAAAACAGCAAAGTGCAGCGCGGTGATTTGCTGTTTTCTATTGAGCCCGATCTCTATCGGCTGCAGGTCGAACAGGCGCAGGCCGAGTTGAAAATAGCGCAAGCCGCCCTTGATACTCAGCAACGGACGGTGGTTGCCGAACAATCCAACGCAGCGATCACTAACGAACAGATTCTGCGAGCCCAGGCTAATCTCAAATTGGCAACTCAGACGCTTGCACGTTTACAACCTCTTCTACCTAAAGGCTATGTTACCGCCCAACAGGTTGATGATGCGATGACGGCGAAACACGATGCCGAAGTCAGCCTGAAACAGGCATTAAAACAGTCCTCAGCGGCCGAAGCCTTGGTTAGCAGCACGGCAGCGGCTGAAGCGTTGGTGGCCGCGCGCCGCGCCGCGCTGGCCATTGCAGAACGTGAGTTGGCGAATACTCAGGTGCGTGCCCCTCATGATGGCCGTGTCGTAGGGCTGACGGTCTCTGTCGGCGAGTTTGTTGTGCCAGAGCAATCTATTTTTACCCTTATCAATACTGAACATTGGCATGCTTCGGCGTTTTTCCGCGAAACAGAATTGAAGAACATCCAGGTGGGGGATTGCGCTACCGTGTACGTCATGGCCGACAGGCAGCGCGCCATTCAGGGCCGCGTTGAGGGGATCGGTTGGGGGGTTAGCTCTGAGGATATGTTGCATATCCCGCGTAGCCTGCCTTATGTACCAAAGTCATTGAATTGGGTACGAGTGGTCCAGCGTTTTCCTGTGCGGATCAGTCTGGAGCAACCGCCGGAGGATCTGATGCGCATCGGGGCGACGGCTGTGGTGATAGTGCGAAATGACCATGGTTGCTGACGGGACGTTTGGCGGCTTAATCCGCCAGGCAAAAGCAGATTTGGCCTATTTCCCTGGGCGGGTGGCCATGGCCTGGCGGGTTGCTGCCCTTTGTGCGCTGATGGCAATGGTGGCGATGGTGTATGGCATCCCGGAATCCGCGATTAGTTGTTATCTCATTATTTTCGTCATGAAGCCGGATGGCGTAGAAAGTATGGTCATGGCTGCCGCCATCATCGTCTTGGTCTCGCTGGTTGTCGGGCTGGTATTTCTGCTTATTCATTTCACTTTGGAAGCGGTGCCATTACGGATGGCGACGCTGATTGTCAGCTCGTATCTGTTTCTTTACCTCGGCTCTGCCAGCAAGCTTGGCCCGGTTGGCAGTATTATTGCGCTGGTTATTGCGTTTGTGATGACGCTGCTCGGCGATATCCCAATGGGTGAAGTTGCCACGCGGGGGCTATTGTATGCCTGGTTAATGGCAGCTTCCCCGATGTTGCTAATTATCGGGTTTAACCTGTTCTTTGGGCGAGCCCCCCAGACACTATTGCGAGCCAGTTTATCCGAGCGATTATTCACGGTAGCCGAGGCATTGCAGCAACCTGATACCGCCACTCGGGCCCGTATTGGGGAATTGCTACAGGAAGGGCAGAGTGAACATCAGCAACGGGCACTTTTTGTGCGTATTTTTCATCTCCGGCCCGCAATCGAAGCCGCTTGGCTTGAAAATGCCGTAAAAAGCAGTTACCGGCTGCTGCTGGCGGCGTCGGTTTTGCCCCCTGCCTCACCAGAGAATGTGCGTCTTGAGCTTGCAGCTTACTGCCGCGATGCTGCGCGGGCGATTGCTGCGGGTGGCCTCGCTGTTAACCCCCGATTTACTGCGGAGAATAAGAGTGGTGAAATCGAGGAGATAAAAAATGCGCTGATAGCATTGGCGAATGCCGATGATGAACAAGACTCAGGTGCCCCGAAATCCTCTTTCTTTGCTACAGATGCCTTGAGCAACCCGATCCACCAGCAGTTTGCGCTGAAAACCACGGCAGCAGCCCTAATTTGCTATCTGATCTACACCGCATTGGATTGGCAGGATATTCATACCGCGATGATCACTTGCTATGTCGTGGCGTTAGGGACCACCGGTGAAACCGTTCATAAACTGGTATTACGGATCATCGGTTGCCTGTTTGGGGCGCTGTTGGGGGTGCTGGCAATAGCTTTCATTATCCCCCATCTGAATGATATCGGGCAATTGATGACGCTGGTGTTTGGCTGCATTTTGTTGGCTGCCTGGGTGTCATGTGGCAACGAGCGTATCGCCTATGCCGGTGTGCAGATAGGGCTGGCTTTCCTGCTGACGGTGTTACAAGGCTTTGGGCCGAGCACGGATATGGGCGCGGCTCTCGACAGGGTGCTCGGTATCTTGCTGGGTAATCTGGTGGTGTATGTGATCTTTACCCGGCTTTGGCCTGTGGCGATTGCAGACACTGTACGCATCCATATCAGTCATGCGTTGAAGGGATTGGTCAGTCTGGCAGCGTTGTCGCCCGATGCGCGGCCAGCGGCACTAAGAGAAGCAACTGCCGTTGAGGCAGACATTACCCTTGCGCAGGAAGAGTTAGCGCTAGTTCCCTTTGAACCCGCACAACTGCGCCTCCCACAGGAGGAATATGCACGTTTGCAGGCAATACTGGATGAGATGAGCAAATTATGCCCAGTGCTGTTCCTACCCACTGAAAAGTCTGCGTCTGATGTGGAGCAACTGCGTCGCCTCTCGGCTGACGGTAATGCCACCGCGTTATCTCATGAGCTGCGACAGAATGGTGCATCATTGCGGCCAGGTTTATCACCGATTGATATTACTATTCAAAAACATATAAAGCGGCTTAAGGAACTTTTGGGAATTTAATGATATGACGATGCACGCTGCCTTGGTGACCCGAATAGCCAAAATCAGTCTGACTTGCTTGATATTAAGTTGGAGCATGCTGCTCACCGGTTGTGCCACGGATCGTTTGGATCTTGCGCCTGCATCTTATACCGAACCCTGGACGCCGAATGTGAAGGCCGGGGCCCCCTTAGGAAGCGGTAACTTTTCTGTGCCACCCAATCCAGTGGTGGCAGAATTGGCTCCACCGCCCACCATCAAGAGCGATCACGCTTATTCGTTACCAGAGCTGATTGATATCGCCCAAAGCCAGAATCCTGATACCCGTATTGCCTGGCAACAGGCGCGACAAGCCGCTCTTGCGGTTGGAATGGGCGAGGCGATATTTTTGCCGATCATCTCAGCAAGCGTGATCGGTGGCTACCAAAGTACAACCACGCCATTACCTTACGCTGTCGGCAACGAAAAGGATCTGACCACCACCGGGAGCGCGGTTGTCCCAGCGCTGGCATTACAGTGGCTTATCTTTGATTTTGGGCAGCGTAGCGCATTGCTTGATGCCGCTAAACAGACCTCCTACGCTGCCAATGTGACCTTTAATGGCATGCACCAGAAGCTGATTTATGATGTCACTCGTACTTATTTCCAATATGGCGCAGCGCTGGTCCAGAGCCAAATAGCAGAGCAAACGCTGAAGAATAGCCTGAAGATTCAGGATGCGGCAGAACAACGCCGCAAGAACGGAATTGCGACGGTTGTAGAGGTTGCCCTGGCACAACAGCAGGTCGCACAGTCTGAGCTACGCCGCGTCGTGGCGAAGGGGACTGAACGCGATGCCTACCAGGCATTATTGGGCGCAATGGGGGTGAGCCCTTCATTGGCGATGAAAGTCGATTATGCTGAGGATCGTGCTCTACCGGACGCCGCCAGCCCGCCAACGGAAAAGATGATTCGGCTGGCGCTTTCCCAGCGGCCAGATGTATTAGCCAGCTATGCTGCCGCCGAAGCCGCCAAGGCGGGTATCACAGCGGCTGAAGCGGACTTTTTGCCGAAAGTCTATCTTGCCGGAGCAATTGCGGGTGGCGATGGGCGCTTCGATATTCAAGGCTTGCCAGGAATCAGCCAGCAAACCTCATCCTCCAGTATTCTGGTCGGTGTCAGCGTTCCTCTTTATGATGGGGGGATCCGTGCCGCCAGAGTTAAAGAGGCTGAATCTCGCGCAGTGGCTGCTGCTGAAGGTTTTAAGAAAACGCAAGAGTTGGCGGTGCGTGAAATTGTAGTTGCGGCAGATACCCTACGTTCTGCGCTTGAATCCAATCAGGCGGCGTTGAGTCTCGTGAAAACATCGTTTATTGCTTATGACGCCGCGCTGGAGTCTTATCGCAATGGTGTCGGCACCATAACGGTTGCCAACGAGGCGGCCAATGGGCTGTTGAATGCGCAGCAAATGAGTGCGGACGCGCATGCCGCTGCTCTGATCGCGGCGGCAAATCTGGCTTTCGTGATGGGTAAAATGACTCATGCCCACGAACTGTCGGGCTCAATTCAGCCCGTGAAAGAATGAACCTCTCCCCTAAAAATTCGCGTTGCTACGAACCCGGCCATCGGGTTCTGGTCGTGCCGCTACCGCCCGGCTTATGTCCTTTTAGCAAATGCCGAGTTACGACGGCTGAACTGCGTCTACCGATCTCGCCACTTCGGCACTGAAGTCGTATGTAGAAAACGTGGGCGTTATGCCTGCCAGCTTCCATTACACGCTCATTCCTTGCCCTCCTCCCCCTATTTCGATCTCCCCTTTGTGAAAACTGCAAAACGGATCACATTTGCCGCAATCTGCGTTTTTAATTGCATATGAAAACAAGTAAGGTGAAAAAACAATAAAACTGAAATTAAATAAGAGGAATTGAAAATGAATGAAACCACAAGGCGCATGGCCAGGCTTATCGATCTCAGTGCGGTGCAGGCTGCCAACACCGAAGCTGATGTCCGCCACTGCGCCGAGTTGGCCAGCCGCTACCGCATCATCTCTGTGCACGTGCTGCCCTGCTGGACACGCTTGCTCAGTACTCTGCTACCGGAACAAGGCCGTGCGGACGTAATGATCGGCGGCCCGGTTGGCTTCCCCAGTGGCGGCCACGCCACAGATACCAAAGTGCAAGAGGTTCGTCAGTTGATTGCTGATGGTGCTCGCGAAGTGGACATGGTGGTCAATATCGGCAAGGTGCTATCCGGCGATTACGACTATGTGCGCGAAGACCTGCGGCGGGTGGTGGAAGCGGCTGCCCCTATTCCCGCCAAAGTCATTCTGGAAACCCACTACCTCAATGAGCAGCAGATCCGCAAAGTCTGTGATATCGCAGTAGAAGTCGGCATGGCCTGGGTGAAAACCTCCACCGGTTGGGCACCTACCGGTGCCACGGAAGAGAAGGTAGCCATCATTGCCGATCAGTTACGCGGGCGCATCCAGATTAAAGGAGCAGGTGGCATTCGCGATCTGGATACGGTGCGGGCGCTTTATCGCCTGGGCGTGCGCCGCTTCGGTATGAGTGCCAACGCTACTGAAAAATTACTGGAGCAGTTGGAGCAAGACCCAGGCCTGTTCCCAGAACTGAACAATAACTGATACGCGATGCCCCTTAACGCACCAGCGTAACGCTTCTCGGGGTGGTTAACACCGCCCCAACCAGGAGTGATAATAATGAAAGACTTGCTTCTTACCCTTGATATCGGCACCGGCAGTACCCGCGCCGGGCTGGTCATGTGTACCGGGGAAATCCTTGGTTTCGCCCAGCGTGAATACGATCAGATCACGCCGCAGGCGGGATGGGCAGAACAGCCGCCATCGCTATGGTGGCAAAGTGCCTGTGCATGTGTTCAAGAGCTGTTGACCCACTTTGCCGAATATCGTCCACGCATTGCTGCCGTGGGCGTCTGCGGGCAAATGCATGGCACCGTACTGCTGGATGCCAATGGTGAACTGGTGATCGACAGCGCCCTGCTCTGGAACGATAAACGTTCGCAACCGCAGGTGGAACGCTTTAAGCAACAACAAGCCGCTGAACCCTGGCTGACACGGCTAAACAATCCCCCCACCGCCGCCTGGCCAGCCTTCAAGCTGTGCTGGCTAAGGGAAAATCATCCTACGCTGTGGGCACGCGTCGCTACCGTGTTGATGCCGAAAGACTATATCAACTTCCGCCTCTGCGGCGTACACGCCACCGACTACAGCGAAGCCTCCTGTTATTACCTGATGGATAGCAGCACGCAAACCTGGTCTGATGTAGCGCTCAGCCAGTTCCAGTTGCGTCGCGATCAGTTGCCCACTCTGCATCTTTCCAGCGATGTTATTGGCCAGATCGATCAGGCTGCCGCTGCCGCCACCGGTTTACCCGTGGGGATCCCGGTCGTAGCCGGTGCAGCAGATATGGCCGCCACGCTGCTGGGCTCTGGGGTTTATCAACCCGGTACCGCATCGGACAGCACCGGCACCTCCACGCTATTAACTGTGGTAGCCAAGCAACCACTGCTCGATCCCTGGATCAACAATCTGCATCTGGCCAATCCGGCCTGGGGCGGTTTTACCATTCTGGATGCCGGTGGCGATGCCATGCGCTGGGCGCGGATGGCGCTGAACGACAGCCGCCTCAGCCACCAGCAAATGCTCGATCTGGCAGCAACGGTCACACCGGGGGCAGAAGGTTTGTTATTCCTGCCTTATCTGACCGGTGAGCGCCTGGCGGAACACACTAACTCGCGGGCACAGTTCTTCGGATTACAGCGCAAACACCGGCAGGAGCATCTTTACCGTGCGGTGCTGGAAGGCGTCGCGTTGGCCGCATTGCGCAACCTACAACAGTTACGCCGTTGTACTCAGGAACCCGAAGCCATGATCGCTTCCGGTGGCGGTGCACGCAGTGCGTTATGGCTGCAAATTAAAGCCTCGGCCTACAACCTGCCGATCCTGCAAACCCGCAATCAGGAAAACGGTACCACCGGTTGCGCGATTATCGCGGGCGTCGGCGTCGGTTTGTTTAGCAGTTTTGCGCAGGGCGTTAGCCGTACCGTCAGCGTTGAACGGGAATTTATGCCAGACCCCCGGTTGCACGAGCACTACCTGCGCTGCTTTGAGCTGTTTGAACAGCTCTATCGTCAGGCCCACCCTCTCTACGAACAGCTTGATGTTATTAGCTCGTTCTCTTTCTCTGCGGATAAAGGAACTTCACAATGAGCGAATCTCTGATCAGTAAAACGACTTCGACGCAACAGTCCGCCGCGGAAAGCATCGACCGCAGCGCCTATCTGCCCGCCACCCCCTGGTTGCAACTGATGCTGGTCTGCTGCCTGTTTGCCCTTTGGGGTATGGCAGGCAACCTTAACGACATTCTCATCGCCCAGTTCAAGAAGGGGTTTGATCTTACCGATACCCAAACCGCGCTGGTGCAGTCGATCTTCTTCCTTGGCTACTTTCTGGTGGCGCTACCCGCTGCAGCAGTGATCAAACGTTACTCATATAAGGTGGCGATTATTATTGGCCTGTGCCTGTATGCGCTCGGCTGTTTCCTGTTTATCCCCGCCGCACAAATCATGACCTATGGTGCCTTCCTGGCTTGTCTGGGGGTGATCGCCGCCGGTCTGTCGTTCCTGGAAACCTCCGCTAATACCTACTCTAGCCTGTTAGGCCCGCTGGAAACCTCTACGCAGCGCATTAACTTCTCGCAGATTTTTAACTCACTTGGGGTGATCTTCGGGGTACTGATCGGCCAGCAGTTAGTGTTCGGCAAGAGCGATCCCACTCACGAGCAGTTGCTACAGATGCCGGCCGAAATGGCCGAGGCTGCGCGCACACAGATGGTATCGCAGGTGGTCACACCCTATCTGATCATCGGTTCGGTATTATTGGTGCTGGCACTGATCTTTATGGCGGTTAAATTCCCTGCCTGTAAAACCCAGCGTGCGCAAGGTGCAGGTGGCAAACCGCTTTCCCAGTCATTGCGCGTCCTACTGGCCTTACCGCGTTTCCGTCTTGGGGTACTCTCCCAGTTTCTGTACGTCGGGGCGCAGGTGGGTTTGTGGAGCTTTACCATTCGCTTTGTGCAGATGATTGAACAAGGCACCACGGAACACTCCGCCACCTATTGGCTGATCGCCACATTGGTTTGCTACTCCGCCGGTAAGGTAGTCACCACTGCGCTGATGAAGAAGTTCAACCCGGCGCTGCTGCTGGGGGTGTTCTGCTCCATCTGTGTGCTGTTGCTGATGTTAGCGGTCAATATTCACAGCCTGTTCGCCGTGGTCGCCATTATGGGCACCAACTTCTGCATGGCGCTATGCTGGCCCACCAACTTCGGCCTGACCATCAAAGGGCTGGGGGAAGAGACGCAGGTGGCCGGTTCGATCGTAGTAATGTCGATTATCGGTGGCGCGGTGGTGCCGTTGATCATGGGCATGATCTCCGACGCCAACGGCGGCAATATGCAAATCGCCTTCTCAGTCCCGCTGATCTGTTTCGCTTACGTGGCGTTCTACGGTTTCTACTGCGTGAAGAAGGGGATATAGCATGGCAAATCTGATCGCGGGTCTGGCACATGTTGGCCTGCGCAGTACGGATATCGAACGGACAACCCGCTTCTATCACTCACTGGGATTTACCACCACCCAGTCTCTAACGCTGGAGGATCCGCAGGGCAGCATAGCGTTACGTTTTCTGGCACTGGGGGAATTAACGCTCGAGCTGTACCAGTTGCCATGGCCGGGGCAACAGCGTGATACGGCGTCCTTTGGCATCGATCATCTGGCGTTACGGGTCAGCGATCTGGCAGCGGCACAGCAATGGATGGAGGAACTGGGCTATCCGCTAACGGAAGGCCCCGCACGGCAACCCAGTGGCCGCAATGGCGTGCGCTACTTTATGATTACTGGACCAGACGGTGAACGTGTGGAGTTTAATCAGCCGTTGTAACACCGATTTTGCCAGCAACGCATGTGCGGGGTATATTACCCGCACATCGTTCAGCAGGCCGGGAGTGAGTATGTACGCAGAGGAACGTCAGGAGAAGCTTCTCACCATCCTGAAAGAGAAGCGCAAGCTCTCCGTCGGGGAAATGAGCGAGCGTTTCAACGTTTCCGGTGCCACCATCCGCACCGATTTGCGCATTCTGGAAGACGCCGGCATGCTCACCCGCACCCACGGCGGTGCCATCCTGCGGACCCGCGCCAGTTTTGAAATCAATTCTGACCAGCGTGAAGAAGTGAATCTCACCGCTAAAGAACAGATTGGCCAACTGGCAGCCAGCCTGGTAGAAGACGGCGATATTATCGTGCTGGATACCGGCACCACCACCTTGCAGATTGCCCGCCATATCCGCCAGCGCCGTAATATTACGGTGATCACCAACGACTTCATGATCGCTAAAAGCCTGGAAGATGTGGATTCGATTCAAATCGTGTTGCTTGGCGGGATCGTCAAGAAAGGTTACCACTGTTCGGTAGCGATTAATGGCCGTTCGTTGATGGATACGCTGAATATCGATAAAGCCTTTATGGGGGTGAATGCCCTTTCGCTCAAACATGGTGCCTGCGTGGCGGACATTATGCTGGCGGAAACCAAGCGCAGCATGGTGGAGCATGCCAATCAGGTGATCGTGGTGTGCGATCATAGCAAACTGGGTAACACTTCTCTGGCGCAGTTCGCCACCCCAGCGCAGATCGATACCCTGATTCTCGATCGTCTGCCGGAGGATGCAGCCGATTACCATGAGGCCGGGATCGCGCTACTGAGTGTCCAGGGCAGCTAGCCGGGGTCGTTCGGGCGGTTCTGCTTGTTTTTGTTACGTGTCACATTATTCATCACAACCTGTTGTTACTTTTCACACCTGTTCTGCAACTCCCTCCGCCCGTTTTAAATCAGTAAAAACTTACCTAATCAATGGGCTATCCTCCAGAGAATTCGAGTTGCATGCAGGCAGCGAGACCGAGTGTCGCCAAGGGCCTAGTCCATGATGTTACCGATGCGAACGGATGCCGCTAGCCCCCATGCAACGTGAAGTATGGCGAGTAAATTTTAATAGTTTGAACTTGTATACACTATTCCAGATTGGTCAGACCTATACGGGAAAGGGCTTGACCTCGATCAAAATTAACATACCGACTGGCCGGTATGATTCGCCGAATGAACGCCTACGCCCATAGAAAAAAAGACCCGGAAAAACTGCAAGAGCAGTTGCTGGAAGCCGCTAGCATTATTGCCGCCAAAAATGGCATCGCTGCTCTTACCTTAAACGCCGTAGCCAATCAGGCTGGTGTCAGTAAAGGAGGATTGCTGCACCACTTCCCCGGCAGGCAGGAACTCATTCACGCGCTTTTTATCCGCCTGCTGGCGGTTATGGATCGCGGCATTATGGCACTGATGGCCGCCGACAATAACCGACGCGGGCGTTTTTCCCGCGCTTACCTGATGTATCTGGCCAGCATTAACGAGACAGATACCAGCCGCCAACTGGCTCTGCTTTCTTTGGCTATGCCGGATGAGAAGGTGCTGCGTAAATGCTGGCGCGACTGGGTTTTGCAACATCTGGCACATGCTGATGAGCTGGACCGCAGCTATGTAGGTAATCTGGTTCGTTATGGAGCGGACGGTTTGTGGCTGTCTGAACTGACGGAAGGGGTCACGATGACGCCGGAGGAACGGCAAGCATTGGTGGCAAAGTTGGCGGCAATGACCTACGAGGAGTACTAGGTCGTGGCCCGTTAACACGCTGGGGCGATAATGAAATATAAAATTAATGCCATTCTTGTTTATGATGCCACCGAGGGATCGCTCAAACTGGAGGACGGCGGTAAGTCTGACACCAAGCTCACTATTACGGCCAATGCCCTGCTGTTCTTCATGATCCAGAATCCCGGCGTGCTCAGCCGCGACACAGTGATGCAGCGCGTGTGGGATGACAATGGGCTGATGTCTTCCAACAGCAACCTGAATCAATACTTGAGCATGCTGCGCAAAGCCTTCCGCAACTACGGTATTGAGAATGTGATTGTCACCGTGGCGCGGGGCAGACTGGAGATCAACCCAGAACTGGTAATAGAGGTAATCGATGACTCCCTGCTGCATCCTGTGCTACATGCCAGTGAGCATGAATCATCCTCACAGCAAGCGCCATCGCCAAGTACGCCACCTGCTGGCGCCTACAACCACGAACGCTACTGGGGTTATGCTGGTGCGATGATTTCCCTGTTGGCCGTCGCCCTGCTTGGCTGGTCGTGGAGCAACAGCGGTAGCCTGAAGCCCATTACCCTCACCTCGATTGCTCAGGAACCTGTTGAGGTGTTTTCTACCGATATTATGATTAACCCCAGAATGAGGGAAAGCTATCTGAAAAATTTTAATGCCGTGAAAGAAAAAAAGAACATAAAGTATAACAAAGACGAAAGATTTCTTTTTTTTTATGGTGACAAGCTGCAATCCAATGGTTTAGGCCGCACATTTCTCGCTCACTGTGCCAAACATCAGGATAACTCATTCAGCTATTGTGATAATTATTTTTATTATTCATGGAAGTAAATTATGAAAACGCGGGCTTGGGGGCGAATTCTATTCGTCTTTTCTATCATATTACTATTGGGCTCAATACTCATCGCAGTCAGGCATAACATTTGGGAGCGTGATGATATTTTAAATTGCTCAACCAAAGCCATCATGCATTTCGAAGATACCGTTACTGAATCTGTTAACGTCAATATTCACTTCAACTTTAACGATAAGGGTAAAGGTTCAATTGTTGTAGAGGGATATTCAGACTCAAGCGCAGGATGGCTTTATTTGCAACGTTATGTCCAGTTTGACTATACCAGCAAGCGCGTTTCCCCCAGCACTCGTTATTATCAAATCAACCGCTGGGTAGCCAGCAAGTCTTCTATCGACCAATCTCCTGATGTTATTTTTGATTACTTTATGCGGGAAATGTCAGACAGCCACGATGGCCTGTTACTGGCCATGGAGAAAATCAATCCCGACACCGTGTTACTCAGTTCGATCAACTCACCGCTGTTTATCTGCGCTCTGAAACCTGGCAGCCAGTTGAATTAATCGTCCCTGTTCCGGCTGGCACATATCCCCCACGACACCTGCTTTGTGATGCGTATCGCAATTGACTGGCATGCGACGATTGTTGCCCACGGACATCTGCAATAGCCCGCAACAAACTCAACGCAAAACCTGCGCGACGCCACACTCTTCCCGCCATTCTGCTACCGAAATTATCCATTTAATAACCACAATTTTAACAATGTCATTAGCCATTCAGCGAAACCTGTAAGCCGCCGTTTTCAGCCAGTAAGCAGGGCTATTAGCTGGACAATTAACAGAACAAAAGAATAAATCAACGCTAAATGAAGCGTGAAAAATGGAGCAAAAAACTAAATATATAACAACATGTGAATTTATATTTTGAATAATCGCTCAAGGGGTATAGTGCCTTCAGCCGGTCGAAAACCTTGCTCCACGCTCATCGAACGGCGTCATTATTGCAAATGAACATAACTACCTCACTAATCGGTTTTCGGAGGATAACAAAATGGGTGATGCATTGGGCTTAATCGAAACCAAAGGGTTGGTGGCCTGTATTGAAGCGGCAGATGCCATGTGCAAAGCCGCCAACGTCGAACTCATTGGCTATGAAAACGTTGGCTCAGGCCTGGTCACCGCAATGGTGAAAGGTGACGTGGGTGCCGTAAAAGCCGCTGTCGATTCCGGCGTAGAGTCAGCACAACACGTAGGGGAAGTGGTGACATCGTTGGTCATCGCACGTCCACACAATGACATCAACAAGATTGTCATTAAACACAAAGCGTAACGACGCTTTTCAAGAGGAAGAAATCATGGGTGACGCATTAGGATTAATTGAAACCAAAGGGCTGGTGGCCTGTATTGAAGCCGCTGATGCCATGTGTAAAGCCGCCAACGTGGAACTGATCGGCTATGAAAACGTCGGTTCCGGTCTGGTTACGGCGATGGTGAAAGGCGACGTGGGGGCCGTGAAGGCGGCGGTGGACTCCGGTATCGAATCGGCACGGCGCGTGGGTGAAGTTGTAACCTCGCTAGTCATTGCCCGCCCACACAATGATATCCAGAAAATCATCGCGCATTACAAAATCACCGAATAACAAGGAATTCACTGATGAAAGATGCACTCGGTTTGATCGAGACCAAAGGGTTGGTTCCTGCCATAGAAGCGGCCGATGCCATGTGTAAGGCTGCCAATATCGAGCTTATCGGCTATGAAAACGTCGGTTCCGGCCTGGTAACCGTCATGGTGAAAGGTGACGTCGGCGCAGTTAATGCGGCAGTTGAGTCTGGTATTGATGCGGCCAACCGCATTGGCGAAGTGATTTCCTCGCGGGTTATTGCTCGCCCGCACAATGATATTGAAAAAATTGCCTCACAGCATAAAGCGTAGTAGCAAAACTGAAAGTTAGCCGTAAACCCTATTGCCGTAAGAAGAGAAATAAAACTCCTATTCAGGGGATAGAATAATGATTCCATTAGATCCGGATTTACAGTCCATTCAGCAAGCTCGCACGCTGATTAAAAATGCCAAACAGGCACAATTGCTGTTTGCCAAATATTCACAAGAGAAGATCGACGGCATTATTAAACATATTGCCAGCGAAGCCGCTCAACACGCCGAAGAATTAGCAAAGCTGGCCCATCAGGAAACCGGCTTCGGCAACTGGCAGGACAAAGTATTAAAAAACATCTTCGCCGCAGAAAAGGTTTTTGAATATATTAAAGATTTAAAAACCATTGGTATTATTCGCGACGATCAGGAATTGAAGGTAATGGACGTGGGCGTTCCATTGGGGGTAATTACTGCTCTGGTGCCATCGACGAATCCAACCTCAACCATTATCTATAAAACGCTGATTGCGCTGAAGGCAGGGAACGCCATCATTTTCTCCCCACACCCGAATGCCCAGCAGTGCAGCCAGCGTGCCATTGAGATCGTCAAGCAGGCCGCTCTGCAGGCTGGCGCTCCGGTTGGCATCGTTGACGGTTTGACCCAGTTGACGCTGGAAGCGACCAAGGCACTGATGCACAGCAAAGATGTCTCCCTGATCCTGGCAACCGGCGGTGAAGGCATGGTGCGGGCCGCTTACAGTTCAGGGACGCCAACCATCAGCGGCGGCCCCGGCAATGGCCCGGCGTTTATCGAACGCAGCGCCAACATCAAGCAGGCCGTCAGCAATATCATCACCAGTAAAACCTTTGATAACGGGGTGATCTGCGCCTCCGAGCAGTCGATCATCGTGGAGAAATGTATCTATCAGGAGGTACATCACGAGCTGCTGGCGCAGGGCGCTTACTTTATGAACGACGATGAGTCTGCCCGTCTGGCCAATATCCTGCTGCGCCCGAACGGCATGATTAACCCTGAAGTGGTTGGCAAAACCGCCATTTACCTCAGCGAACGTGCCGGGTTCAGCGTGCCCCCCACCACTCGGGTTCTGATCTCGTTACAAAACAGCGTCTCGCGCAAAAATCCTTATGCACGCGAAAAACTCTGCCCGGTGCTGGGCCTGTATATCGAAGAAGATTGGCTGAGCGCCTGCAATCGCGTGGTTGAGCTGCTGACCAACGAAGGGCTGGGGCATACGCTGGTTATTCATACCCAAAACCAGCAGGTGGTCCGCGAGTTTGCGTTACAGAAACCGGTACACCGCATCCTGATCAATACGCCCGCCGCATTGGGTGGCATCGGTGCTACCACCAACCTAATCCCTGCGTTAACGCTGGGCTGCGGTGCCATCGGTGGCGGTTCCACTTCCGACAACGTGGGGCCGATGAACCTGCTCAATATCCGTAAAGTCGGCTATGGGGTATGCAGTATCGATGATCTGCGCCGGCCGGTGCGCGAAAGCCTCGCACAGCCAAACCATAACACCAGTATCTTCGACGACCAGCGCTTCGCCTATGCACCGCAAACCAGGCCAATGGTCGCACACGCTCAGGATGATGATCGTTTTGGTGCCGTCAGCCAGACCGTGGTTAACCCTGCGGCTAATGACATCACCGAAGAAAACGTTGAGCAAATCATTAAGCAAGTGCTTGGACGCCTGTCCCGGTAACCCATCAATAAGGGATGAAAACCATGATCCTCGCAAAGGTAACTGGGCATGTTGTGGCCACACAGAAAAGTGACGAACTCCGGGGCAGCAATCTGCTGCTGGTCACGGCTCTGGGGGACGAACTGCAGCCGATCAAAGACCGCACTTATGTCGCGGTCGATAGCGTCGGCGCAGGTGAAAACGATCTGGTGTTGGTTGAAGAGTACTTCGCACTGAGTAAAGAGCGCTACAAGGCCATGTCGATCGTTGCCATTGTCGAGAAGGTCCATCGGGAGCGTTAAGAGGAAGTAGGCATGAATGAGTTTCAGATAAAACCCAAAATCCACTTCGGTGCGGATGCTCTGCTCGCACTGAAGGAATTGCCCGGGCGTTCAGCGTTCCTGGTAACGGATCGGGCAATGGTGAAATTTGGCATTGCCGAGCAGGTCTCCCGCCTGCTCGGGCAGCAGCAGATCCGCTGTCGGCAGTATGACGACGTGGCTTCCGACCCGGATATTGCCGCTATCGTCAGCGGCATGAAGCAGATGGATGAGGACTACCCGGACCTGGTGATTGCCCTCGGCGGCGGTTCGGTCATCGATGCCGCCAAGGCCGTGATGTACGCACTGTGGCACTGCCGCAAAGAGAGTGGCCGCACCAAGCCATGCTTTGTCGCCATCCCGACGACCAGCGGCACCGGCTCGGAAGTGACCAGTTTTTCGGTGATCAAATCCCGTAGCGAGAAACTGGTTTTGGTCGACGAGTTCATGCTGCCCGACATTGCCATTCTTGACCCACAACTGGTGAAATCGGTTCCCGCCAGCATCACCGCCGACACCGGTATGGACGTGCTGTGCCACGCCTTGGAGGCCTATGTCTCACGCCAGGCCAGTGACTTCAGCGATGCCATGGCAGAAAAGGTGGTGCAATTGGTATTCCATCATCTGCTGGCCTGTTACCAGCAAGGTGACGATCTGCACGCCCGGGAAAAAATGCATAACGCCTCATGTATGGCGGGGATGGCGTTTACCAATGCCTCGTTGGGCATTACGCACAGCCTGGCACACGCCCTCGGCGGCATGTTTGGCTTGCCCCATGGCCGGGCCAATGCGTTGCTGATGGCACAGGTCGTCGCCTTCAATGCCGATTTTGACGGTCACTGCGATACCCAGGCCGCCCGCAAGTATGCCGCATTGGCACGATTACTGGGATTGCCCTGCGCGTCAGTGCGCGAAGGCGTCAATAGCCTGTTGGTCGCGATTGAAACGCTGAAACAGGAAATGAAAATGCCCGCCAATCTGCAAGCCGCCGGCGTGGATGAGCATCGCTTTCAGGTGTGCCTTGGCGAACTGGCCAGTCAGGCACTGCGTGACAGTTGCACCCCCACCAATCCGCGCAACGTTACGACGGCAGAGTTGGAGCACCTGTTTCACCGCGCCTATTGCGCTTAATAAAGCCTGGCATCAGGCATTAACCGTCTACCTAAAGGATTTTACGTGGTTGCGTGAAAGCCGAAGGATATCAGGAGAGATTTGAACATGGCTCACTATTCACTAACGCCACGCGTAAAACTGCTGGCAGAAAGATTTTTATCCCAAAGCAGCACCATTAGCACCGAGCGTGCCACCATTCTGGCGACGTTGGGGAACGATGTGTCCGGTATGCCGCAGCAGGTGAAAAACGCCAAGCTGTTCAATGAGCTGGTCAAGCAGCTGCCCAGCTATATCGGCCCCGATGAGCTGATTATCGGCTGCCAGTCCTCCACCCCGCGTGCCGCCATATTCCACAGCGAGAACGAACTGCGCAGCCCTTCCGCCTTCACACCACTGGGCCAGACTTCACCCGATTATCTGGCGGTGATCACCAAGGGTCTGTTCGCTATTGAAGCCGAAATGGAAGATCGTGCCAGAAGCATTGGCAGCGCGGTCAGCCGTGCTGCGCTGGATGAAGTCAACCAATGCCGCGCCATGATTTACGCCTGTAACGCGGTCATGCATCTGGCACAGAAACTGGCCAGCAAAGCAGAAAATATGGCGGCGATGGAGAACCACCCTTACCGCAAGGCAGAACTGCAGGACGCGGCGGTCATCCTGAAAAAGATCCCCGCCTACGGGGCAAGCAATTTTAGAGAGGCGTGCCAATCATTCTATTTCTTCCAACTGGCGTTGCACCTGGAAAATGGTAGTTACGCAGTCTGCCCTGGGGGTTTTGACAAGCTGTTGTATCCCTTCTACCAGCAAGATGTCACCCGTGGCGTACTCACGCCGGAACAGGCTTACGAGCTCGTAGAATGCCTGTGGTTGAAGCTGTGTGAACTCTCGGAAGTCCGCGCCCCACGCGAACTGGACGGCTACCCGATGTTTGATGCCATGTTGCACGGCGTCAGCATCGACGATCCGGCTATCGTGACCAACGAGCTATCCACTATGTTGCTGGCGGCACGCAAAAACCTGGCAGCAATCAACAGCAACCTCCAGGTGAAACTGTTTACCGGGCTGGCTGCCAACCGCCAGCAATACCTTGCGCCATCAGCCTCTTTTATAACCGCTACGCCACAGGATGTTGCTACGGGTAAACTGATGGAAGGGCTCACGCCACGTCTGCAACGGCTACGTAACAATTACCTTGAGGCTCGCCCAAGCGTGTCTATCTACCGGGCCATCACCTTTACCGAAGTCGCCAAAAACAATCCAGGCTTGCCGACCATTCTGTTACGGGCCAAATCTTTCCGGGCTGCCTGCGAGAGCGCGCCAATCCTGATCCAGCAAGATGAGTTGATCGTCGGCCATCCGTGCGGTAAGCCGCGTGCAGGCGCCTTCTCCCCGGATATCGCCTGGCGTTGGGTTCAGGACGAATTGGATACCATGGGCACGCGTCCGCAGGATCCCTTCATCATTTCTGAAGCCGATAAGAAAGTGATCCGTGAAGAAATCGTCCCGTTCTGGCAAGGCCGCTCACTTGATGAGATCTGTGAGGCACAATATCGTGAAGCGGGTATCTGGGCATTTAGCGGCGAAACCTTCGTCAGCGATCTCTCCTATCACCAGATCAACGGCGGTGGTGATACCTGCCCTGGTTACGACGTCCTGCTGTTTACTAAAGGGATGAACGGTATCAAGGCCGATGCTCAGTTGCACCTCGATACGTTGAGCATGGAAAACCCAGAAGATATCGACAAAATTTACTTCTACAAAGCGGCAATAGAAACCTGTGAAGGGGTAATGGCCTACGCCAGAAGGATCGCAGAGAAAGCCCGTGAGCTCGCCGCCATAGAGCAGGATCAGGCACGCCGCGCCGAGCTGCTTACCATTGCTGAAACCAACGAAAACGTCCCGGCTAATCCGCCGAAAACCTTACAGGAAGCGCTGCAAAGTATCTGGACGGTGGAATCGTTGTTTGAAGTGGAAGAAAACCAGACTGGGCTTTCGCTGGGCCGCGTTGACCAATACTGCTACCCAATGTATCGGGCCGATATCGACTCTGGCCGTCTGACTCAGGAACAGGCATTGGAACTGCTGCAGGCCTTTATTATCAAGTGCGCCGAATTGATGTGGATGTCCAGCGAGCTTGGCGCCAAATACTTCGCCGGTTATCAGCCCTTTATCAACCTGACTATCGGTGGACAGAAACGCAGCGGCGGCGATGCCTGTAACGATCTGACCTACCTGATTATGGATGCGGTGCGCTTTGTCAAAGTCTATCAGCCTTCGCTGGCCTGCCGTATCCATAACCAATCACCACAGAAATACATGGAAAAAATCGTTGATGTGGTGAAAGCAGGTATGGGCTTCCCGGCCTGCCACTTTGATGACTCACACATCAAGATGATGCTGCGCAAGGGCTTTGATTTTGAAGATGCGCGCGACTACTGCCTGATGGGCTGTGTGGAACCGCAAAAATCTGGCCGCATCTATCAGTGGACCTCTACGGGTTACACCCAATGGCCTATCGCCATCGAGTTCGTCCTGAACCGGGGCCGTATGGTGCTGTTTGACAGCTATCAGGGGCTGGATACCGGCGAATTACACACGCTGAAAACCTATGAGGATTTCGACAACGCGGTGAAGGCGCAGGTGGCACATATCGTCAGATTATCCGCCATTGGCACGGTGATCAGCCAGCGTGTACACCGCGATGTGGCGCCAAAACCGCTGATGTCTCTGTTAGTGGAAGGCTGTATGGAACAGGGTAAAGATGTCTCCGCCGGGGGCGCGGTCATCAACCATGGCCCTGGGTTGATCTTCTCGGGTCTGGCGACCTATGTCGACTCCATGGCGGCGATCCGCAAGCTGGTGTATCAGGATGGTAAATATACCCTTGAGCAGATCCGCGATGCCCTGCTGGCCAACTTCGAGGGCTTTGAACAGCTGCGCCGCGACTGTCTGAACGCACCGAAGTACGGCAATGATGACGATCGCGTGGATCAATACGCCCTGGATATCACCGAGTGGACCGAACGCGAATGCCGTAAGTACAAGATGCTCTATTCCACCCTGAGCCACGGCACTCTGTCGATCTCCAATAACACGCCGATCGGCGAATTGACCGCCGCCACACCGAATGGTCGTCTGGCGTGGATGCCGCTTTCCGACGGTATCAGCCCGACCCAAGGCGCGGACAAACAGGGGCCAACCGCCATCATCAAGTCCGTCAGTAAAATGAACGTGGAAACCATGAACATCGGCATGGTGCACAACTTCAAGTTCCTCAAAGGGTTGCTTGATACTCCGGAAGGCAAAAACGGGCTGATCACCCTGCTGCGAACCGCCTCCATTCTGGGCAATGGCCAGATGCAGTTCAGCTATGTGGATAACGAAGTGCTGAAAAAAGCGCAGCTCGAACCGGAAAAATACCGAGACCTGATTGTTCGCGTCGCCGGCTATAGCGCTTATTTCGTGGAGTTATGCAAAGAGGTTCAGGATGAAATCATCAGCCGCACGGTAATTGAGAAGTTCTGATCCTGACTGGGGTAATACAGGGATGTTTACCGCAATAAGAAAGGCGTTATAAAGAGGAAAGAATAATATGGATAACATGCTGGAGAAAAAGGGACGGATATTCAATATCCAGAAATACTCGATCTATGATGGAGACGGTATTCGCACCCTGATTTTTTTCAAAGGTTGTAATATCCGCTGCGCCTGGTGTGCAAATCCCGAAGGGATAAGCAGCAATTTTCAGGTCATGTTTTCACGCGATAAGTGTGTCGACTGCGGCCAATGTGTCGATGTTTGCCCAGTAGGTATTCATTCGTTGATCAACGATGCTCAAGGCAACCCCCAGCACCTGGTCGACCGTAACATAGACTGCATCGGCTGCCGCAAGTGCGAGGAAACCTGCATTTCCGGGGCATTGGACATCATGGGAAAAGACGTTACCGTGCGGGAACTGATGGACATTATCCTGCAGGACGTTGATTTCTATTATGCCTCCGGCGGTGGTGTCACCCTTGGCGGTGGCGAACTGAGCATGCAAACGGATTTTGCTGCCGCCCTGCTGAGCGAATGCAAGAAAATGATGATTAATACTGCCATTGAAACTAACGGCACGACCCCCGTAGCCAACTATGAAAAACTGGCCAAATGTACCGATATGTTCCTGTTTGATATTAAACATATCGACAGTGCGCGACATAAAGAATTATTTGGCATCGGTAACGAGGGCGTAAAGAGGAACCTGGAACGCTTGGTCGAGCTTGGCGCTAATATTGTGGTGCGCATGCCGCTGGTACGTGGATATAACGACTCTTACGATGCCATTAACGGCGCGATTAATTATGTCATCCAGTTGGCCCAGCGCGGAAATATTAGCCGTATCGATATTTTGCCTTATCACCAGTTGGGAAAAAGTAAATACGACAAGCTCGATATGATCTATCCAGTAAAAAATGATCCTAGCTATAGCGATCAAGAACTGGATCAACTGGCGGCTTTTTTCCAGCGCTTTGATTTCGATATCAGACTGGTAAGGCACTAAGGAGATTGAGATGAATTTAAGCCTAGGCGTAATTGAAACCTTTGGCCTGACCGCCGCGATCCACGCGGCTGATGCAGCCTGTAAATCTGCCGCAGTGACGGTATTAGGATACAAGAAAATAGGCTCTGGTCTGGTTTCTGTGTTTTTTGCCGGGGAGATCAGTGCGGTGAAGACCGCCATCGACAGCGGCGTGGCCGTCATCAAGCAGCCTGCGTTTATCAAAGGCAAACTGGTGATTGCCCGGCCAGAAAAACAGGTGGTGACGCTCTTAACCGGTTTGAAAGGCAAAAACCTGACGCCACCTCCGGTAGAGCGAGCGAAAGCGGTTGCCCCTGCTCCCCCTGCGGCAGTTAAGGAACCGCCGGTGGCAGAGAGTAAACCACCACGTACCGGCAAGAAAGATCATCAATAGCCTCTGAATATTTGTGTGGAATAGCCATATGTATAAAGAATCATTACTGGAAAGGGTACGCCACAACCTGGCCGAAACCAGCAGAATACCCGACAGAGTTGCTATCCCGGTGGGGGTATCTAATCGCCATGTCCATCTTTCGCAACAGGATATCGAGGCATTATTTGGTTCGGGCTACCAGTTGACCCCATTGAAAGCGCTATGCCAACCCGGGCAATTTGCTGCTAAAGAGTGCGTGACGATCGTTGGCCCAAAAGGCTCGCTCTCGAAAGTGCGGGTGTTGGGGCCAGCGCGTGAGGGCTCTCAATTGGAAATCTCCAAAGCAGACTGTTTTGCTCTGGGATTAAAAGCGCCCGTACGCGAATCCGGCAATCTGATCGCCTCCGGTGATGCCATGCTGGTCGGCCCGGCGGGCTATGTCTATTTGCAATCACAAGTGATTTGCGCGCAACGTCATATTCATATGAACCTGCAGGATGCAGCCAGGCTGGGCGTAAAGAATGGGCAGACAGTGAGAGTACAGGCTAACGGGCTTCGCGGTTTGATCTTCGATCAGGTGATCGTCCGGGTTAAAGCAAGTTTTGCGCTTGAACTGCACATTGATACCGATGAAGCCAATGCGGCAGGGCTTTCTTCCGGTGACAACGTGGTTATCGTTCCCTGAGGCGGTCTTATGATGCAGCAAGAAATCATCGACAGGTTAGTGAATGAAGTGCTTCTGCGGATGCGCCCACGGGCGTTGGTGCTGCTGACCGCCGCCGATGGCTACAAAGAGATTATTCAAGCGCGCTTGCAGCAATGCCAGACGTTATCACCGGTTATTCTTTTTGCAGGCCATGCCCATGAATTTCACACTGAGGAGGAATGGTGCCAGATTGGGCCAATCGTTCGCTGGCAGGAAATCCAAAAAACTGGGGCACTGGATAATATTGATAAAGTATTAATTCCTTTTCTCGATTTCGCCACAGTGGCAGAGGTGGCTAATGGGTTGTTATTTTCTGAATGTGCTCAGCTTATTCATCTGGCGCACAGCAGCGGCAAACCAATAATGGCGCTTGATTATAACTTTAACCCGGCAAGTGAACTTAATCAGTTGAAAGGGCTACACCATGGGCAAGAAAACAACTCAGCGGGGCTGGCAGCCAGAGGGATCCAGATAAGTACGCTGGATCAGATGTTAGCGGTTACGACTAAAACATCTCCAACCCGCGTAGAAACGGCGTTGTCTTATATTACGCTCAGCGAACTTAAACGCCGTAACGGCCATTATCCAGCAGGCGCGAAATTGACCGATCTCGCGTTAGAATATAGTCGAGATAAAAATAAATCGGGGGAAAAACCTTTATCTCCCTAAGTAAAAATTTTAACGTAAATTAAGCACATGGAATACTACAGGAGCATACTCTATGTCATCTAAGGCAAAAGCATGGCTATGGATGTTATTAGTCATATTATCTGAAACCTCGGCCACATCCACATTAAAAATGTTTGATAACAGTGAAGGAACCACCAAGACGCTATTGTTAGGTTTAATCGTTGTATTATACTGCATCTGTTATTATTCATTATCTAATGCAGTCAAGTATATTCCCGTAGGTTTGGCCTATGCCACCTGGTCGGGCACCGGGATATTAATGGTATCTACTTTAGGAATGGTATTTTACGGTCAGCATCCTGATGTTCCGGCTATTATCGGCATGGTAATCATTGCCAGCGGCATCGTGATCATGAACCTTTTTTCAAAAATGGGATCTTCCGAGTAAGGGTGTGAATTATGTTTAATATTGGCTTTCTGTGGTTAGCATTGTCTATCGGTTCAGAAATTACCGGTACGTCGATGATCAAAAAAACCAACAACTTCAAAAAACTCGGGCCTTCACTGCTGGTGATCGGTGCTTACTGCCTGTGCTATTTCGCTCTGACCCGGGCAATGGGGTATGTGCCTGTGGGGGTTGCTTATTCGCTGTGGTGTGGTTTTGGCATTGTTGGCGTCACCTTTGTTTCCATGTTGCTCTACAAACAGAAACCGGACCTGCCCGCCATATTCTCCATGGCGCTGATTATCGGCGGTGGGGTCATTATGAACACCTTCTCGCAGATGTAGGTTCACACGCAACGACAGATTAGCAACCGTTCGGCGCATAGAACAAGCCCCATGGATGGGTTCACGACTCACCCTCCCACCGGCCTGAAGCGTAAAGTGATTCAATTTAAGCGTGGCACTTTAGGTGGGAGTTTCTTCTTTCTGAAAATGGAAGTAACGATGCTGGCTGTTTTACAAGCTATCCCTGTCATTGTGGCATTACCGACTACGGATTGATGCTCTTGAATGACCATCGGGCGTGACCTTCTTTAACAGAACAGCTTCCTTTGCGCATAACCCGTTGATAAAGTCGTCGATGGGCAGGCGAAGGGAAAACAGCATGGTCGAACGTATTGATTACCAGATTGAAAAATATAGCTTTGCGGAAGTTAATGAAACACAGCGTATTACTCAGCAATGGGCTGAAGTCAGCGCAGAATGCCGCCAGGTGCAAGCGGGGAGTGCCGAACGTCTGCGTATCGCCTTGCTGAATGTGGATTACGTCACTAGCTTTGAGATGCCTTTTCGTTTGCTGCTGGTGCGTGCCCCACAGCTGATTGCCGGGCTGCGTGATGAACTGCCACTCAGTCAGAAAAACGTAATGTTTAACGGCAAACGTTTTGGTTGTGTCTACAGCGTGAAATCTGATTTAAATCAGGTGCCAGAAGAGTTTCACTACCGTCTGTCAACCCGTATTCGCCGGGAAAGACATTCCGGCGATACCGCTGCGCCTTACCGGGAAATTGCCAAGGAAGTAAAAATGCCGCGCGAGCGGCTTAAGCGAGCGTTGGAAAACGGACTGGCGGTGACGGCATTGGATGGTCTGTTCTGGTTCGGTATGCAGCGAATCGCAGCAGATGTGGCGGTACTCAGAAAAAAGGGGATGCGTATTGCAACCTCAGAGGTGCAGGTTTGGGACAGCCTCACCGCAACCCTGCGCCAGGTACCAGTATACCGCAGCGTCTGATGACGATGAGGTGATGAGATCACCTCTATTCAGGTGACTAAATTCAGTATTCCACTTCAATCTGAATCGTCACTGGATAAAATTCAAGTGGCCCTACCAAATTTTTTAACCGGCATAATTGCTGGGCTGAGCCACTTCTCTGCACACAGGCAGGTCATAGGTTCCAGAGAAATGGAGATTATTAGGAATGTTCGTAGTAATGTTGTGGTAGGAACATGCGGCGACACCAGACGGAGGATATAAAGATAGCCAGCAAAAAGCCCGCGGTGACTGAAAGGCTACACTGCATGAGCAAATTTATTAAGCATGTCAAGCGCAGAGGGTGGATGCGTTTTACCAAAAAAGTATAGTGCAAGACTGTACTTTAGTCTATCTATCATTCAGTAATAAAACACTTTATTGTTTATGCATAAAAAATAAAGTGTTTTGAATGCAAAAAGAAACTGATCCTACTTATAGGATCAGATGCCAAATTGGCCAACACCAGGGAAATTTTCACCATTATTGCGAATAGCCAATAATCTGTTAATTTTTGTCTTACTCCACCATAACGAGTAAGAAAGTATTTTCGTTCCCATCATTTTTAATCAATCTATACCCGTCATACTCCAAGCTGCATGTGCGTTGGTTTTCCTCGCTCACCCCAGTCACTGACTTGAGTAAGCTCCTGGGGATTCTCTGCGTCGCCACCTTCCTGCAACTCAAATTATTTAGGTATATCTTCTTGTTATTTAAAACATAGATCAAAGATGATATTGACTGAACGGATAGATGTGATGTACCTGCAACGAAGCAAAAGCTTACTCTTCAATCAATTGATTTTATTGATCTTTTACTAATCAAAATATCTGCACACTCAATATTCACCCTCTCAGAATTTTGGGCTCATACATTCTGGGATTGGGAAGTTAAGTGTCATTGCCTCATTGCCATATCATATTATAGAGCCCCCTGAAAATGACTCATATTTGCCAGATAATCATTCTACAGCATGTCGCTTATGCTATACTCTTGCCAGTATAATGATTTTTTAAAGGGGATATCTGGGTGTCTAACGCATTTTTTAACAATTCAACGATCAATGCATCCATTAAAAATTATTTGGAGAAAAATCTAAAGGCATTTAATAATATTAAATATGCCTATGCGATAATGAACAAGAAAAATCCAACTGATTTTGCCATCATCTCCAATAGAACAGAATGGTTTGAGTTTTACACTAAAAACAATTACCAATTCATAGACCCCGTTCTTATTACCGCATCGTACCGTGTTACCCCCTTCCCCTGGGATGAGAATATCCTGATCAGCTCAGGATTAAAAATGCCAAAAATCTTTGATATGGCCAAAAACTATAACGTCATTAATGGATATACCTTTGTGCTGCATGACCATAATCATAACCTGGTTGTTCTGTCTATGATAATGGATAACTCTTGCGATGATGATATAGAGACGTTAATAGTAAACAAGAAAAATGATCTCCAGATGTTATTATTAACAACACATGAGAAATTAATAGCGCTATACCAAGAATTTAATAACACAAATCATTTTGAAAGAACAAACCCAAAAGAGTTATTCTCCAAACGTGAAAATGAGATACTTTACTGGGCAAGCATGGGAAAATCCTATCAAGAGATCACCCTTATCCTAGGGATAAAACTCACCACAGTAAAATACCATGTGGGTAACGCCATTAAGAAATTAGGTGTTACCAATGCCAAACATGCCATAAGACTCGGGGTCGAATTGAAGCTCATTAGACCGGTTTTCTCTAATGCTGAATGATAATGGCCAAACATTTAACTTTCCATTCAGAAAAGTGGACTTTTTGTTGATGCGTTTTATTAATATATGCTGATTTTTTTCATCCACAGGCATATGGATCAGGTAAATATTCTGACGTTTCTCTGAAAGCCCCTTTTCAACAACAGAGACTTGCCATCCCGAACGTTGGAAGATAATCAACATCGGATGACTGACAATTGCATAAATGCCCTGATAACATAGGCTTTTAGCATAATTAAGCATAGATAAAAAAAGGATTAAACTGATAGGATATTCTTGTAGATGAAGCGCCTTTATTCGTTCTTTATCAATAAATAGACGACTAGCCTCAATGTAGTTTCCTTTTGGTAAACTTAATTCTTTAAAGTAAGGTCTAAAGGTATCTATTATCATATTAGGAAACCTTGTTTCTATAAACCGCAAACTGCAAACTATATCATCCTTATAAACACCGAAAATATAAGTGGTATTCTTATTATCATAGACGTCAAATTCCATATTATTTTCACAACTCACTCTCCAGTTGAGACGGTCTTTAAACGTTTTTTTTCTAAGATAAAATAACTCGTTAGATCTTTGCTTTGACAATGAATCATAATTTAAATCAAAAAATTCTATCATTATAAAACTCTCATAATAAAATACAATTTATCGTGTTGTTATATAACCTGGCAAGTAATTATATCAAAACAAAAATAGCAAGTAAATTAAAAACCAATAACGCATACCCTATTAATCACCCATACTCACATGAGGAGTTTATAAAATCATTTATACATTAGGCAGAACCTCACCTTCATTATCAGCATGTTAAAGTCCCCATTCAATAAAATAGGAGTAACTAATATTTAACAGAGTTAGTTTATATAAAAACAACACACTCAACCGCTCCATTTATGTTGAATGGTTTACGGCAGGAAAATGTAAACGTTCTTATAGAATGACATCAATAGAACACAGCACGCAGCAAGGCTTCCCGGAAACAAGCATAAGCCTCTTCCCACCAACCACGAGAAAGATCATAGTTAGCAGTCAGTTCGTCGATCTTCTCTGCCATTTCAATAGGAACATGAGCAGCAATGACGCGTGTGGGTGATTGTGCCATGAGTATCTCCTTGTGATTAAAATAAAATCATATTCAATCAAACGTGGGGAGGCAACGCTAAGAACGGGAAATTATTACCAATTCAGCCCCCTGTTTTCCTATTGACCCGTACCTTGTAGATAAACTTGCCAATCCGCACTATGGAAAGGGAATATGCAGGTGGCATAGCTCGCGCCCAAGCAACTTATGGTTCTGGCAACCTGCCATTCTGCATTTTTCTGCATCGAAACCACCATGTGCAAGTATGCAAAGATATTGTTTGGCAGCCCTGATCTCTGCATCTGAAGGCGACTGCGCGATGTTGTCAGCCTTCAATGCGAATTCTGGATAAGGTGTTTGCTCTGGCGAACACTCTATGTACCAAGGTTGTTCACATTCAGTACAGCGATACATTGACTCTGAATATTCAAGCGGAGGCTCGAAATATTCACTCTCTGGCGTTTCAAAGTAGTGACGATGAAGCAAGGCCCCCAGAAAATGGAAGCCTCGATATTCGATTTCAGCCACACAAGTTGGAAGTTCTCTGCAATTACACATGAGCCTGTATTACGTTTAGCCACACAACGAGGGAAACTGTTGCACGAGTGAAAATATCTGTTAGCCGAACTAAAACCGGCTCCAGCCCAGATTGATACCTGAGGGTATTTATAGTTCCAGAATCTCTTGAACCCAATCACTCCAACACTCACTGTTAAGCGGAGATTCAACAGTGCCTGGACGAGATGCAAACCACCATGCCTTCACCTCTTCATATTCAGAGACCGTAAGTGTAAATGGACGCCAACGGTCCATCCTGCCATCTTGGTCACAGGGATCACTACCAGCGATGAGGAATTCGTTCAAGAAAGGTAAGGGGGGAAAATAGCCGCAATCATCAATGATACCAAAGATGCCGTAGAGCACCTTGGTGTTTTCATCTAAAACTCGTTTGGCATTATTAATGCTATCCATAGAAATTGATTCATCCAATGCTGGTATTGTCATTTAATTGAACTCTATCAAATACACGTTCAGCCCCCCTTACCTGAGCCATCATCGGGCGGGGAGCGCCTGTGGATAATGTTTGGCGATGATATCGTTCATCTTGTCCATCAACGCAAGTTTCTTAAATGTCAGGTGTGCTGAACCCTTCATGAAGTATTCTATCGAAAAATACTCATCTTGATACACCTTCGCCATCTGCGGATTGACACGGATATGCTCATACATCCGAGTAGTGATATCACCTCGATTATCAGACAGTGGTTTACCATCTAATAAATACAGCATGTGTTCCAGATCGGCCAGTTGATCACACCGATAACTATGGTTCAGCGAAAATTCCCATTGGTTATAACTCACCAGATTGGTCACGATGATCTTTTTGCCAAAGCGGCAGGGGCTGTTGGTTTTGTAGTGCCAGGCTAGCGATTTGAAGACGTTGATCACTCCCCCGCTCAAAGAACTCTCCTTTATCACGGTGCAACTGCTCGAATGTGCTGTAGATGCTTTCTTCGCTGATAGAGGGCAAATCTTTGCTTTCCAGATTTCTGTACCACTGGTCACGCGCCTGTGCATCCATCACACTCAGCATGCCGGGGTTTCATCAGATCTTGCCATATGTCGCGATCAAGATTGCGAGTGATCACCGGCATGGCCGTTTCTGCTTTCTCCATCAGCCAGCAACCGCTGCGGAAGTCTTGTCGCATGGCCCAGTCTCTTGCTATTCCTCCACCGATGCTGTTGGTGATGGCCGAGATATCTTCAAGCTGGTGGATAATGGCTTCAATCTGCGCCAGCGCGGCATTACGCACGGTGCCAATTCGTTCAATGCTGGTTGAGCAAATGATTTCGGTGTGGTCAGTCTATACGTCGAGTTCAATGACGATATTCAATGTAGTTAGCATCGCCGAGTTCCTCAGAAACAAAATGCCCGCGTCATCGCAGGCAGGGTTAAAGGCTGGCAAGTGTGAGTGCTTACCCTGTAGGTAGATCACATCTCTTGATTGAAATAACGGCATAAACAGCTTAAATCAGTTGTCATGTATTTCGTTTAATAAAACGGCGAATCAAAGCCTACCTGCTTGCTTTTCATTCTGTGCAACCAGATAATCCCCTACATAAATTAATACATTTCTTTACATTGACACATTCAGGGATCATAAATGCTGGGATGCAGGGCGCGCCCGTTGCGGTGCATGACATTAATAGCGACAGTGGCATTGGCGGCTGGAGTACTCCCGGTTACCGCCGCTTTCCTCAGCCCCGCCGATCGCGACACCATACAGCAGCAACAGCGTGATCTGCTGCAGCAAAACCAGCAACAGCGCCAGCAACTGCAACGCAGCATTTCCCCTACGCGCCCGCAGGCCCCGCCCGTTGCGGCTGAGGGGGGCCCCTGTTTCACCATCAATACCATCCGTCTTGAGGGGGCCACTCACCTGCCTGCCAGCGCACAACAAACGCTCACGCAGCCTTATCTCCAGCGCTGCCTGAATCTGGCGCAGATCCAGACCCTGGTGCAACAGGTCTCCGACTGGTATATCGCTCGCGGTTATATCACCAGCCGCGCATTCCTCACTGAGCAGGATCTGTCCAGCGGGGAGCTGAAGCTTCTCGTTCTTGAAGGCCAACTGGAGAAGATCCAGTTGGATAAGCATGATGACCGGATGCTGAAGATGGCGTTCCCCGGCCTGGTAGGCACTATCCTCAATTTGCGTGATATCGAACAGGGCATGGAGCAGATCAACCGCCTGCGCCAACAGCCGGTACAGATTGAAATCCTGCCCGGCAGCAAGCCGGGCTATTCGGTGGTGAACCTGACCGCCACGCCGGAATTCCCGGTGATGCTGGGGTTGGGGTTCGATAACAGCGGGCAGAAAAGCACCGGCACCGGGCAGATCAACGGTTCGCTGACCGGCAACAACCTGCTGGGGTTGGCGGATCAGTGGTTTGTCTCCGGCGCGCGCAGCAGCGATTTCGCCAACGATCACAACGCCCGCAGCGTGCAGGCCGGTGTCAGCCTGCCTTACGGCTACTGGCTGGCGGATTACAACTATTCCTACAGCGATTACCTCTCGACCATCGACAATCAGGGTTTCGATTGGCGCTCCAGCGGTGACAGCCAGACGCACCGTTTCAACCTGTCACGCGTCGTGTTCCGCAACAGTGAGATAAAAACCGGCCTGGCGCTGGGCCTGACGCACCGTATCAACCGCAACTACCTCAACGACGCCCGGCTGGAGAGCAGCAGCCGCAAGCTCACCAGCGTGTCGCTGGGCGTGGCGCACAGCCAGAAGCTGTGGGGCGGATTTGCCACCTTCAACCCGACCTACAGCCGTGGTGTGCCGTGGCTGGGGGCGGAAGACGACAGTGGTAAAAGCCACGATGCGCCGAGAGCGGAGTTCAACAAAACCTCGTTTTCCAGCAGCTATTACCTGCCACTGGCGCAGAACTGGACCTATCTCACCAGCGTCTACGGTCAGTGGTCACCAGATCGCTTGTACGGCAGCGAACGCCTGACCCTTGGCGGCGAAAGCTCGGTGCGGGGTTACAAGGAGCAATATCTGTCTGGGGATAACGGCGGTTACTGGCGTAATGAGGTCAACTGGTCGCCATTCAGCCTGCCGTACCTCGGCACAATCACCCTGTTGGGTGCGGTAGACGGCGGTTACCTGCGCCACGACTCTCAGGATACTTACGCCTCCGGCACGTTGTGGGGCGGCGCGGTGGGGCTCGGCAGCCGCAACCGCTATGTCGGCAGCCAGTTGACCGTCGGTTGGCCGCTGTCGCACCCGAGTTGGCTGGAGCCGGACCGGGTTTCTGTCTATTACCGCATCAATATTGTTCTTTAATATCCAGGGAAAGGTTTTAACACATGAGTCAGTCAACGGATCGTCCTCTTCATGCCACCCAACGTTGGCTGAGCTATGCCCTGTGTACCCTCCTGGTGTGGCAGCCGGTGTTACCCGCGTTTGCCAACGGCGTGAGCGTCGCCGAAGGCAATACGAAACTCGATCAGGCGGCCAACGGCGTGCCGGTGGTCAATATCGCCACACCCAATCAGGCCGGAATTTCCCACAATAAATACAACGACTTCAACGTCGGGAAAGAGGGGCTGCTCCTCAACAACGCCACCGATCGGCTCACTCAGAGCCAGTTGGGTGGCCTGATCCAGAACAACCCCAATCTGCAGGCCGGGAAAGAAGCCCAGGGCATCATCAACGAGGTGGTGACCCCGAACCGTTCGCAACTGCAGGGCTATATGGAGGTAGCGGGTAAGCAGGCCAATGTGATGGTGGCCAACCCCTATGGTATCACCTGCGACGGCTGCGGATTTATCAACACCCCGAATGCGACATTGACCACCGGTAAACCGGTGCTGGGTGCCGATGGCAGCTTGCAGACGCTGGAAGTGACTCAGGGGGCGATCAGCATTCAGGGTAAAGGGCTGGATGCCAGCCAGAGCGACAAGTTCGCGCTGATTGCCCGCGCCACCGACATCAACGCACAACTGCACGCCAAAGACGCGGCCATCACGCTGGGGGCCAACCGGGTGGATGCGCAAGGCAATGCCACGCCGATCGCCGGTCAGGGCGAGGTGCCAAAAGTGGCGATCGACACCGGCGCGTTGGGTGGCATGTATGCCAACCGCATTCATCTGGTGTCCAGTGAAACCGGTGTCGGCGTTAACCTCGGCAACCTCAACACCCGTGACGGGGATATCACCCTTGATGCCAATGGCAAGCTGACGCTGAATAACACGCTGGCGCAGGGCAACTTGACCGTCAAGGCAGCCGATATTGCGCTGAGTGGCAGCCATCAGGCCGCTCAAAACGTCACCTTGAACAGTCAGGGGCAGTTGGCACTGAGTCACACCTCGGTGAAAGCCGGTCAGCAGATCGCACTCAACGGCGGTGACCTGGCACTGGAGCAGGCCACGCTCAGCGCGGCGAAAGACCTTCAGGTGAATGCCACAGGCCAATTGACAGCGACTAACAGCACCCTGCTGGCAGGCACTGACGCACAAGGCAACCTGACCGCCACCCAGCGGCTCGTCGTAAACGCCGGTGAGCAGCAGTGGCTAAACAGCCAGCTCGGGGCGGGAACGGTGATTGCCGAAGCCCAACGCGGCTTGATTCTGGATGGCGGCTCGCAACTGACCGGGTTGAACGGCGTTGTGCTGCAAGGCGGCGCAGTGAGCCTGGCGGGGAAAGTCAGCTCCGGCGGGGATTTCACTCTGGCAGGCAACAGCCTGCAAAGTGCAGCCAGCAGCGTGCTCAGCGCACAACAGGATATTAATTTCACCTTCAGCGGCAACGTGGATTGGCAGGGACAACTGACCGCCGGGCGCGATCTGGCACTACAGGTCAATAGTCTGAATAACGCAGGCCAACTGGCCGCCAACCGCAACAGCCAGATAACGGCACAGACGCTGAATAACAGCGGGTTGTTGCAGGCGCAGGGGAGTCAGACGGTTAACGTTGGGCAACTTGATAACAGTGGCCAACTGCAATCGGCGGGTGCGTTAGCGCTGAATGCCGATGCGGTCAATAACCGTGGGCTGATGGGTTCACAGCAACCGTTGACACTGACGGTGCGGGACACCCTGAACGTCAGTGGGTCGCTGTATACCGAAGGGCCATTGAGCGTGCGTGCAGGTGAGTTTCTGCTGGCTGGCCGTGCGACCGGGGTTCAGGGTATCGCTGTGACAGGTAACCTGCAGACCACGGCGGACTCGGCATTGCTGAGTGCCGGGGATATCCGTCTGCAAGGTGACCAATTTATGCTGAGTGGATTATTGTCGAGCGATCGCTCGCTGACGATAACTGGCAAACAGCTCACCACGGGGGATAGCGCACAAAGCCAGGCTAAAGAGGGCCTGGTCTTGACAGCGACAGAAGGCGCACAGCTTGCCGGAGTGTTTACCACCCTGGGGGATTTGGCTTTCAGCGGCACCAAGGCAGAAAACCGTGCCGATATGATTGCCCTTACTATCGATTGGCGCAGCGACAGCCTCAACCAACAAGGCCGTATTCAAGCTGACAAGGGATTAACGCTGGCAGTTAAACAGCTTAATCAACAAGGCTCGTTGCAGGCGGGCCAACAGCTTACTTTGCGCGGCGACGCCCTGACTAACAGCGGATTTATCGGTGCGCCGCAGCTTGAACTGGCGTTTACCCGTAGCCTGGATAACAGCGGTTCGCTGGTGGCAAGCCAGCGGCTGACGCTGGATGTGCCTTCGCTGAACAACAGTGGCACCCTGGCAGCGAAGACACTGGTGTTAAATACCCAGAGCCTGGATAACCGTGGGCTGATACAGGCCGAAGCCGGGGCCGATATTGAGGCGCAAACGCTAACTAACCGCCTGGATGGGCGTTTGCTGGCAGGAGAAAACCTGGCCTTGCACACCGGGCAACTCAGCAACACGGGTAAATTGCAGGCTACCGACCTGAATGTGGAGACAGAAACCTGGAGCAACACCGGCAGCGCATTGGGTATCGATAGCCTGACAGCGAAGGTTACGCAGGAGCTCGACAACGGCGGGCAATTGCTGAGCCAGGGGCCGATTGCGCTGAATACGGCAGCGCTGACCAATAGCGGAAAAATCCTCAGTGAAGGCCAGCTCACGCTCACTGCGCAGCAGTTGATCAATCAGGGCGAAGCGCAAGGCAATGTCACACAGTTGAACGCCAGCCAACTGACCAACAGCGGCACGCTGATCGGTGTGGAACGGTTGGTATTGCAACTGCAACAGGATCTGCACAACGCGGCCAGCGGTCAGTTACTGAGCGGCGGTGAACTGAAGGTCAATGCAGCAGCTGTGAACAATGCCGGCATGTGGCAAGGCGAACAGGTCCTTCTGGCAGCGCGCCAACTGGACAATACCGGTACGCTGCAGGCGAACAAACGCCTTCAACTGGATCTGACCGGTTCCCTCCACAGTGGTGTGGGCAGCCAGATTGTCACCAACGGCGAAGCGGCGCTTAACGCGTTGGCCTTGGTCAACCAGGGCAACTGGCAAGCGGCCACGCTGTCGCTGACAGGCACCTCGTTGCTCAACAACGGCGTGATTGCCGGAGTCAATCAGCTTAACGCTGAGATGAGCGGTAACATTAGCCAGCAGACTGACGGGCAGATACTGAGCAATGGCATGGCCACCCTGAAAGCCAGTCAGGTGGATAACCAGGGACGTATCCAGGCCGGAACGCTGGGCGTAGAGGCGGCAGAGCTCACCAACACCGGACTCCTGTTGGGGCAGGCGGCGTTCAGTGCGCAACTGAGCGGTGTGTTCCGTAACCTGGCCGCGGGCGATGTGCGCAGCCAGAACGGGCTGCAGTTGACTGCGGCAGGGCTGGATAACGTGGGCTCTGTCCAGAGTGCCGGAGGCAGTACGTTAATGCTGACCGACCCGGTGCTCAATGCCGGCAAACTGGTGGTAGGGGGTGCCTTGGCGCTTAGCGCCCCCAGTCTGAATAACAGCGGTTGGTTGCAGGCGAGTAGCCTTACCTTTAACGGTAATCAACTGGATAATACAGGTACGCTGATTGCAGCGGGCAATAGCGGGCTGACGCTCACTGTGTTCAACAACCTGGGTATGTTGCAAGGCGAGAGCCTGCAACTGAATACCGGCAGCCTGAACAATGCCGGTACGTTGTTGGCCACCCGACAACTGGCAGTGCAGGCGCAACAGATCGATAACGGGCAAAACGCCAAGTTGTTCAGCGCGGGCGATCTGGCGCTGGTCAGCGGTGCGCTCAGTCAGTTTGGGCAACTGGTGGCGCTGGGCAATCTTGCGTTGACGCTGAATAACGCATTTGCACAACAAGGTACCTTGGCGGCAGGCAACACGTTACATCTTTCCAGCCAGGGTGACATCACGCTGACGGGCACCACGCAGGGCCAGAGCCTGGCGATTTACAGTGGTGGGCAATTCACCAACGCCAGTACGTTACGCGGTGGCAACGGTGACGTGCGGATTGAGGCAGCCGGTATCACACAAAACGCAGGCTCCAGCCTGCAATCAGGCGGCCTGGTCCAGTTATTCAGTGGCAGTGTCATCAATAACTACGGTTTTATCGGCACCGCCGGTGATCTGCTGCTGAGTGCAGTGAGCCAACTGTTCAACAGCGGCATGCTGTACAGTGGTGGCAACATGCACCTGCTGGCGGACCGTATTGCTAACCAGTACGGCGATATTCTGGCGGGCAACAGCCTGTGGATGCAGCGCGATACCACAGGCAATGCCAACAGCGAAATCGTCAATACGTCTGGCACCATCGAAACCGAAAACGGGGATATCACCCTTAACACCGCGCATTTGTTAAATCAGCGTGATGGACTGGTGGTTTCCGGCGGTGAAACCATCGATTTAACGCAACAGTACCCCTGGCTGACCAACACACAAGCCTTGGTGCCCCTTTCTGAGTTGGAACTCGGGATAGATTATGGTTATTACATTAACCGAACATGTTCTGGAGGGGGGAGTCCAGGTCATGGTGCTTCCCCAGACTGTTATGACTACGCGTATACGGAAATCCTTAAAACCAGCCCGGCAAAAGAGTTTGCTGTCTCTCTTTCTACGCTGAACGTCACCAGTACCGGTGGTGCGGGGCGCATTGCTTCTGGGCGAGATCTTTCCATCTATGCAGTATCGCTGGACAATCAGGCCAGTCAAATATTGGCAGGTAACACGATTTCCCTGACAGGCGGCACATTAAATAATCAGTCCTATGAAGCGGGCACGGTGACCCGTTACCAGACCTATACCCCACAGAAAAATCCGTTTGCTAGCTTTGAAAATGTCAGCCCAGAAAAGCCAAATCCCTCAACGGTTGACGGATACAAAGATAACCCCATTCTTTATTTGGCCAATGGTGATTTCCGCTTAGAACAGAGTGGTGGAGAAGCTTACCGAAGTGTCATTCAAGCCGGTGGCGTAGTGAACGCCCATTTCACCAGCGATATCAGCAACACGACCGTCATCCCTAACGCTGGCGGTATCAGCCATTCGCTGGCGAAGCCTACGCTCGATAGCCTGCAGCAGCCAGGTAACGTAGAAGGCGCACAGGCACAGGCATTATCCGGTGACTCAAGCATTACCGTGGGCACCCCAGCCTGGAAGGACAACCTGCAAAATGCGCTGAGCACGCTGGGCAACACGGGGCAGATTACCCGTTGCCGAACGGCAGCGATGGCCGCTTCGTGCCGAACCCGGATCCGAACAGCCCGTACCTGATCACCACCAACCCGAAACTGAACGGTCTGGGGCAGCTTGATAACAGCCTGTTTGATTCACTGTACAGTCTACTGGGTCAACAGCCGGGCAGCGCACCACAGGAAAGCGACAGCCGCTATACCAACGAAACGCAGTTCATCGGTTCGGCCTATTTCCTCGACCGCCTGAACCTGCACCCGGATTACGACTATCGCTTCCTCGGGGATGCAGCTTTTGATACCCGCTATATCAGCAACGCCGTGCTGCACCAGACAGGCCAACGTTATATCAACGGCGTCGGTTCTGATATGGCGCAGATGCAATATCTGATCGACAACGCCGCGCAGGCACAGGCTGGGTTGGGCCTGCAATTTGGCATCAGCCTGACGCCGCAGCAGGTCGCCGCCCTGGACAAGAGCATCGTCTGGTGGGAGCCAGTGACGGTCAACGGCCAGACGGTTCTGGCCCCGAAACTGTACCTGTCGAGTAAGGATACGGTGGTACTGAACGGCAGCGTGATCGGCGGTAACCAAGTGAACCTGAACGCGGGCAGCCTGACCAACAGCGGCAGCACCCTCCAGGGCGGTGAACGTCTGAGCGTGGTCAGCCAGGGGGCAATCAACAACCTGAACGGTGGGTTGCTGAATGCGACAGACTCCCTGCAACTGAGCGCTATCGGCGATATCAGCAATATCGGCTCTACCCTCAGCGGCAACCGCGTCACGCTGGAAAGCCTTGATGGCAGCATCATCAACCAGACGCTGACCCGCCAGTGGGAAGCGCAAGGCGCAACGGGCGGCTGGCTGTCACAAAGCCTGTCCCTGTCGCACACTGAAGTGGGTGATATCGGCACCATTCGGGCCGGGGACTCGCTGAGCCTGAGTGCCGGGAACAACATCGATATCCTTGGGGCGACAGTGACCTCCGGTGGGGCCATGGCCCTGTCGGCGGGTAACGATATCAATATCCTGGCGAACAGCACCTACGATGCCGACAAGCGTCAGGGCTGGAACAGCGTAAAAGAGAGCGAGACGCGCAGCAGCCAGGCCAGCGAAATCAGCGCCGGTGGGCCGCTGGTGGTGAATGCAGGCCGTGATGTGAATGTGCAGGCCAGCCAGGTGGGCAGCCAGAGCGATGCCACCGTGGTGGCCGGGCGTGATATCAACCTGCAAACACAGGAAGAGAGCACGCGGCAGAAAAACAACGGTGACGAGCAGCGCAGTAACGGTGCGACACGCAGTACGCTGACCAGCGGCGGTGATTTGACGTTAGGCGCTGGG
Source organism: Serratia sp. MMO-28 (assembly GCF_037199905.1). NCBI lineage: Bacteria > Pseudomonadati > Pseudomonadota > Gammaproteobacteria > Enterobacterales > Yersiniaceae > Serratia > Serratia sp. MMO-28. Next base: position 157,519 of record NZ_JBBCVB010000008.1, read on the forward strand.
CGAGATGTGAACGCGCAGGCGGCGGCGATAGTAGCAGATAACGACGTCAACCTGAGCGCCGGGCGCGACGTGAACCTCACTACCCAACAGACCAGCGAGTACAGCGAAAGCAAAGGCGGCAAACGGCAGCAGGTGGACGAAGCCATTCGCCAGCAGGGTACAGAGATTGCCAGCGGTGGCAACACCACCATTCGTGCCGAACGCGATGCGACCTTGAATGCGGCACAGGTGCAGGCCAGCGGTGACGTGGCGTTGAGTGCCGGGCGGGATATTATGCTCAACAGCGCCACCGAAAGCGATTATCACTTCTTCGAGGAAACCAAAACCAAGAGCGGCTTCCTGTCGAAGACCACCACCCATACGGTGCGGGAAGACTACGCGACGCAGGAAAAGGGCGCGATGCTCAGCGGCAACAACGTATCGCTGTCGGCGGGTAACGACCTGACGGTGAAAGGCTCTGCGGTGGTTGGTGACGGCAAGGTCAACATTCAGGCGGGCAATAACGTCGAGATAGTGGCGGCGACTGAAGAACAATCGAGCTACCGGTTGGATGAGAAGAAGAAGAGCGGTGTGTTCAGCGGCGGTGGGCTGGGCTTTACCATCGGCAGCACCTCGTCACGCCATCAGGTGAACGAAGACGGCACCACTCAAAGCCAGAGCGTAAGCACCATTGGTTCAACCGGTGGCGATGTAAACATTGTTGCAGGCGGTAAAGCCCATATCGGCGGTGCCGATGTGATTGCCAACCAGAACCTGTCGGTGACCGGTGACAGTGTACAGATTGACCCAGGGCACGATATCACCCGCCGGGATGAGACCTTTGAGCAGAAGAGCAGTGGCTTGACCATCGCCCTGTCTGGCCCAGTGGGCAGTGCCGTCAACAGTGCGGTCACCACCGCACAACAGGCAAAAAAAGAAACCGATGGGCGCCTGGCCGCCTTGCAAGGGACCAAAGCGGCGCTGTCAGGTGTTCAGGCCGTGCAAGCCGGACAACTGGTGCAGGCAGAGGGCGGCGATGCGGCGAGTATGGTGGGTGTCAGTGTTTCACTAGGTTCGCAGAAGTCATCCTCGCAGCAACATCAGGAACAGAAAACCGTCAGTGGGTCGACACTGACGGCGGGCAATAACCTGACGGTCACTGCCACTGGCCAAGGAAATTCGGCAAACAGCGGCGACCTCCTGATTGCCGGTAGCCAGCTCAAAGCCGGTGGTGATACCACGTTGGATGCGCAACGCGATTTGCTGTTGCTCGGTGCAGCCAATACGCAAAAAACCGAAGGAAGCAACAGCAGCAGCGGCGGCAATATTGGCGTCAGTCTGGGCGTGGGTGGTTCAGGCAGTGGCCTGAGTGTGTTTGCCAACGCCAACAAGAGCCAGGGCAATGAGCACGGCGACGGTACGTTCTGGAGCGAAACCCTGGTCGACAGTGGCGGTACGCTGTCGCTGCACAGTGGCCGCGACACGGCACTGGTGGGCGCTCAGGCCAGCGGTGACACGGTGAAGGTGGATGCGGGGCGTAATCTGACGCTGCAAAGCCAGCAGGACAGCGACAATTATGATGCGAAGCAGACCAGCATCAGCGGCGGTGTCAGCGTGGCGGTGGTGGGCGGCGGTGGTTCTGCCAACCTGAGCATGAGCCGTGACAAACTGCACAGCAACTATGACAGCGTGCAGGAACAGACGGGTATCTACGCGGGCAAAGGCGGCTTTGACGTCACGGTGGGTGAGCATACGCAGCTCGACGGTGCGGTGATAGCCAGCAAGGCAGACGCGGATAAAAACCGGTTGGATACCGGCACACTGGGCTTTAGCAATATCCATAACCAGGCAGACTTCAAGGCCGAGCATCAGGGCGGTAGCCTGAGCACTGGTGGCCCGGTGGGCTCTGACCTGCTGAGCAATCTGGGCAGCATGGCGCTGTCGGGGTTGGGTAACAGTGGGCATGCAGAAGGTACAACACAGGCCGCAGTCAGTGATGGCACCCTTATCATCCGTGACCAGGCTAATCAGAAGCAGAATGTGGCGGACCTGAGTCGAGACACCGACAATGCTAACGGAAGTATTGGGCCAATATTTGACAAAGAGAAAGAACAAAACCGGCTGAAGGCGGCGCAACTCATCGGGGAAATCGGTGCACAGGCGATGGATATCGTCCGGACACAAGGGGATATCAACGGGCTTGAGGAGGCACTAAAACGTCACCCTGAGTTGAAAGGCAATGCTGAAGAGCTACGTAAAACCGATGCCTACAAAGCGGAGATGCAGAAATACGGCACGGGCAGCGACTTGCAGAAAGCGGCACAAGCCGTCACAGCAGCGTTGCAGGGCCTGGCCGGTGGCAATATGGCCGCCGCCATTGCCGGTGGGTTAAGCCCGTATGCGGCAGAGCAAATCAAGAAGTACACCGGGGATAATGATACCGCCAATGTGCTGGCGCACGCTGTGTGGGGCGCGATAGCGGCAGAGATGAGCGGTAACTCGGCAGCAGCTGGTGCTGCGGGTGCAGCAGGTGGCGAACTGGCCGCGCGTTATCTGGCGGGTCAGTTGTATCCTGACGTGAAACCTGAAAACCTGAGTGAGGAGCAGAAGCAGAGGATCAGCGCACTGGCGACCTTGGCGGCAGGGCTGGCTGGAGGTGTGACGGGCGACAGCACGGCAAGTGCGGTAGCAGGAGGTCAGGCTGGGAAGAACGCGGTGGAGAATAACGCGCTGAGTGATATCGGCGAGAACAAAGTCGCTGGCGTGACGCAGGAGCAGAAATACCAAAAAGCCCAGGATGAACTCAAAGCACTCGTAGAAGACTACAAGCAGAAAAACTGTGCCGGGATGAGTGCAGAAGCGTGTTCAGCGAAGATGCAGGCCAACAGTGACGAACTGCTGAAAGGGGCTGCGGGCTTTGGGATAGACTTCGTTCCTGTGATTAGTGATATCAAGAGCTTTGCGGAAGCGCAGAGTGCTCTGGATTATCTGGTTGCGGCGATTGGCATTTTACCGGTTGCTGGTGATGCAGCGGGTAAGGCAATCAAGGCGGCAGAAGAGGCGCTGAAGAAGGGCGACCTTGCTGAAGCATCCAAGCTGATTAACAAGGCCAGTGATGAGATTCAAGCTGTTAAGCCGTTAGATGTTAGTTCATATAAAGAACTTAAAGATCGTGCGGTGGTTGGCGATGGATTAGAACATGATCACATACCTTCCTTTGCCGCTCTGAGAACAGCAAAGGAAAATGAGTTAGGTAGGAAACTGACCCCGGCAGAAGAAAAGGCTTTATATCAAAATGCCACGGCTGTAGAGGTTCCCAAGGATGTTCATCAGGCAGGGCCTACTTATGGTGGTAAAAACACAGCAGCCCAAGTTCAGCAAGATGCGCTAGATCTTTGTGGGGCAGTGTGTCGTGATACTGACGCTTTGAGAACCAATATGATAGAACGTGGTTATGATCCAGTTCTAGTTGATGATGCTGTAAAACAGATCATTGACAGGAATCGGCAAACAGGAGTCATTAAATAATGTTGGCATGGAATGATCTTATCGAAATGCTAGGATGTTCGAAGACGAGCAATGAGTTTATTTATCTTCCTCAAAAACTTAATGAATTACCTGTTTTCGATGAAGGCGTTTTAGGTGACCGAAACTATTACTCATTCTTTAACTCGGGTGTTTTACTTTTATTAGAAGACGACTTGGTAAATCAAATTAGCTTGTATATGCAAGCCGATGAAGGGTTCTCGGTATACACTGGGGAGCTACCTTTACCTGCTAATGGTTGTGAGTCAGAGATTATCCAGTTGTTAGGAGTTCCTTCAGCAACTGGCGGTGGAAAAATGGATATGCTCTTGGGATATCTCAATCGCTGGATCAAATACCAAACTGAAAGTCATATACTGCATCTTCAGTTTAATCAAAATGATCAACTGTGCAGAGTGACACTAATGCAGTAAAAAATCCCGGCCTTAGTGCCGGGATTTTACTTTATTTGTCAGCCAGTTATCCTTCAGCTGCTAGCCGGATGATCAACTGCCCAGGCTCGGTGATCACTTCGATCCTCTGTCCGGTGGTGAATCCGAGCGGCTCAAGCCATCTCCCCTTGATGGTCAGTTGCGGCAGCGGGTTCGGCCTGCCGCCGTTGGTGCGGTAACCGACCACGCTTTTACGGGCTTGGGGTGCGGCGGGTTGTGACGTAGAATCTGCTCTAGCCATGGTAACTACTCCTGTTAGTTGCGGTGGTTAGCAGGTTGCCGGTGTTCCACCACCGTCAACCTGTGTTAAAAACCCTGTCTGTTAGCTGCCTGTCTCCTGCTGCTGCGCCTGTGCAATCACCGCATCCAGCATCTCAGCCACCATCTTCTGCCGGGCCTTCGGCAGTTGGCTGATCACCTCAATCTGCTGTTCCAGCCGGGATGCCGGGCCGCGCTTACGCGGTGTGCGCTCTGTCTCTTCACCCAGCAAACCCTCCAGAGAAACCGAAAGCAGCTTCGCTACAGCAGGCAGTACGGATATCTGTATCCGTCGCCGACCGGCTTCCCAGGACTGTACGGCCTGTTGTGAAACGTTCAGTGCCTGCGCCATCTGTGCCTGAGTCATGCCAGAAGCCTTGCGGAGTTCTGTCATACGCTTGCCCAGCGCGGCCATAAATATCTGTTCTTCATTGGTAACAGGGGCGGCCATCGTCGTTTTTACCGTGGTTGTTCGTGACTTGATGACCATAATCTACTCCCTGTTTTACATCTCTCTGTTGTAAATACTACCTACTGTAGTATATGCTTGTCGAGTTATTTTTACTGAAACCCTATTGACAGGTTTTTACAGGAGCAGCGAAATGGGCAGGATCACCCCGGAAGATCTGGAGCAGTTAAAGCGTGATGTGTCGCTGTTGAAGGTGGCACAAAGCCAGCGGCGTGAACTGAAACGCCAGGGCAAGGACTATGTGACGCTGTGCCCGTTCCACCGGGAGAAAACCCCGTCCTGTGTGATCTCGCCTGAAAAGAACCTGTACCACTGCTTCGGCTGCGGCGCTGCGGGTTCGGTGCTGGACTGGTTGATGAAAACCGAATATCTGGACTTCCTGAGTGGGCTGCTGCGGCTGAAAGAGCTGGCGGGGTTGTCGTCGTTTACTGTCGCTGCGGTGAAGGCCGTAGCCCCTTCTCCTGCTTCGCCGCCTGTGGTGCGTCCCAAACTGGCCGATCTGGATGATGATGGCCAGGCGCTGCTTAACCAGGTGATCGACTTCTATCATCAGCAGTTGCTGGCGTCCCCGGAGGCGCAAGAATGGCTGGCCAGCCGCGGGCTGGATCACCCTGAACTGGTGAGCCACTTCCGGCTGGGGTTCGCGGGTAATCACGGTATCGGCGGCAGTGCCGGGGTGTTGCCCTCGAAAAACAGCAAAGACGGTCAGCGGCTGCGGGAACGGCTGGCGCAGGTAGGGATCTTGCGCGAGGCTACGCGTCAGGATCACTTCCGGGGCTGCGTGGTAATGCCGGTGATCGGCTGGGCGGAGTCGGCGAACGTTGCCAGCCGTGGCCGGGTGCTGCAACTGTATGGCCGTCGCACCCAACCGGATTACAAGATCATCAAGGGTAATCCCAAACACCTGTATCTACCGTCGCCGCTGGTCGGGGTGTGGAATGAACCGGCGCTGAAAGCCTCGTCAGAAGTGATCCTGTGTGAAGCGCTGATCGACGCCATGACCTTCTGGTGTGCCGGGTTCCGCAACGTGATCGCCGCCTATGGCTGCAACGGCTTTACGGCGGATCATCTGGCGGCGTTGCAGTATCACGGCGTGAAGCGGGTGTTGATCGCTTATGACCGTGATGAAGCCGGGGATCGGGGTGCGGAAGCTGTCGCCGGTGATCTGCTGGAGCTGGGGATCGAAGCGTGGCGGGTGCGGTTCCCGCAAGGGCTGGATGCGAATGCGTATGCGTTAAAAAGCGGTAACCCGGAGAAAGCGCTGGGGCTGGCGCTGGAACAAGCGGCCTGGATGGGCCACGGCACCGGGCCGGGGGCGGTGTTCGTGCAGGAAACACCGGGGCCGGACACCCCTTCTTCTTTAGCCGCCTTGCCGGGCGTGCAGTCTGCGCCGGTGTCGGCTGAAACCGTACCTATCCCCGGCGAAGTCACGGCAGCGGGTGAGCTGTTGATGCGCTGCGGTCCGCGCGTGTGGCGGGTGCGGGGCTGGCAAAAGAATACGGTACCGGACGTGATGAAGGTCAATGTGCAGGTGCGGGATGAGGCCAGCGGCGCGTTCCATGTTGATCAACTGGATATGTACCACGCCAAACAGCGGCAGGGCTTTATCAACGTGGCGGTGGTTGAGCTGGGCTGTGATGTGGCGGTTATCAAGCGCGAGGCCGGCCGGTTGCTGTTGTTGCTGGAGCAGAAACAGGACGAGGCCCGGCAGGCGGTGGAGCTGGCCGCGCCCGCTGCGGTGGCGGTGAGTGCTGAGGATGAAGCGGCGGCGCTGGCATTGCTGAAATCCCCTGACCTGGCGGAACGGGTGGTGAATGACTTGGCGTCGTGCGGCGTGGTTGGCGAATCCTCGAATCTGCTGACCGGGTATCTGGCGGCGGTGTCACGCAAGCTGGATAAACCCTTGGCGGTGTTGATACAGAGCAGTTCGGCGGCGGGGAAATCGTCGTTAATGGATGCGGTGCTGAACCTGATGCCGGAAGAAGAGCGTATCCAGTACTCGGCCATGACCGGGCAAAGCCTGTATTACCTGGGTGAAACCTCGCTGTCGCACAAGATACTGGCTATCGCGGAAGAGGAAGGGGTACGCCAGGCGGCGTATGCGCTGAAGCTGTTGCAGTCGGACGGGGAGTTGAAAATAGCGTCGACGGGCAAGAACGAGCAGAGCGGCGAACTGGTGACGCGGGAATACAAGGTGCAAGGCCCGGTGATGCTGATGCTGACCACCACGGCCATCGATGTGGATGAAGAACTGTTAAACCGTTGCCTGGTGCTGACGGTGAACGAATCGCGGGAGCAGACGCAGGCAATACATGCCTTGCAGCGGCATCACCAAACGCTGGAAGGGTTGCTGGCGGCGAATGAAAAAGGCTATCTGACGCGGTTGCACCAGAACGCGCAACGGTTGCTCAGGCCGTTGAAAGTGGTGAATCCGTATGCGGAACAGTTGACGTTCCTGAGCGATAAAACCCGCACCCGGCGCGACCATATGAAGTATCTGACGTTGATACAGAGCATCGCGCTGTTGCACCAGTACCAGCGGGAGGTGAAGCGGGTGCAGCACCGGGGGGAATGGCTGGAGTATATCGAGGTGGCGCGGTCTGATATCGCGCTGGCGAACCGGCTGGCGCATGAGGTGCTGGGGCGCACGCTGGACGAAATGCCGCCGCAGACGCGCAAGCTGTTGCTGCTGATACAAGAGATGGTCAAAGGAATGGCTGAGCAACAAGGTTGCCAGAGCGCGGAGGTGCGCTTTACCCGGCGGGATATCCGGGGTTACACCAACTGGAGTGATAACCAGCTTAAGGTGCATTGCCTGCGGTTGGCTGAGATGGAATACCTGTTGTTGCACGGTGGCAGTCGTGGCCATCTGTTGCAGTATCAACTGCTGTGGGATGGTGGTAACGGTGATGAAAGCCATCTGTGTGGCCTGCTTAATGTGGCTGAACATGAGGGCGGAGAGCGCAAGTTGGACTCGGAAGCCAGCAAGTTGGTGCCAAGTTGCCCCCAAGTTGGGGCCAAGTTGGAGAGTGATAAAGTGGCTTCGAGCCAGGCAGGGCAAGGCTTGGTGGCGGAAGCGGTTGGGGTTGCCTCAAACACCGTAATAAAGGGGAAAAATAATCGGGCTGCTGCCCCTGCTGTTGGAGGTGAGTAATGGCCTACCGCAGACCCCGCACCGATGCGCTGCTGACCGTGGATGAAGTCTACCGTAAACCGGTTGGCCCGGCGCATGACCCGAAAAGCCTGTATACGCTGCTGTTGCGGTTCGTGACGTGGCGGCGGGAGCGTAACTGGTCGGAAACCACCCTTAAAACCCAAACCCATCATCAATACCGCTTTATCCTGTGGGCCGCTGAACGCGGGCTGCACTATCCGCAGGAAATCACCCTGCCTATCCTGGAACGTTATCAGCGCTATCTGTTCACCTACCGCAAACCGGACGGCGAGCCGTTGAGCAGCCGGACGCAGCGGAGCCAGTTGGGGCCGTTGGTGGTGTGGTTCGCCTGGATGACGCGCAGCCATCTGCTGTTGGCAGACCCGGCGTCGGGTCTGGTGTTGCCGAGGCTGGAGAAGCGGCTGCCGCGCCATATCCTGAGTGTGGAAGAAGTGGAGCAGGTGTTGGCGTTGCCGGATATCAGCACGCTGAAAGGGCTGCGTGACCGGGCGCTGCTGGAGCTGTTGTGGTCAACGGGGATGCGGCGCATGGAAGTGGCCGGGCTTGACCAGCACGCGGTGGACGCCAGCCGAAAAACGGTGACCATCCGGCAGGGCAAGGGGAAGAAAGACCGGGTTATCCCCATCGGGGAACGGGCGCTAAAGTGGGTGTTGCATTATCAGCACCAGGTGCGGCCGCAGTTGCTGGTGAACCCGGAGGTTACCGCACTGTTCGTGGCGTTGGACGGTGTGGCCGGGCTGACGCCGAACGGTGTGACCATCGTGACCAAGGAATATATCGTGGCGTCGGGCCTCAGCCGTTGGGGCAGTTGTCACCTGTTCCGTCATGCGATGGCCACGCAGATGCTGGAAAACGGCGCGGATATCCGCTGGATACAGGCCATGTTGGGCCATGCGAGTATCGAATCGACGCAAATCTATACGCAGGTGAGTATCCGTGCGTTGCAGGCGGTTCATGCGTCGACCCATCCGGCGGAGCAGGCGGACAGCGAAACGCCGCCGGACAGCCTGCAAAGCTAGCTCGTTCTCTGTGAGTGCGTTGGCGAGTGCTCAGGCAGCAGGCGCGCCGTTCTCTTCTGTGTGTCCCTTCCTATGCTATGGAGTAGTGTATCGTTGCTCTAATATTCATTCAAAATGAGATGTCTGTCGAAAAACCAAACAAATAAAGCCTTATTAAATTAATGGTTATTGGTATTTAAACTTATGCCCCCAAATGAGAGTTAAGGGACTGCCGAGGTGGCAGTGTCTTAACACAAGGAAACGAAAGGATGTCAAAAGCACCGATAGGAACTACAGCTACTACTGGGCAGACATGCCCAGAAAGTGGAGTATGGACAGTTGTTGGCACGCCATCGACAACAGCACCGATAGCTAAAGGTAATAAAATGCCTCCATATGATGGCAAAGCTGTGACTTGGAAGTTAACTCAGTACGCATAAATAAGTCTAATCAACGCTATCCTTAATCACTAAGGGTAGCGTTGTCATAATCTAGCCCTTTCCAGTGACCCATGCTTAAATCCACCTGGTTACCAGCGTCAGCTACGGCCTGAACTGTTGGTAAACGTCGCCGGAGAGTCAGGAGCCGGACGCAGCAACGGTGCCGCCGGACAGCCTGCAAAGCTAGCTCGTTCTCTGTGGGTCGGTGGGCGAGTGCCCAGGCAGCAGGCGCGCCGTTCTCTTCCGTTCGTTCCCTAAGTCGCAGCGCGGCGCACCTCCTGCCCTGTTCGGCTCCGGTGTGTGCGGGGGTCAATGCCCGCCCGGCCAGCGCTGGGCGGCGGTGCTCTCTATTAATCAGGTTGCTGGCCGTTCGGCCATTAAACATAACGCGGGAGATTATGCGCACCCGTCCCGGCGGGCTACAAACTCCACCTAAACCTCAATCAGCGGGCCGTATACGCATAATCTGCGTTATGTCGTGCGCCCCCGCAGCGAGCAGGTTCGGCGTCGGTTGCCGGTTGGGCAATCTGCCTTGGCATCGTTAACGGCCAGTGCGTTGTGGCGCGCCGCTCGCAAGCTCCCGCCGCTGTTGGCGACAGTGTTCTTCTTCAACATCAAGGTCAACGTCAACAGGGTTGTCGGCCTGGCGGCCTCCGCTTAAGGGCTTAATGCCCGCCCGGCTGCGTCTGGCTGCGGCGGCTCGTGCCCCGCCAAGGGCCGCGTGTCACTCGTTCCCGCCTCGCCAGCTTCCGCGCCCGCCCTGGTTCTGTGTGGTCATGCAAAGCCAAAACCCGGCTTGTGCAGTTGTGCAACAGAGCGCCGTGCTGGCGCTTGCGGAGGCTCGCCGCCCCGCACCTGGCAGGCGGTTCGGCGACGCACAGCAAAAAGCCGCTGTGCGCCGCCTCCCGCCGCGATGAAAACCCGGAAAAGCGGTAATGGCAGCGGCTGACGCCGCTGCTATGATGTGTGTGCGGTTGCTCTTTAACAGTGCTGGGGAAAGTGTGATACCGGGCGTAAAAGTCGCGTCGGGGCAAAAAGTTGCGAGTGTGAAAAAGCACTGGCGAAATGGGGTTGTAACTGACTGACAGCACAGGGAAAAAGTGGTTGCGGCGGTCAACTTCACGACGGAGCACGTTGTTGTGGAGAATAACGCGCTGAGTGATATCGGCGAGAACAAAGTCGCTGGCGTGACGCAGGAGCAGAAATACCAAAAAGCCCAGGATGAACTCAAAGCACTCGTAGAAGACTACAAGCAGAAAAACTGTGCCGGGATGAGTGCAGAAGCGTGTTCAGCGAAGATGCAGGCCAACAGTGACGAACTGCTGAAAGGGGCTGCGGGCTTTGGGATAGACTTCGTTCCTGTGATTAGTGATATCAAGAGCTTTGCGGAAGCGCAGAGTGCTCTGGATTATCTGGTTGCGGCGATTGGCATTTTACCGGTTGCTGGTGATGCAGCGGGTAAGGCAATCAAGGCGGCAGAAGAGGCGCTGAAGAAGGGCGACCTTGCTGAAGCATCCAAGCTGATTAACAAGGCCAGTGATGAGATTCAAGCTGTTAAGCCGTTAGATGTTAGTTCATATAAAGAACTTAAAGATCGTGCGGTGGTTGGCGATGGATTAGAACATGATCACATACCTTCCTTTGCCGCTCTGAGAACAGCAAAGGAAAATGAGTTAGGTAGGAAACTGACCCCGGCAGAAGAAAAGGCTTTATATCAAAATGCCACGGCTGTAGAGGTTCCCAAGGATGTTCATCAGGCAGGGCCTACTTATGGTGGTAAAAACACAGCAGCCCAAGTTCAGCAAGATGCGCTAGATCTTTGTGGGGCAGTGTGTCGTGATACTGACGCTTTGAGAACCAATATGATAGAACGTGGTTATGATCCAGTTCTAGTTGATGATGCTGTAAAACAGATCATTGACAGGAATCGGCAAACAGGAGTCATTAAATAATGTTGGCATGGAATGATCTTATCGAAATGCTAGGATGTTCGAAGACGAGCAATGAGTTTATTTATCTTCCTCAAAAACTTAATGAATTACCTGTTTTCGATGAAGGCGTTTTAGGTGACCGAAACTATTACTCATTCTTTAACTCGGGTGTTTTACTTTTATTAGAAGACGACTTGGTAAATCAAATTAGCTTGTATATGCAAGCCGATGAAGGGTTCTCGGTATACACTGGGGAGCTACCTTTACCTGCTAATGGTTGTGAGTCAGAGATTATCCAGTTGTTAGGAGTTCCTTCAGCAACTGGCGGTGGAAAAATGGATATGCTCTTGGGATATCTCAATCGCTGGATCAAATACCAAACTGAAAGTCATATACTGCATCTTCAGTTTAATCAAAATGATCAACTGTGCAGAGTGACACTAATGCAGTAAAAAATCCCGGCCTTAGTGCCGGGATTTTACTTTATTTGTCAGCCAGTTATCCTTCAGCTGCTAGCCGGATGATCAACTGCCCAGGCTCGGTGATCACTTCGATCCTCTGTCCGGTGGTGAATCCGAGCGGCTCAAGCCATCTCCCCTTGATGGTCAGTTGCGGCAGCGGGTTCGGCCTGCCGCCGTTGGTGCGGTAACCGACCACGCTTTTACGGGCTTGGGGTGCGGCGGGTTGTGACGTAGAATCTGCTCTAGCCATGGTAACTACTCCTGTTAGTTGCGGTGGTTAGCAGGTTGCCGGTGTTCCACCACCGTCAACCTGTGTTAAAAACCCTGTCTGTTAGCTGCCTGTCTCCTGCTGCTGCGCCTGTGCAATCACCGCATCCAGCATCTCAGCCACCATCTTCTGCCGGGCCTTCGGCAGTTGGCTGATCACCTCAATCTGCTGTTCCAGCCGGGATGCCGGGCCGCGCTTACGCGGTGTGCGCTCTGTCTCTTCACCCAGCAAACCCTCCAGAGAAACCGAAAGCAGCTTCGCTACAGCAGGCAGTACGGATATCTGTATCCGTCGCCGACCGGCTTCCCAGGACTGTACGGCCTGTTGTGAAACGTTCAGTGCCTGCGCCATCTGTGCCTGAGTCATGCCAGAAGCCTTGCGGAGTTCTGTCATACGCTTGCCCAGCGCGGCCATAAATATCTGTTCTTCATTGGTAACAGGGGCGGCCATCGTCGTTTTTACCGTGGTTGTTCGTGACTTGATGACCATAATCTACTCCCTGTTTTACATCTCTCTGTTGTAAATACTACCTACTGTAGTATATGCTTGTCGAGTTATTTTTACTGAAACCCTATTGACAGGTTTTTACAGGAGCAGCGAAATGGGCAGGATCACCCCGGAAGATCTGGAGCAGTTAAAGCGTGATGTGTCGCTGTTGAAGGTGGCACAAAGCCAGCGGCGTGAACTGAAACGCCAGGGCAAGGACTATGTGACGCTGTGCCCGTTCCACCGGGAGAAAACCCCGTCCTGTGTGATCTCGCCTGAAAAGAACCTGTACCACTGCTTCGGCTGCGGCGCTGCGGGTTCGGTGCTGGACTGGTTGATGAAAACCGAATATCTGGACTTCCTGAGTGGGCTGCTGCGGCTGAAAGAGCTGGCGGGGTTGTCGTCGTTTACTGTCGCTGCGGTGAAGGCCGTAGCCCCTTCTCCTGCTTCGCCGCCTGTGGTGCGTCCCAAACTGGCCGATCTGGATGATGATGGCCAGGCGCTGCTTAACCAGGTGATCGACTTCTATCATCAGCAGTTGCTGGCGTCCCCGGAGGCGCAAGAATGGCTGGCCAGCCGCGGGCTGGATCACCCTGAACTGGTGAGCCACTTCCGGCTGGGGTTCGCGGGTAATCACGGTATCGGCGGCAGTGCCGGGGTGTTGCCCTCGAAAAACAGCAAAGACGGTCAGCGGCTGCGGGAACGGCTGGCGCAGGTAGGGATCTTGCGCGAGGCTACGCGTCAGGATCACTTCCGGGGCTGCGTGGTAATGCCGGTGATCGGCTGGGCGGAGTCGGCGAACGTTGCCAGCCGTGGCCGGGTGCTGCAACTGTATGGCCGTCGCACCCAACCGGATTACAAGATCATCAAGGGTAATCCCAAACACCTGTATCTACCGTCGCCGCTGGTCGGGGTGTGGAATGAACCGGCGCTGAAAGCCTCGTCAGAAGTGATCCTGTGTGAAGCGCTGATCGACGCCATGACCTTCTGGTGTGCCGGGTTCCGCAACGTGATCGCCGCCTATGGCTGCAACGGCTTTACGGCGGATCATCTGGCGGCGTTGCAGTATCACGGCGTGAAGCGGGTGTTGATCGCTTATGACCGTGATGAAGCCGGGGATCGGGGTGCGGAAGCTGTCGCCGGTGATCTGCTGGAGCTGGGGATCGAAGCGTGGCGGGTGCGGTTCCCGCAAGGGCTGGATGCGAATGCGTATGCGTTAAAAAGCGGTAACCCGGAGAAAGCGCTGGGGCTGGCGCTGGAACAAGCGGCCTGGATGGGCCACGGCACCGGGCCGGGGGCGGTGTTCGTGCAGGAAACACCGGGGCCGGACACCCCTTCTTCTTTAGCCGCCTTGCCGGGCGTGCAGTCTGCGCCGGTGTCGGCTGAAACCGTACCTATCCCCGGCGAAGTCACGGCAGCGGGTGAGCTGTTGATGCGCTGCGGTCCGCGCGTGTGGCGGGTGCGGGGCTGGCAAAAGAATACGGTACCGGACGTGATGAAGGTCAATGTGCAGGTGCGGGATGAGGCCAGCGGCGCGTTCCATGTTGATCAACTGGATATGTACCACGCCAAACAGCGGCAGGGCTTTATCAACGTGGCGGTGGTTGAGCTGGGCTGTGATGTGGCGGTTATCAAGCGCGAGGCCGGCCGGTTGCTGTTGTTGCTGGAGCAGAAACAGGACGAGGCCCGGCAGGCGGTGGAGCTGGCCGCGCCCGCTGCGGTGGCGGTGAGTGCTGAGGATGAAGCGGCGGCGCTGGCATTGCTGAAATCCCCTGACCTGGCGGAACGGGTGGTGAATGACTTGGCGTCGTGCGGCGTGGTTGGCGAATCCTCGAATCTGCTGACCGGGTATCTGGCGGCGGTGTCACGCAAGCTGGATAAACCCTTGGCGGTGTTGATACAGAGCAGTTCGGCGGCGGGGAAATCGTCGTTAATGGATGCGGTGCTGAACCTGATGCCGGAAGAAGAGCGTATCCAGTACTCGGCCATGACCGGGCAAAGCCTGTATTACCTGGGTGAAACCTCGCTGTCGCACAAGATACTGGCTATCGCGGAAGAGGAAGGGGTACGCCAGGCGGCGTATGCGCTGAAGCTGTTGCAGTCGGACGGGGAGTTGAAAATAGCGTCGACGGGCAAGAACGAGCAGAGCGGCGAACTGGTGACGCGGGAATACAAGGTGCAAGGCCCGGTGATGCTGATGCTGACCACCACGGCCATCGATGTGGATGAAGAACTGTTAAACCGTTGCCTGGTGCTGACGGTGAACGAATCGCGGGAGCAGACGCAGGCAATACATGCCTTGCAGCGGCATCACCAAACGCTGGAAGGGTTGCTGGCGGCGAATGAAAAAGGCTATCTGACGCGGTTGCACCAGAACGCGCAACGGTTGCTCAGGCCGTTGAAAGTGGTGAATCCGTATGCGGAACAGTTGACGTTCCTGAGCGATAAAACCCGCACCCGGCGCGACCATATGAAGTATCTGACGTTGATACAGAGCATCGCGCTGTTGCACCAGTACCAGCGGGAGGTGAAGCGGGTGCAGCACCGGGGGGAATGGCTGGAGTATATCGAGGTGGCGCGGTCTGATATCGCGCTGGCGAACCGGCTGGCGCATGAGGTGCTGGGGCGCACGCTGGACGAAATGCCGCCGCAGACGCGCAAGCTGTTGCTGCTGATACAAGAGATGGTCAAAGGAATGGCTGAGCAACAAGGTTGCCAGAGCGCGGAGGTGCGCTTTACCCGGCGGGATATCCGGGGTTACACCAACTGGAGTGATAACCAGCTTAAGGTGCATTGCCTGCGGTTGGCTGAGATGGAATACCTGTTGTTGCACGGTGGCAGTCGTGGCCATCTGTTGCAGTATCAACTGCTGTGGGATGGTGGTAACGGTGATGAAAGCCATCTGTGTGGCCTGCTTAATGTGGCTGAACATGAGGGCGGAGAGCGCAAGTTGGACTCGGAAGCCAGCAAGTTGGTGCCAAGTTGCCCCCAAGTTGGGGCCAAGTTGGAGAGTGATAAAGTGGCTTCGAGCCAGGCAGGGCAAGGCTTGGTGGCGGAAGCGGTTGGGGTTGCCTCAAACACCGTAATAAAGGGGAAAAATAATCGGGCTGCTGCCCCTGCTGTTGGAGGTGAGTAATGGCCTACCGCAGACCCCGCACCGATGCGCTGCTGACCGTGGATGAAGTCTACCGTAAACCGGTTGGCCCGGCGCATGACCCGAAAAGCCTGTATACGCTGCTGTTGCGGTTCGTGACGTGGCGGCGGGAGCGTAACTGGTCGGAAACCACCCTTAAAACCCAAACCCATCATCAATACCGCTTTATCCTGTGGGCCGCTGAACGCGGGCTGCACTATCCGCAGGAAATCACCCTGCCTATCCTGGAACGTTATCAGCGCTATCTGTTCACCTACCGCAAACCGGACGGCGAGCCGTTGAGCAGCCGGACGCAGCGGAGCCAGTTGGGGCCGTTGGTGGTGTGGTTCGCCTGGATGACGCGCAGCCATCTGCTGTTGGCAGACCCGGCGTCGGGTCTGGTGTTGCCGAGGCTGGAGAAGCGGCTGCCGCGCCATATCCTGAGTGTGGAAGAAGTGGAGCAGGTGTTGGCGTTGCCGGATATCAGCACGCTGAAAGGGCTGCGTGACCGGGCGCTGCTGGAGCTGTTGTGGTCAACGGGGATGCGGCGCATGGAAGTGGCCGGGCTTGACCAGCACGCGGTGGACGCCAGCCGAAAAACGGTGACCATCCGGCAGGGCAAGGGGAAGAAAGACCGGGTTATCCCCATCGGGGAACGGGCGCTAAAGTGGGTGTTGCATTATCAGCACCAGGTGCGGCCGCAGTTGCTGGTGAACCCGGAGGTTACCGCACTGTTCGTGGCGTTGGACGGTGTGGCCGGGCTGACGCCGAACGGTGTGACCATCGTGACCAAGGAATATATCGTGGCGTCGGGCCTCAGCCGTTGGGGCAGTTGTCACCTGTTCCGTCATGCGATGGCCACGCAGATGCTGGAAAACGGCGCGGATATCCGCTGGATACAGGCCATGTTGGGCCATGCGAGTATCGAATCGACGCAAATCTATACGCAGGTGAGTATCCGTGCGTTGCAGGCGGTTCATGCGTCGACCCATCCGGCGGAGCAGGCGGACAGCGAAACGCCGCCGGACAGCCTGCAAAGCTAGCTCGTTCTCTGTGAGTGCGTTGGCGAGTGCTCAGGCAGCAGGCGCGCCGTTCTCTTCTGTGTGTCCCTTCCTATGCTATGGAGTAGTGTATCGTTGCTCTAATATTCATTCAAAATGAGATGTCTGTCGAAAAACCAAACAAATAAAGCCTTATTAAATTAATGGTTATTGGTATTTAAACTTATGCCCCCAAATGAGAGTTAAGGGACTGCCGAGGTGGCAGTGTCTTAACACAAGGAAACGAAAGGATGTCAAAAGCACCGATAGGAACTACAGCTACTACTGGGCAGACATGCCCAGAAAGTGGAGTATGGACAGTTGTTGGCACGCCATCGACAACAGCACCGATAGCTAAAGGTAATAAAATGCCTCCATATGATGGCAAAGCTGTGACTTGGAAGTTAACTCAGTACGCATAAATAAGTCTAATCAACGCTATCCTTAATCACTAAGGGTAGCGTTGTCATAATCTAGCCCTTTCCAGTGACCCATGC
This sequence comes from Serratia sp. MMO-28, assembly GCF_037199905.1. Taxonomy (NCBI): domain Bacteria; kingdom Pseudomonadati; phylum Pseudomonadota; class Gammaproteobacteria; order Enterobacterales; family Yersiniaceae; genus Serratia; species Serratia sp. MMO-28. The sequence continues at coordinate 174,631 of NZ_JBBCVB010000008.1, forward strand.
TTAAATCCACCTGGTTACCAGCGTCAGCTACGGCCTGAACTGTTGGTAAACGTCGCCGGAGAGTCAGGAGCCGGACGCAGCAACGGTGCCGCCGGACAGCCTGCAAAGCTAGCTCGTTCTCTGTGGGTCGGTGGGCGAGTGCCCAGGCAGCAGGCGCGCCGTTCTCTTCCGTTCGTTCCCTAAGTCGCAGCGCGGCGCACCTCCTGCCCTGTTCGGCTCCGGTGTGTGCGGGGGTCAATGCCCGCCCGGCCAGCGCTGGGCGGCGGTGCTCTCTATTAATCAGGTTGCTGGCCGTTCGGCCATTAAACATAACGCGGGAGATTATGCGCACCCGTCCCGGCGGGCTACAAACTCCACCTAAACCTCAATCAGCGGGCCGTATACGCATAATCTGCGTTATGTCGTGCGCCCCCGCAGCGAGCAGGTTCGGCGTCGGTTGCCGGTTGGGCAATCTGCCTTGGCATCGTTAACGGCCAGTGCGTTGTGGCGCGCCGCTCGCAAGCTCCCGCCGCTGTTGGCGACAGTGTTCTTCTTCAACATCAAGGTCAACGTCAACAGGGTTGTCGGCCTGGCGGCCTCCGCTTAAGGGCTTAATGCCCGCCCGGCTGCGTCTGGCTGCGGCGGCTCGTGCCCCGCCAAGGGCCGCGTGTCACTCGTTCCCGCCTCGCCAGCTTCCGCGCCCGCCCTGGTTCTGTGTGGTCATGCAAAGCCAAAACCCGGCTTGTGCAGTTGTGCAACAGAGCGCCGTGCTGGCGCTTGCGGAGGCTCGCCGCCCCGCACCTGGCAGGCGGTTCGGCGACGCACAGCAAAAAGCCGCTGTGCGCCGCCTCCCGCCGCGATGAAAACCCGGAAAAGCGGTAATGGCAGCGGCTGACGCCGCTGCTATGATGTGTGTGCGGTTGCTCTTTAACAGTGCTGGGGAAAGTGTGATACCGGGCGTAAAAGTCGCGTCGGGGCAAAAAGTTGCGAGTGTGAAAAAGCACTGGCGAAATGGGGTTGTAACTGACTGACAGCACAGGGAAAAAGTGGTTGCGGCGGTCAACTTCACGACGGAGCACGTTGTTGTGGAGAATAACTATCTGAGCAGCACGGAGAAGAGCCGCCAGACGGAGTTGAACCACAAGCAGAATCTGACGCCTCAGGAGCAGCAAGAACGTGATGCCTTGAATCGTAAGGATCTGGAAAGTGATCTGGCTGCTTACGCGGCCTGCAGTGGCAAAGGTGGTGACTGTCAGGCAGAAAGAGAGAAAGCGAAGGCCGCGCAAGATACCTACTTCAACCAGACTTACCAGAACCCGAAAGAGGCTCAGGCAGGTTATCAGCAGATAATGAACTTGCTGAACTCTACAGACCCGAATGCGAAGGAAGTGTTCAACGTTCTGGAAGGGTATACGCAGGCGTTTATGTCGTTCGGTTACACAGAGGAAGAGGCCAGAGCGAGAGCAGGAGCCTACGTTGGTTCAATGTACATCGCGGGTGGTGTGAGTGCTGTAGTAGCATCAGGTGCACTGACGAAGCAGTTCGGGAAGGATGTTGCGCTCAACAATAAAGGTTCGGCTTCAGGGGCAGCAAGTTCACTTGTTAAGAATGCAGATGGGGTTTATGAAGTAAAAATAAACTCAACGCCTCTGGAAGGCCATGACCGACTTAATACACCGGATCTGGGGGGCAATGGTAAGCTAAAACCGGCTGAAGCCGCATCTGCAGCACAATTAGAGTCTACTCTCGGTACAATGGAGCGTTATACACCTTCGCCTGGAGCAAAATCAGGAACTTCACCTGATTTTGTGATTACGTCAGGCCCAAATAAAGGTAAAACTGTCGATGCCATGTATACGACTGATAAACTGTCACAGAAAGAAATAGACGGATTAAATAAGTTTTATGAGAAAAACATGAGTACTGGTAGTGGAAGAGATGTTATCCAAGATCATTTGCAAAAAGCTGACTTTGTGCCTGTTGACTTTAGAGTGCTAACGCCTGCTAACCAAAAAATCTTCATGGATTATATAAAAACACTGCCTAAAGTACAGCAAGACAAAATTATCATTATGAGGTGATGGTATGGGGGCGAGTTTATTTATCGGTTGGAATGATAATGGACAAAGAGAAAGTAATTTTCAAAGAACCGGAGGCTTTGTTAACGGGAGTTATTGGGATGCCTTTGGGGATCTGCTAGATGCTGTTTTTTTGCCCGAGCACCCTAAGCTGCATGAGGTGATAAAATCTGAGGAAGGTGAATATCTAAAGTTTTATTCATTTGTTGAGTTAGATAAAGAGGACTTTAACAAAGCAGTTAAATTAATCAGGGACTATCTAGTGAAACAACAAACCCCAACCGAATGGCAGAAGATGGCAGAATTGGTGTGGAAGGAAGTTGCAGAGCCTTATATTATCCAAGATGAACGTTATCAGCCTGATTAATGGGCAAATAAAACCCCAGTCTCAACTGGGGTTCCAACATTTAAGCCCCAAACCGTCCCTCTTCTCGCCGCTGCAACCGTATCACACCGGGTGCAGCGGTCACCTCCAGTTGTTCAGCGCTGGTAATGTCGGACTCGGTGAGCGGTAATGGCAGCGGCTGACGCCGCTGCTATGATGTGGGTGCAGTTGCTCTTTAACAGGTTGGGGAAAATGGCGTAACGGGCTGAAAAAATGCGTCTGGGTAAAAGTTGTCCGAGCCCAAATGAACAGGGAACAATTAAGGTGTGAGATAGGCTAATAGGGCAAAACCTATAAAAATATCGCGCATTAACGAAAGAGGAATTTCTGAATGAATTTAACAAATGATTATCAGAATTTACTCGATGCTATTTTTAATGGTGATAAAGATATAGCTATCTTTGTTGCGGATGGCGCTCATTACTACCTTTTTGATAGTAAAGATAATTACTGCATCGATGTTAGGCCAGAATATAAGGCGTATATAGCTAAAGGATGGATGAAAGAGTCTCTGTATGACGAGGCAGTCAGTTCATTCAGAAATGGAGTTCCTGTATTATCTAAGGATAACTTTAAAGATTACATAACCAGAAATGATGTTGCTATTTATACAGTTGACTGGATGAGATCATTCTTCACATTGGGCAGGTCTGACGAGCAGCTTGTCAGTTTTTATGATTATGTTGAGCGATTTTTATCTACATTAACAGACCCAGTATCAGTTGAGTGGGATAGCTGGAGAATGCGGCTACCTAAGTTTTATATCAATTTTGACAAAAAAATATATCGCCATACTGATTGGGATAGAAGTCACGAAGCGTCTGTACCTTCTGATTGGAACGCTCAAGCAAATAGTGATTTTGGCTTGTTAGTACCAGACAAAGAGCAATACTGGCTTATTAATGGCATGAATTTTTGGAAATTACAGATGTAGGTGAAATCCCGGCCTCAGTACCGGGATTGCTTTATGAGTCAACCAATATTCATGCGACTTGGACGATTTTACCTGACGGTTCAAAACGATTGTCAACAGTACAAACAGGAGCATTCAAGTGATGATGAATCCAAATCAACCAGATCTAAAAGAGCTATTTGATGGATTAAACAGTTATCTAGTGAATGGCTATGTTAGTGAGCTTTCACCTGAAGATCCTGCGAAAGATGCGTTTGATTATCTCAATGCACTTTACTTAAATAATCAGCATGAAGGGCTTGTTTTTTGTAGATTAATTTTGGAATCAGAAACGTTATATAATGATTTTCTAAGAGCGACTTGTTTGTCTTATCTGTTATTGTCTGAAAGTAGTAGGCAGTATGCATTTTCATTTTTACTTGAAAATAGTAAGACTTTATCAATTCCAGTACTCAAAGAGGCTATTTTTTATTTTTACTGTGCCAAAAATGAGACAGAGCCTCACCATTTACCAGATGGGCTTTTTAAAAAAATAATGGAAAGATATCAAATGGTTAAGAACGATCCTGATGCGATTTTTTATCACCTGTATGAAACGTATAACGATTTTGTTAAGGCTTACTCATTGGATGATTAATTAGTGACAAAACCCTTGCCAAATTGGTCGGGCTTTTACCTCATTACTCCTCAAGGGAAAAATAATGGAAGCAGGTGCTGGCATTTCTATCCTAAATCCCTATGAGTGGTTACCGCCTTATGGGGAGAATGCAGTCATTCTTGAGTCACGAGGGTTGGACCTTGTACTCAAAATTGAGTATGACGCTGAGGAAGGGTTGCAAGCTACATGCTATCGCGAATTACGATTTGATATGGTATGTGCTTTTTCTCGGACTACATTTCCAGGTGTACCTTTGTTCAATGTAAATTACAGCTCAAGTGTTCATGCTCCATCAATGGGAGCCTTGATTGAGTACCCAACTTCTGAAGCGACGCTTGCATGGAAACGTCATTTTGGCAATTCTAGGTCTATAAAACACTTCAAGATTGCCTTCTTATCAGAAAATGTATTGGTTGAGATTTTCGCTAGTAGCGTGACTTTAGGAGATGAAGTTATCATTGCCAGTCAATAAACAGCGTTGGTACTGTTTTAGTCAACCAAACACCATTATCGGCCTGATAGAATTTAATGCCTTGCTTGTACATCAGCAGAGCTTTTATTTTTAACACACACGGCTTACCGTGTCGTTGTCCAACAGCTATGGCTGTAGTTTCATCACTCGATAAATGTACATACTGGCGCGATCCAGCCACTAACCCTTGCTCTTTGATAGCTTCCAAAAAACGAGTTGCAATAGCTTCAGCCTTAATCACAGAGTATTTGTGCTTAACTAAATTTTCTGATGAACCGGATAATATCGTAAGCAATATTATCCAAATCTATCTTTAAAACAACGGGCACTAACTCTCCTACTCATTTTATTATTACAATTAGGGCACAAATGTTGTTTTTTTCCTTCGATTTCCCAAGTGTAGTATTTTCGCTTAAAGCTGGTATCACAGACATCACACCTTGTTGGCTTAAATATTACCGTAATAATTAGCAAAAATACAAAAAAACCAATCAACCATTCCATGAGTCTTCCTTATCACCATCCATCGATTTGATAAACATACTATAATCGAAGAATACTTCCCTTGAGGTTCAATCAAAGAAAATCTCGCAAAGTGTAGCGTACGAAAGCTCCTTTACTTTTCGAGGCCATTAACCAGCTTCTGCTGGCTCGTAATCCTTCTCAAACTCAGACGGGTAAATAAGCGCGCTTCAATGGGACGAGTAACTTAGTTTCAATATCAACCTGATCGTAATTCGCTACCAGGGCACGGACCAGATCGTCCAATGTCCACAATGTTAATGGAATAGTAGAAGATATTCTGGCTGAGTGGGATGTGCTAAGCCAAACCAATAAGTTTCACGCTATTTTTGCCACTAGCAGCATTGCCGAGGCTATTGATTATTACCGCCGTTTAAAAGCCGCCAAACCTGAACTTAAAGTATCGGCCCTATTTGACCCGAACATTGATAACGACGGCAGTGGTGACCGTGGCTCCACCTTTAAAGGCGATGGCCTGGACGAAATTATGGCCGACTATAACGCGCGTTATGGCCAGGATTTTGATTTTGCCCGCCACGCGGCCTTTAAAAAAGATTTAGCGGCACGCCTTGCCCATAAAAAACCCTACGAGCGCATTCATACCGAGCCTTCGAAGCAATTAGATTTACTGATTGTAGTGGATCAAATGCTCACTGGCTTTGACTCTAAATGGCTCAATACCTTGTATTTAGACAAGGTGATTAAATACCAAAACATTATTCAAGCGTTCTCGCGCACCAATCGCTTGTTTGGCCCCGACAAACCCCACGGCATTATCCGTTATTACCGCTACCCGCACACCATGGAGCAGCACATTAACGCTGCGGTAAAACTCTATTCCGGCGACAGGCCTATCGGCTTATTTGTTGATAGATTACCCAGCAATATTGCAGCCATGAATGAATTAGTGGCAGACATGACCAAGCTGTTTGTTAGCGCTGGGGTGGATAATTTTGAAAAACTGCCAGACGATATAGAAGCCTGTGCCCAATTCGCCAAATTATTTAACACCTTTAGCCAACACTTGGAAGCGGCTAAAGTGCAAGGTTTGAATTGGGAACAGTCAGTCTATTCCGCTACTGAAAATGATGTAGAACATGAAGTAACGCTGGCCATAGACCAACAAACTTACCTGAGCCTGGCCTTGCGCTATAAAGAGCTAGTAGGCAAAGGTGAAGGCGGTGGCGCAGGTGGTGATGATGTGCCATTTGATATCAATGGTTATTTAACTGAAATAGACACCGGCAAAATCGATGCCGACTATATGAACAGCCGCTTTGATAAATATTTAAAAGAGCTGAACAAACACCAAGACTCTGCGAGCATCGAAACCACATTAAATGAGCTGCACAAGTCGTTTGCATCGCTCACCCAAAGCGAGCAAAAGTACGCCAAGCTCTTCTTGCACGACTTGCAGCGCGGCGATGCGCAGTTAGTTGAAGGCCATACTTTTAGAGACTACATCAACACCTACAAAGATAACGCTGAAAATGCGCAATTAAACGCAGTTGTTAATGCTCTTGGTTTAGATAAAGAACTACTCATGGCATTAATGGCCGATAGTGTTAATGATAAAAATATCAACGACTTTGGTCGCTTCGACGCATTAAAAGAAACGGTAGATAAAGCGAAAGCCAAGGCCTATTTTGAAAAGCAAGACGGCGTAACCATACCTCTATTTAAGCTGAATATTCGCATTGATCAGTTTTTAAAGCAGTTTATTTTTGCACAAACGGATGATTTCTTAAGTGACAAAGATGTTGTTGGTGTAGTGATTTGATGGACGTCCCTCCCTCAGCGTAAGTTCTGCCAGACTTATGCTGAGTGTTCTTTTTTCAAAGGTGCTGCATCATGAACTCAATAAAAAACCAACAATACCAGCATCACTGCAGGCACTGTCGGTCCCCGTCAGAAAAATCACACTCAGCTAAGCACGACGCCCAAACTCCCCATGCACCACATTTCCCTCAAACTCTAGGCTATCCATCCATATGGGCAAGGCCGAGTTATAGCCTTGCTCATGCGGGATGGTGCTCATGGCGCAAAGTAAACCATAGCCAATCACCGCCCAAGCTTGGCAAAATCAAACGGACTCACCGCCTTCTCCCTATTCGCATCCAGAAAATCAGCCCACCATTGCAGCATCAGTTTGCGCTCATCAAGATGCTCGGCTTTGTGAATGTAAGCCGCTCGCACAGAGTTACGCTCCATATGGCTCATCTGCCGTTCCACTGCATCTCTCGACCATAACCCTGACTCAATCAACGAACTACACGCCATTGTCCTGAAACCGTGACCGCAGACTTCAACCTGTGTGTCATATCCCATCACTCGCAAAGATTTGTTCACCGTGTTTTCACTCATCGGTTTGCGAGGGTTATGATCGCCAATAAAGATCAGTTCATGATCCCCGCTGAACGTCTTTATCTGCTCGAGAATCGCCAGAGCTTGCCGGGAAAGCGGCACCAAGTGCGGAGTTCGCATTTTAGAGCCACGATGCGAGTGTTTTACCCCTTCGATTGGTTCACGCTCAGGAGGAATGGTCCACATGGCGGTTTCAAAATCGATCTCGGACCAACGGGCAAATCGCAGTTCACTGGAGCGGATAAAAATCAACAACGTCAACTCTACCGCCAGGCGCGTTAACGGCCTGCCGGTGTAGCTATCAATTCGTTGAAGCAGTTCTGGAGTTCGCTTTAACTCCAAGGCGGGACGATGCCGCCGGTTGCTAGATGCAACGGCACCTGCCATTTCCTGAGCGGGGTTGTAGTCAATCAAGCCACTCTGCACGGCGTAGCGCATTATTGCGGTCGAACGTTGTTGAAGGCGTGATGCCACTTCAAGACGCCCGGATTGTTCGACAACTTTGATTGGCGCTAGCAGGTCACGGGTTTTTAGTTCGGCAATATTGCGTTTGCCGATAGCGGGGAAGAGATTATCTTCCGGGCTTTTCAGCACGCGTTTGCTGTGATCTTCCGACCACTTCTTATTGGTGGCATGCCATTCGATAGCAACCTCTTCAAAAGTACGAGCTTCATTTTGCTCAACTTTATCGGTTTTCTTTTTATCGCTTGGATCGATGCCGTTCGCTATCTGCTTGCGAGCTTCATCACGGCGTGCTCTGGCATCCGCAAGGGAGACATCTGGATAGACACCTAAAGCCAGCATCTTTTGCTTCCCACCAAAGCGGTACTGCAAACGCCAGTACTTAGAGCCATTCGGGTGAACAAGAAGATGCATGCCATTGCCGTCGGTCAGCTTGTACTGCTTCTCTTCAGGCTTGGATGTCCTGACTTTAATATCTGTTAATGCCATGATTATCCCCTCCCCGTTGGTACACGCATTATCGAACCAGAAATACCATCATCTGTACCAACATCTATTGGTAGATGTGGGTTGATGTCGGTTGACACTGAGAGAGCTAATATAGCGGGAAAGGTAGGTAAGTACTGGATTTCAGACATAAAAAAAGACCTCAGTTGAGGTCTATTTACATACTGTTGGTGCCGAAGGCCGGACTCGAACCGGCACGTCTTTCAACGGTTGATTTTGAATCAACTGCGTCTACCGATTTCGCCACTTCGGCACTGGAAGCAGTATGCGGAAAACGTGGGCATTATACCTTCCCGCTTCTCGCACGCAACACTTATCATGCATTCAATGAGTTGAATGTTGAAAAAAACGTCACCCGGTGGCTTTCTCTGCACTCCCTGCTTATTTATCCCCCCATTTTGCTTGTACGTTCACCAACCGAAAGAATGCCGTGGGTAACAACAATGCCGTTGCCAAACGCTGAAGACCGGCAATCATCCTCACCGCGCAACCGGCGCGGCATGACTCCTTGCTGTTACACATCACATTATTCATCACAGCTTTATGTTACCCGAGGAAGTGCCGGACAACCATTTAACATATTGAATATAAACTTTTTTATTAAAATTCCCGCCCTAGGCTTCTGTGATACCCATCGTTTATTTGTTAAACAAAATGATTAAACATTAACTTCCATAACAAAAAATAACAGCCATTGCGCGGCAACATCGCTCCAGCCCGCCGCTGCCGAGGAGAGAGCATGATCCCATCGGAACGTCGCGATTTTATCTATCGCCATGTACATGAATATCAGTTGGTCACCATTGTGGCTTTAGCCGAGTTGATGAGCGTTTCACACATGACTGTTCGGCGCGATATCCATCAACTGGAAGAAGAAGGCAAAGTGATCAGCGTCAACGGTGGCGTGCGCCTTAGCGACGCACTTCGCCAGGAGCTGGCTTATAAAGAAAAGGCCCAGCTGCATCACCGGCAGAAACGGGCTATCGGCAAATATGCCGCCGCAATGGTGGAAGATGGCCAGGTCGTTTATCTGGATGCCGGCACCACCAGCTTCGAGATCGCCCGCCATTTGGCGGAACGCTTCAATCTGACCGTCGTCACCAATGACTTTTCCATTATCCAGCACCTGATGAATCGCCCGCAGCTCAACCTGTTTCATACCGGCGGGCGTGTTGATCAACGCAATTTTTCCTGTGCAGGCAGCAGCGCCGCGATGCTGCTGCGCACCCTGAATATCGATATCGCCTTTATCAGCACCAGTTCCTGGGATCTGGAACATGGTCTTTCCACACCTCATGAAGAAAAAGTCCTGGTGAAACAGGCTCTGCTGGACGTGGCTCGGCGCAAAGTGCTGGTCTCCGACAGCAGTAAATATGGCAAGTACGGCATGTTCCGCGTCTGCCCCCTAACGGCGCTCGACGACATCGTCTGCGATGCCGCGCTGCCGCCGGATGCACTGCAACAGCTTAAAGAACGCGGTTTGCGGCTGCACAACATCAACCTCTGATAACAACAACCTCCCCTATAGGGAAAGGACAACACCATGAAGGTCATCATTACCGGTGGAGCAGGTTTTCTGGGTCAGCGTTTAGCTACCGCATTACTGCGGGAGAATGTGCTGCCCTTCAGTGAATTGATTCTGGCAGATATCCAGCGGCCCAACGCGCCAGTGGACGATCCGCGCGTGCGCTGCCTGGCGCTGGATCTGACGCAGCCCGGTGCCGCCAGCCAGCTTATCGATAAGCACTGCAGTGTGCTGTTCCACCTGGCCGCCATCGTCAGCAGCCATGCAGAAAGCGATTTCGATCTCGGAATGCAGGTCAACTTCGACGCCACTCGCCAGCTATTAGAAGCCGCGCGGCATCATGCTCCGGCAATGAAGTTTATCTTCACCAGTTCGCTGGCGGTGTTTGGCGGCCAGCTCCCACCGGTGGTCAGCGATGATTGTGCCGTACAGCCGCAATCCTCCTACGGCACGCAAAAGGCCCTGTGTGAACTGCTGATCAACGACTACTCACGTAAAGGGTTTGTCGATGGGCGAGTATTGCGCCTGCCGACCATCAGCGTGCGCCCCGGCAAGCCGAATAAAGCCGCCTCGTCGTTTGCCAGCGGTATCATCCGTGAACCGCTGCATGGCGAATCGTCGATTTGCCCGGTTTCCCCCGATCTAGCCCTGTGGTTATCAAGCCCCGGTACCGTGATCGATAACTTTATTCATGCCGCTCGGCTTCCTGCCGCGCAGTTCGGAACCTCTCGCACCGTCAACCTGCCCGGCATCAGCGTGACCGTCCAGCAGATGTTGCACGCGCTGGGCACGGTGGCCGGTGAGCAGGCCCGTGCGCGGGTGATTTTTGTGCCGGATGCCGCTATCAATCGGATCGTCGCCAGTTGGCCGGGTAACTTCGACGTGCGCCGTGCGCTGGCGTTAGGGTTCTATGCTGATGAAGACTTCCAGCAGATCATCCGCGCTTTTATGCGCGATGACATGTTGCAGGCGGGGAGCTGATTATGGCGCTTTATACCCCCATCATCGGCCTGGCAGTCGCCGTGTTCGTGCTGGTTTTTCTGGTGCTGCGCACCCGGGTTCACGCACTGATTGCCATGCTGATAGCCGCCTCGATCGCCGGTGTTTCCGGCGGACTGACGGCAGTACAGACGGTCGATACCATCAGCAAAGGGTTCGGCAGCACGCTCGGCAGCATCGGGATTGTCATCGGCCTGGGCGTGATGATGGGCCGCGTGCTGGAAGTCTCTGGCGCAGCGGAACAGATCGCCTACAGCTTCATTAAATGGCTGGGTAAAAGGCGCGAAGAATGGGCTTTGGCGATTACCGGCTATATCGTCAGCATCCCGATTTTTGTCGATTCTGCCTTCGTCATTCTTTATCCGCTGGTCAAAGCGTTAGCCAAAAAAGGCCAACGCAATCTGCTGACGCTGGGGGTGGCGCTGGCGGGCGGGCTGATCCTCACCCACCATGCGGTGCCCCCGACTCCTGGCCCATTAGGGGTGGCAGCAATCTTCGGGGTTGATATTGGTGCCATGATGATGGCAGGCCTGGTCTTAGCCATTCCTTGCGTGATCGGCGTGGTTATCTATGCCCGTTGGCTTGGCAGCCGCTACCCGGATTTCGAACCGGAAAACCAGGATGAAGAGATAGAGGATCGGCACGCCGCCCACCGGCGTTATCTGGCTGAAAAGGAAGCGAAGGCACTGCCTAGCCTAACGTTATCACTGCTGCCGATCGTCGCCCCCATCGTGCTGATCTTTATCAACGCGGTGAATAACATGCTGGCAAAAGCCGAGGATATGGTCTGGCTGGGCGAGAGCCTCTGGGGGCAGGCGTTTGCCTTTCTTGGCTCGCCGATTATCGCTTTGGCGATCAGCGTGTTGCTGGCGGTCTACACCCTGATGCCCAAGGTCGATAAGCACGACACGCTGGAACGGCTAGAGGAAGGGTTGCAGACCGCAGGGATCATCCTGCTGGTCACCGGCGCGGGCGGCGCACTCGGGGCGGTGTTGCGCGAAAGCGGCACTGGAACCTTGTTGGCTCAGCATGTCGCCAACCTGCCGCTGACCCCGGTCCTGATCCCCTTTTTCATCGCGACGCTGGTGCGGTTGATACAGGGCTCAGGCACGGTGGCCATGATCACCGCCGCCTCGATCTCTGCCCCGATCGTCAGCCAGTTGCCCGGGGTGAATATGCTCGCTGCCGCGCAGGCGGCAACCATGGGCGCGCTGTTTTTCAGCTATTTTAACGACAGCATGTTCTGGGTGGTGAACCGTATGATGGGGATCAAAGACGTTAAGCTGCAGATGATGGTCTGGTCGGTGCCCACCACCATCGCCTGGGCGATCAGCCTGTGCGGTATCGTGATCCTGGATTGGTGGCTATAACGGCCTCTCGCCGGGCGTTATTGCTCACGTCCGGCATTCCCTGCTCTGAGTAAATATTTATATCAATTAGTCGTTGCAATCGCGCATATTGCAGGAGCAATATCTCATTCTGGAACGTTGTTTCATTATGAGGGAAGGTATAAAGGTGAATATTAAGTCATTATTTTTTATAATTATTTTTCTTTACACTCTAACAGGATGCGATAATTCCGAGAGTACTACCGCTTCATCAATCAATCCCGCTACCCCAACCGAACCCATTAGCCCCGTTAACCCTATTGATCCTGTGGTGCCGGTTGATCCGGTCACTCCCGTAGACCCTTCTGAACCCGTCGAGCCGGTTGAACCCGTGACACCGGCAGATCGCAGTGGCACCTGGCCCACCGCAGCGCTTAACGATCCCGAGTTGGTCGGCAAAGAGCCGATGATGCCCGCAGTTTGCCAAACGCTCCCAGCCGAGTTGACACAGAACGCTAAAGGGCTGTTGGATGACGCTATCGACGCCGATCCCGATAACTCGCAGCCCGATGCCGGCCGTATTCAGGCAGCCATCAACGCCTGTAGCAGCGGCGCCGTTAAGCTGATTGCCGGCAGCAATGGGGAAAATGCGTTCCTGAGCGGCCCACTGACGCTAAAAAGTGGCGTGACGCTGTGGGTGGATCAGGGTGTTACCCTGTTTGCCTCACGCAGCCCGGCAGATTATCAGATTGCCGATAAAAATAACTGCGGTGAAACCGCCAGCTCCGATAATGGCTGTAACGCACTGATTACCGCCACCGATGCGGTGAACAGTGGCGTGGTCGGCGAAGGGATTATCGATGGGCGCGGCGGTGCAGTCATCACCACGGGGAAATATGCCAATACCCTCACCTGGTGGGACGTTGGCGCATTAACCAAAACGGTTTCAGGTGCCAACCAGAACAACCCGCGCTTGATTCAGGTCACCAACAAGAACTCCGCCAAACCAACCAGTAAAAACTTCACTCTGTACAAGATCACGTTGCAAAATGCGCCCAAATTCCACTTTGTCCCTAGTGGGGTGAATGGGGTCACCGTTTGGGGTGTGAAGGTGTTAACCCCGTCACTGGCCTATACGGTGCCGGGTTATGACTGCCCGGAAGGCACCAAACCGGCGACGTCTGGCCCCCCCAACACTACCCGGGCCAGCACCTGCTTTACCCCAGATACCACCAAAAACACCGACGCGATCGATCCTGGTCAATCGCAGAATGTGTTGATTGCCTATAACCATATCAGCACCGGTGATGACGGTGTTGCCATCAAATCCCACAACAGCAGCGCCTGTGTCCCGCCGATTGCCGATAAGTACCTGGGGCAGTTACCGATTTATACCGTCAGCAACGTCAAGGTGCTGCATAACCGGCTCTACTTTACCCATGGGATGTCAATTGGCAGCGAAACCGACTGTGCGATCAAAGACGTGGAAATCCGCGATCTGACGATCGACGGCCATGACGCTGATTTTGCCGTGGGCGTGCGCATCAAAACGGATATGAGCGTCGGGGGAGAGGTGAAAAACGTCAGCTATGATGGCGTGTGCATCCGCCGCGCCCAGGAAGCGCTGACTATCGATACCTATTACAGCAGCAAAACGGGCCAGGCCTACCCGGATATTCACGATATCACCATCAAGAATTACCACTATGTGGATACAGCGAATTCCATTTATAACGGCAACAACGTTAAGGTGACCTTGCGTGGCTTCAGTTCAGATGGGCAGGAGCTGCCGCTGAGAAATATCGTGCTCGACAATACGGTGTTTGACAGCGCACCGCAGTTAGCCAATAAAGCCTCGGGGAAAATACCAGCATCGCCGTCTTATGCCCAGATCACCATGGGCCCTGGCCCGGTATCCTTTGCCAGCCTGCTGCTGGCCGCGGTGGAAAACGGTGCACCGGAGTTTGAGGTGCTGGATAACCGTGATGCACCAGCAGAAAGTGCAGAAGCGCCCTATGATTGCAGCCAGGCATTTGCGCTATTCCCTTCCGCCGCATCCGCCCTTTAAACGCTCAACGAGTGGGGAGCTTTCCCCCACTCTGTTCATTTATCTCTCTGTGATAGAAATAAAAAATGCCAGTCAGTGGCTTAACTGACTGGCATTGTTGGCTCTTCACCAAGCGATATGGATAGGGCTATCTGCGCTTCAGCAGCATATATATGCTAAGCAGCAGGAACAGCAGGCTCGGCAACAGCGCCCCCAATATCGGCGGCATACTGTAGACCAGGCTCAGCGGCCCGAAGATCTGATCCAGCACGTAGAACAGGAAACCAAAGCTGATACCGGTCACCACACGGAGCCCCATCGGCACGCTGCGCAACGGGCCGAAGATAAACGACAGCGCCATCAGCATCATCACCGCCACCGAAAGCGGCGAGAAGATTTTGCTCCACATATTCAACTGATAACGGTTGGCTTCCTGGCCGCTCTGCTTCAGGTATCTCACATAGTTGTGCAACCCGCTGATCGAGAGCGATTCCGGATCTAACGCCACCACCCCCAGCTTGTCCGGCGTCAGGTTGGTTTTCCAAACGCCGTTCAGCGTCTGGGTGCCCGTCACCTGCTTGGGGTTGGTCAGATCGGACGTATCCACCTGCGAAAGTTTCCACTCACCGTCTTCAAAGTTGGCGCTGGCGGCGTAACGAACTTTCTCCAGCCTGCGCTGATCGTTAAAGTGATAAATATTCACCCCAGACAGCTCAGTCTCGCCAGACACCCGCTCGATATAGATGAAATCATTGCCATCTTTCGCCCATAAGCCGCTTTTGGTGGACAGCAGCGAACCGCCATACATCTGCTGCGCACGATAGTTACGCGCCATCTGCTCACTCTGCGGTGCCACCCACTCGCCAATCGCCATGGTCAGCAACACCAGCGGGATAGCGGTTTTCATCACCGAACCGGCGATCTGTAAGCGGGTGAAGCCTGCGGCCTGCATCACCACCAGTTCGCTGCGCGTGGCCAGCGTCCCCAAGCCAAGCAAGGCCCCCAGCAGCGCCGCCATCGGGAAAAAGATCTCAATATCGGTCGGTACGCTGAGCAGGGTAAATACCCCGGCCCCCAGCGCCGTATAGTCGCCCTGGCCCACCTTACGCAACTGCTCAACAAACTTGATGATGCCGGAAAGCGATACCAGCATGAACAGCGTCATCATGATGGTATTGAAAATCGTTTTACCGATATAACGGTCTAATACACCAAACATCAGGCCGCTCCTTTCAGGCGTTCACGCAGTCTGCGCGCCGGGACGGTGTCCCACAGATTCAGCACCAGCGCCATCAACAGGTAGGCGGCGTTCACCAACCACATCCACAGCATTGGATCCAGTTTGCCTTTACCACCGTTGGAACGCAGCGATGTCTGCACCAGGAAGTAAATCAGATACAGCAGGATCGCCGGTAACATACTCAGCACGCGGCCCTGGCGAGGGTTCACCACGCTCAACGGCACCACCAGCAGCGCCATCAGTATCACAGAAACCACCAGCGTCAGGCGCCAATGGAACTCGGCGTTGGCATCCGGATCGTCAGATTCCCACAGCGTACGCATCGACAACTGCTCAGTCTGGGTGTTATCCAACGTGACCGGCCGGTGGCCGATCACCGCTTTGTAATCATTGAAATCCGTAATCCGGAAATCACGCAGCAGCGCGGTGCCCTCAAATCGGGTGCCTTTGTCCAACGTCACTACCTGTGAACCATCTCGGTTCTGGTTAATCACACCGTGCTCTGCCACCACCACCGAAGGCCGCTGGTTACCGCTCGGGCGCAGCTGCGCCAGGAACACATCATTGAAGGTGTTCCCTTTCACGTTACCGACAAACAGCACGGCGTTGCCGTCCTGCGAAGGCCGGAACTGCCCTTCTGCCAGCCCGGCAATGCTGGGGTTGGCTTTGGCTTCTGCAATCACTTCATCCTGCTGGCTCGAGGCCCAGGGCCCCAACCAGAACACGTTCACCGCCGCCAGAGCAGAAGTGAAAAGCGCTAACACCATGGCGGCAATAATCAGGGTCCGTTTACCCAGGCCGCAAGCATGCATCACGGTGATTTCGCTTTCGGTATACAGCCGCCCAAGCGTCATCAAAATGCCAAGAAACAGGCTTAAAGGCAGGATCAGTTGCACCATCTTCGGTACACCTAATGCAAGCAGGGATAATACTAAGTTTGTCGGGATATTGCCGTTGACCGCATCGCCTAACACCCTGACCAGATTCTGACAAAAAAAGATCAGGAGCAGGATAAACAGGATGGCAATTTGGCTCTTCAGCGTTTCCCGTACCAGATATCTAATGATGATCACGCTTATTACGCCTGTGAAAACTTGTCTTTTTGCAGGAAAATCGCTAGTTTCATCGCTAATCCGCCATTTTTTATCATCATGTGGCAACCTTCACAGCTAAAATAGTATTAGAACATCAAGCCGTTTGGGTGCCCTATAGGAACAGCCCTATAGTCGCCAAAACAGAACATTTACGCAGTTCAGGTTAACATAATCAGTTAACTCAATGACGGCAGCGCGTTACGAAGTGGGTCATTCTAGCCGTAGCTACCGCCGTTGTCTTTAAGATTCAGGAGAGTGCATGGAGTTCAGTGTAAAAAGCGGTAGCCCGGAAAAACAGCGTAGCGCCTGTATTGTCGTCGGCGTTTTCGAGCCGCGCCGCCTGTCACCTATCGCAGAACAACTCGACAAAATCAGTGATGGTTATATCAGCGCATTGCTGCGCCGTGGCGAACTGGAAGGCAAAGTCGGGCAGACATTACTGCTGCACCATGTGCCGAACATTCTCTCCGAACGCATCCTGCTCATCGGCTGTGGCAAAGAGCGCGAGCTCGATGAACGCCAGTATAAGCAGGTGATTCAGAAAACCATCAATACCCTTAACGATACCGGTTCCATGGAAGCCGTCTGCTTCCTCACCGAACTGCACGTCAAAGGCCGTAACACTTACTGGAAGGTGCGCCAGGCGATTGAAACCGCCAAAGAAACGCTCTACACCTTCGATCAGTTGAAAAGCAACAAAGTGGAGCCACGCCGCCCGCTGCGTAAAATGGTGTTCAACGTGCCAACGCGCCGCGAACTCACCAGCGGCGAACGTGCCATCCAGCACGGTCTGGCTGTCGCTTCCGGCATCAAAGCTGCCAAAGATCTCGGCAATATGCCACCAAATATCTGTAACGCCGGGTATCTGGCATCACAGGCACGTCAGTTGGCGGATGCCTTCAGCAGACACATCACCACCCGCGTTATCGGCGAACAGCAGATGAAAGAACTGGGGATGAACGCCTATCTGGCGGTCGGTGCCGGTTCGCAAAACGAATCTTTGATGTCCGTGATGGAATATAAAGGCAATCCCAACCCCGACGCTAAGCCGATCGTGCTGGTGGGCAAGGGGCTGACCTTTGACTCCGGTGGTATCTCGATCAAACCGGCCGACGGCATGGACGAGATGAAGTACGACATGTGCGGTGCCGCCACGGTGTATGGCGTGATGCGCGTGGTGGCGGAACTGAACCTGCCGCTGAACGTGATCGGCGTGCTGGCAGGCTGTGAAAACATGCCGGGCGGGCGCGCTTATCGCCCAGGTGACGTGCTGACCACCATGTCTGGCCAAACGGTTGAAGTGCTGAACACCGACGCCGAAGGCCGCCTGGTGCTGTGCGACACCCTCACCTATGTGGAGCGTTTCGAGCCAGAACTGGTGATTGATATCGCTACTCTGACCGGAGCCTGCGTGATCGCACTCGGCCATCACCTCACCGGCTTGATGTCGAACCACAATCCACTGGCTCACGAACTGATCGGCGCTTCCGAACAGGCTGGCGATCGCGCATGGCGCTTGCCGCTGGCGGACGAGTACTACGAGCAACTGGATTCCAACTTTGCCGATATGGCCAATATCGGTGGTCGTCCAGGTGGCGCCATTACCGCCGGCTGCTTCCTGTCGCGCTTTACCCGTAAATACAGTTGGGCACACCTGGATATTGCTGGCACCGCCTGGCGCTCCGGCAAGAATAAAGGGGCCACCGGCCGCCCGGTAGCGCTGCTGGCGCAGTTTCTACTCAATCGAGCAGGTCTGAACGGCGACGATTAAATCCGCGCGGTAAATCAGGTATAATTACCAAGAGCACAGCTTGCTGTGCCCTTGCATTTTTTACAGGCACCCGGCTTATACCCAATAGCTTTCAAGTTGCAGCAAGGCGGCAACCGAAGGAATCCCCAGGAGCTTACATCAGTAAGTGACTGGGGTGAGGGAGGGCAGCCAACACAGCTGCGGCTTGAAAGATGAAGGGTATATGAAACAGGCAACGTTCTACCTCCTTGAACACCCAGACCCCGCTGGCGCACTCAGCGCACACGAGGCGGTGGCCTGCGCCGTTGCCGCCGAACGCTGGCGTGCTGGCCAGCGGGTACTGATCGCCTGTGAAAGCCAGGAGCAGGCCCAGCGGCTGGACGAAGCGCTGTGGCAGCGCGAGCCGCACCACTTTGTGCCGCATAACCTCGCGGGCGAAGGGCCGAACTACGGCGCGCCGGTCGAGCTGTGCTGGCCCGGTAAACGCGGCAATGCCCCGCGCGATCTGCTGATCGCCCTGCTGCCGCAGTTTGCAGATTTTGCTACTGCTTTCCATGAAGTGGTAGACTTCGTTCCTTACGAAGACACCTTGAAACAGTTGGCGCGCGAACGTTACAAAGCCTATCGCAGCGTCGGCTTCCATTTGACCACGGCCACGCCGCCAACTTACTGAACAACGAAGCACAATGGAAAAGACAAACAGTCATCTCGATACCGCCTACGACCCAACACAGATCGAACAGAAGCTTTACGACCACTGGGAAAGCCAGGGTTATTTCAAGCCGAATGGCGATACCAGCCAGGAAAGTTTCTGCATCATGATCCCGCCGCCGAACGTTACCGGCAGCCTGCATATGGGCCACGCGTTCCAGCAGACCATCATGGACACCATGATCCGCTACCAGCGTATGCAGGGTAAAAACACCCTGTGGCAAGCGGGGACTGACCATGCCGGGATCGCCACCCAAATGGTGGTTGAGCGCAAGATCGCCGCAGAAGAAGGCAAAACCCGCCACGATTACGGCCGCGATGCCTTTATCGACAAGATCTGGCAGTGGAAGGCTGAATCCGGCGGCACCATCACCCGCCAGATGCGCCGCCTCGGCAACTCGGTGGATTGGGAGCGCGAACGCTTCACCATGGACGATGGCCTGTCCAACGCGGTGAAAGAGGTGTTTGTCCGTCTGTATAAAGAAGATCTGATCTACCGTGGTAAGCGCCTGGTGAACTGGGATCCGAAACTGCGCACCGCCATCTCCGATCTGGAAGTGGAAAACCGCGAATCCAAAGGTTCCATGTGGCACCTGCGTTACCCGCTGGCCGACGGCGCAACCACCGCCGAAGGCAAAGATTACCTGGTGGTTGCTACCACCCGCCCGGAGACCGTGCTGGGTGATACCGGCGTGGCGGTCAACCCGGAAGATCCGCGCTACAAGGATCTGATTGGCAAAGAGCTCATCCTGCCGCTGGTTAACCGCCGCATCCGTATCGTCGGTGACGAGCACGCTGATATGGAAAAAGGCACCGGCTGCGTGAAGATCACCCCGGCGCACGATTTCAACGACTATGAAGTGGGCAAGCGCCACGGCCTGCCGATGATCAACATTCTGACTTTCGACGGTGATATCCGCCAGGAAGCGGAAGTGTTCGATACCCTGGGTGAAGCCAGCACCGCCTACAGCAGCGAAATTCCGGCGCAGTTCCGCGGCCTGGAGCGTTTTGCCGCGCGTAAAGCCGTGGTAGCCGCCTTTGACGAGCTCGGCCTGCTGGACGAGATCAAACCGCACGATCTGACCGTACCTTACGGCGACCGTGGCGGCGTGGTGATCGAGCCAATGCTCACCGACCAATGGTACGTGCGCACCGCGCCGCTGGCGAAAGTGGCGGTAGAAGCGGTTGAGCAGGGCGAAATCCAGTTCGTGCCGAAGCAGTATGAAAACATGTACTTCAGCTGGATGCGCGACATCCAGGACTGGTGTATCTCGCGCCAACTGTGGTGGGGCCACCGTATTCCGGCCTGGTACGACGCTAACGGCAACGTGTACGTAGGCCGCAGCGAAGAAGAAGTGCGCCGCGAAAACAACCTGGGTGCAGACATTGCGCTGAACCAGGATGAAGACGTGCTGGATACCTGGTTCTCTTCCGGCCTGTGGACCTTCTCCACCCTGGGTTGGCCAGAGCAGACAGAAGCGCTGAAAACCTTCCACCCGACCAGCGTGATGGTCAGCGGCTTCGACATCATCTTCTTCTGGATTGCCCGCATGATCATGCTGACCATGCACTTCATCAAAGATGAAAATGGCAAGCCGCAGGTACCGTTCAAGACCGTGTACATGACCGGCCTGATCCGCGACGACGAAGGGCAGAAAATGTCCAAGTCGAAAGGTAACGTGATCGATCCGCTGGATATGGTGGACGGCATCTCACTGGCAGATCTGCTGGAAAAACGCACCGGCAACATGATGCAGCCGCAGTTGGCAGAGAAGATCCGTAAGCGCACCGAGAAGCAGTTCCCGAACGGCATTGAGCCGCACGGCACCGACGCCCTGCGCTTCACCCTGGCGGCGCTGGCTTCTACCGGCCGTGATATCAACTGGGACATGAAGCGCCTGGAAGGCTACCGCAACTTCTGTAACAAGCTGTGGAACGCCAGCCGCTTTGTGCTGATGAACACCGAAGAGCACGACTGTGGCTTCAACGGTGGCGAGATGCAGCTTTCACTGGCCGATCGCTGGATCCTGGCTGAATTCAACCGCACGGTGAAAGCCTACCGCGAAGCGCTGGATACCTATCGCTTCGATATCGCCGCAGGCATCCTGTATGAATTCACCTGGAACCAGTTCTGCGACTGGTACTTGGAGTTGACCAAACCGGTGGTCAGCAACGGCAGCGCAGCGGAACAGCGCGGCACGCGCCATACGCTGATCACCGTGCTGGAAGCACTGCTGCGCCTGGCGCACCCGATCATTCCGTTTATCACCGAAACCATCTGGCAGCGCGTTAAGCCACTGACCGGCGAAACGGCAGACACCATCATGCTGCAACCCTTCCCGGCTTACGACGCCGCGCGGGAAGATCAGCAGGCGCTGGACGATCTGGAGTGGATCAAGCAGGCGATCACCGCGGTGCGTAACATCCGTGCCGAGATGAACATCGCGCCTAGCAAAATGCTGGAAGTGCTGCTGCGTAACGCCAACGGCGATGCTCAGCGTCGCGTGCAGGAAAACCAGAGCTTTATCGAAAAGCTGGCGCGCTTGGCATCTCTCAGCCTGCTGCCTGCGGGTGAGAAAGGCCCGGTATCTGTCACCAAACTGGTGGAAGGTGCGGAACTGCTGATCCCGATGTCGGGCTTTATCGACAAAGACGCCGAGATCGCCCGCCTCACTAAAGAGATGGGCAAGCTGGACGCAGAAATCGCTGCTATCGAAGGCAAGCTGTCGAATGAAGGTTTTGTCGCCCGTGCGCCGGAAGCAGTTGTCGCCAAAGAGCGCGAGCGCCTGGCCGCCTGCCAGGAAGGCAAAGTGAAGCTGCAAGAACAGCAGGCGACCATCGCCGCGCTGTAACGTTGCCCGTATAGCCGAGCAAACCGATCAAAAACAGCGGGTGATTTCCCCGCTGTTTTTTTATCAGCATTGCCAAGAGTCGGCCTTAAATGGTATTAAAAAGCATAAGTGCGGCATATTTTGTAATAACAACAAAATGCCTGGGCCTTCCTGGTTTCTCTCAATGGCGAGTAAAAATATGACCACAGCAACCCCAGTGCGTCTTCTGGTGCGCCCAATAACGGCTGAAGATAATGCCGCTATTGCTCACGTCATTCGCGAAGTGTCTGCCGAGCACGGTTTAACGGCAGATAAGGGTTACACCGTTTCTGACCCTCATCTGGACACGTTATACCAGATCTACAGCCAGCCACGCAGCGCCTACTGGGTGGTTGAGCTAGACGGCCAGGTTGCTGGCGGCGGCGGGGTTGCGCCACTGCAGGGCGGAGAAGCGGACGTCTGCGAATTACAGAAAATGTATTTCCTGCCGGAGTTACGCGGCAAAGGCCTGGCCAAGCGCCTGGCGTTGCAGGCGCTGGAGTTTGCCCGCCAACATGGGTTCCAGCGTTGTTATTTAGAAACTACCGCCACCCTGCAACAGGCGATCGGCCTGTATGAGCACCTTGGTTTCGAGCATATCAATCATGCCATGGGCTGTACCGGCCACGGCGACTGTGAAGTCACCATGCTGAAAACGCTGTAACCTCCGCCGCCCCTCACCCTAACCCTCTCCCGCAGGGAGAGCAGCTGTGTTTAAAGTCAATGGGTGATGATTAATTTGTCACCCATTGCCTATTATCTCGCAGCATCGCGTTTAATATCGTTAACAGCTTTCTGATGCACGCGGT